>JAHHSN010000050.1 GCA_020025195.1 Angelakisella sp.
CCGAGAAGGAGCGGAAGCACCGCCGGGAGCAGCTCCCGCGCCGCCCAGAGGACAAGCGCCGCGAGAAGGAGCACCATTACCGGAGCGGTCGGTTTGTCCGTTCTCTTTTTCTCCCGCACGCCCATCCCTCCTTGCCGCTTGCTTCATAGGGAGTCTGCCCCGAACGGGAATAAAATATCGCTTGCTTTTAGCCGGCCGGCATGATAAAATGTCTTTATATTAAATACATTTGTTTTTAAGGAGTTGCAGATATGATCAAGCTGGAACAGCCGGTACAGAAGCAGGGCTCCCGCCTTTTGCTGGTGGACAGTTCCGTCCTGCCGGAGGTCTTTCTCAAGGTGGTAGACGCCAAGCGTCTGCTCGCCGTCGGCCGCGTAAAAAGTCTTTCCGAGGCCGCCAAGGTTGCCGGCATCTCCCGCAGCGCCCTCTATAAATATAAAGACTGCGTCTTTGTGCACAATGAGGAGCTGGATGACAAGGTCATCACCATCTCCACCAATCTGGAGGACCGACCCGGTGTGCTCTCCTCGCTCATCAATCTCCTCTCGGAACAGGAGGCCAATATTCTCACCGTCAACCAGAACATTCCGGTGGACGGCGTCGCGCCCGTCACCGTTTCGGCGCGTCTGCCCCTTCATCTTGATGTGGAGAAACTGCGCTCCATGCTGCTCACCCTCCCCGGCGTGGTGGAGCTCAAAATCCTTTCCACCCGCTAAACTCCCCTACTACCGTTTTATGGCGCCGCAGGCTCATTTTATGCCTGCGGTTTTCTTTTTGTCCGAACGTCCCTTCCCGTCACCTCCCGCCGACCTTCGGCATAGGGTGGAGTGCGGGCTTTTTATAAAATCAGCCCGCCTGTCCCAATCCAAGGAAAAGGGGGCGACCCTGTTATTTTGAAACGACTCATCTATAAATTCGGCGGTTCCTCGCTTGGCTCGGCAGAGGCGCTGCGCCGGGCGGCGGCACAGCTCACCGCGGCCGCCGCCACGGGCTGTCAGGTGGCGGCCGTGGCCTCCGCCGGCGGCAAAACCACCGACCGCCTCCTGATGGCGGCACGGGAGCTTTCCTCCTGTCCCGACGCACGGGAGCTTGACCAGCTGCTCACCACCGGGGAACAGTCCTCGGCAGCCTTTCTTGCCATTGCGGTGCAGGAGACGGGTGTTCCCGCCCTTTCTCTCACTGGGCGGCAGGCAGGCATCCTCACCGACGGCGCCTACGGCACGGCAGAGATTCTCGCCATCCATCGCCGACGGCTCCTCACCGAGCTTTCCCGCGGCAGGATCGTCATTGTAGCGGGCTTTCAGGGCACCGACAACGAAGGGGAAGCGACCACCCTCGGGCGGGGCGGCTCGGATACGACCGCGGTGGCGCTGGCAGCGGCGCTGGGCGCTTCCGGCTGCCGCATCTGCACCGATGTGGATGGCGTCTACTCGGCAGACCCGCGTCTTTATCCCACGGCGCAGCACTATGATTTTCTCACCTACGAGGAGATGCTGGCCCTTTCCCGGGCGGGTGCCAAGGTCCTTCACCCCCGCGCGGTGGAGCTGGCACTGAAATATAAGGTTCCGCTTACGGTGGAACGAACCGGGCAGGAAACGGGCGGCACGGTGGTGGGCCGGGAGGAGACCGACTGCGGGGGGACCGCCGCACCTACGGCATTCCTCTTTCGGTGACATAAGGGGAAAAGGGGTGCCTGCCGCCCGGCGAGCGACCACGCGCCTCCCCGGGGCGAAAGTCCGCCGAGGGCACAAACCGCTTCTCACCCCCTGCCGAAAATCCAAGCCACGCCAACAAAAAAAGACCCTCTCGGGGGTCTTTTCTGCTGAAACACAAAAAGCCGAAGCTGCAGCGGCTTCGGCTCTTTCTTCAGGATTTTTTGATGAAGCTTTTATTGCATTTCGGGCAGGTGATGCTGATTTTTCCCTTACCGCGCGGCACCCGCAGCTTCTGCTTGCAGTTGGGGCAGGAAAAATAGCGGTATTCCTTGTGGTTCTTCTTCGCTCTGGGAGTGCGGTCCTTCTTATACTTGATCTTGTACCAGAAGCGCATCATCGACTGGTTCTCCCGCTGACGGGCGGGAATATTCCGGGAAAAGATCCTGAAATAGCCGTAGATGAGCAGCACCCATGAAAGAACGGCAAAGAGCGGGAATTTGAGGAGCCGAGCCAGCATGGACAAGAGCAGCGCGGCGATCAGCAGCACCCAGGTGAGCTGATCCACCCCGTAACGACCCGCCATGACTCTGCGAAACCAATCTCCCATACCGACCGTTCCCTCCTTTCCTAATAGAAAAATATCCGACTTCTATCATATCGAAAGGGGCCGGAAAGTGCAAGAAATAAGCCAAAATGTTTACAAAGGTTTTACGATTTAGGCGCCGCAGCCGCCGCAGCCGCCCGCACCGAGCTCCGCCGCGAGGCGGCACCCGGTGGCGGTTGCCGCCACACCGCCCTTGGCGGTTTCCCGAAGACTCTCCGGGAGGGCGTGTCCCACCCGCCGCATGGCCTCCACCGTCTCATCAAAGGGCACGACGCTCTTTATGCCGGCGAGGGCCAGTTCCGCCGAGACCAAAGCATTGGCCGCTCCGACCGCATTGCGGCTCTGGCAGGGGGCTTCCACCAAGCCCGCAATGGGATCGCAGACAAGGCCGAGGAGGTTCTGAATGGCGATGGCTGCCGCCTGAAAGGCCGCCCGGTCGCTGCCGCCCGCCGCCCGGACCGCCGCCGCTGCCGCCATCGCGGAAGCCGTTCCGACCTCCGCCTGACAGCCGCCCGCGGCGCCCGCGATGCAGGCATTCTGCGCCACCAGATAACCGACGGCCGACGCCGTGAGAAGGCACTCCAGAAGTTTCTCCTCGGGAACGCCGCGTTCTTCCTTAAGGGCAAGGAGCACCCCGGGCAGGACCCCGGAGGCCCCCGCCGTGGGAGCCGCCACGATGAGACCCATCGAGGCGCTCACCTCCAAAACGCCCATAGCATAACAGACCGCCTTGGAGACGATCTCCCCGCAGAGGTTTTGGCCCGCTTCCCTTTGGTTCCTCAGCAGGATCGCCTCCCCGCCGATCAGCCCGCCCATCGTTTTGGGGGGTGTGAGGAGCGCTTCCCGGGCGGAGCGCTCCATCACGGAAAGCACCGCGGCAAGCCGCGCGAGGATCTCCTCCCGGGGGGTATCGGAAAGCTCCGTTTCCCGCCGAAGCATGGCCTCCGCGACGGAACAGCCCTCCTGCTCGGTGAGGGCAAAAAGCTCCGCTGCTGTTGAAAAGTTCATACCGCCGCCTCCTCTCTCAGGGAGATGAGACGCGCCGTCAGAATGTCGGGGTGTTCCTCGATCCGGCGGGCGTTCTCCCGCCCGATGACGCCGTCCGCCTCCACGACGGTATAGGCGATCCGTCCCTTGTCCTCCCGGTAAAGACGCATAAAGGCGATGTTGACGCCGCTTTCACTGAGAACCTTGGTGATGTGCGCCACCACGCCGGGTTTATCCTGTTGCTTGATGACGAGGGTGTCATAGTCGCCGGAAAGGTCGATCTCCACGCCGTCCAGCTCCTTGAGACGAACGTTGCCCCCACCCACCGAAACGCCGGTGACATGAAGCCGGCTCCCATCCTGCCCGGTGAGGAGGATGCCGACAGTGTTGGGGTGCACGTCCTTGGTCTCGGTGTCCAAAACAAAGCGGAATTTAAGTCCCCGCTCCCGCGCGATGGCAAAGGAATCGCGGATCCGTTCATCCTCGGTGCCAAAGCCCAGGATCCCCGCCACCAGTGCGCGGTCGGTGCCATGCCCCCGGTAGGTGTGGGCAAAGGAGCCATAGAGGGTAAATTCCGCCTCGGCAGCGCCGCCGGGCAAAAGCTTCCCGGCGATGAGCGCGATGCGTAAGGCTCCCGCCGTGTGGGAGCTGGAGGGACCGATCATGATCGGTCCGATGATATCAAAGATGCCGATTGGGCACATGGAAATTTCCTCCTTGCGGCAAAATAGAATGCCGTTTTTCAGCTGCAAATGACCGAAACATCAGCGGTTTGGGGAAGGATGGGGGCAAGCAGCTCCCGAACCGTCTCCTTCGCCTGCTCCTCGGCACAGCGCAGCACGTCGTTCGCCACCGCCTTTTCCTCCATAACGGCCTTCTGGTCACGCTGGAAGCCGTTATAATCCTCGACGGTAAAGGGGTTGAAAATACTGGTCTTTTCATCGAAAACCTTGAGGCTGTTTTCGTCAATGGTGTGCGCTAAGATCTTGGCGCGGGGAAGCCGCACATTGACGGAATTCCCCCGAACCTCCACGGTGGCCTCCCGGAGGTCCACTCCCGCCTTGATGACGCCGTCATAGGTAAGAATAAAGCTCTTGGTGGTAAAAGGAACTTTGACGCCGTAAAATTCGCTGCTGTTCTTAAATTGCCCCATATTGGTGTAATAATAACTCATGGTGACCAGCTCGCTTTCCTGCTGCAGCCGGTCCGAGAGCGCCACCGCGGAAAGCTCCGGCGGATTCTCCTTATACCGTTCGTGGCGGACCCCCCACAGAAACGCGCCGCCCAGCAGAAGAAGCGCCGTCAGAATGAGGATGAGAACACACCTTAAACGAAAGCGCGCACCCGTTTTTGTGCTGTTCGCTCCGGTCTCTTTCATATCCTGTGCCTCCCGTCTCAAGTCAAGGTTTTCTATTCTTTAGTATAGCACAGTCCTTTTCCAAAATCACCCTGCACCAGGAGGAAACGGTCGATAAAAAGAGCGGCCCGGCGGGCGCGGTTTTTGCGTGCCGTCAGGGCCGGGGCTTTTTACTTTTTGGGGATCCCCCTGCGGTATAAAGAAAAAAGAGACGCCGATTGGCGCCTCTCTTTTATTGGAGCTGATAACCAGATTTGAACTGGTGACCTCGTCCTTACCAAGGACGCGCTCTACCGACTGAGCTATATCAGCACCTTGCTGTCAGCGGCGGTTGCCGTCAACGTTTATTAATATACCACAGCTCCCCCAACATTGTCAAGCATTTTTTACTTTTTTCGCCGGGGTCCGCTCTCTTCTTTTTCCCGGCCGCTTCCCTCCCCGCCAAACCCGCCCGCAGAGGGGAAAACCGCTGCTTTTTCGTCCTCCCGCCGAAAATATCCCGGATTTTCGCCAAAAATTCCTCTTAATTTTGCCGAAAGCCTTGATTCCTTCGCCCGAATGTTATAGGATATATGTTGTCGTTATGTTTTTCTTTATATAACGGAGAAAAACAAGAAATGTTTCATTAAGAAAAAGGAGATGTCTCTGTGAAAACAAACGTGCTGAAGCTCATCGCCCTCACACTGGCGGCGATCCTGCTTCTTTCCGCATGCGGTGCTCCCACACCTCCCGCGGACCCCAATGAAAACGGCGGAAACGAAGTCGTTACCCCCAATGAAGGCGAAACCCGTGTCATTACCGATATGGCCGGCCGTGAGGTTGAGATCCCGGCGAATCCGCAGCGGGTCTATTCCACCTCCCCCATTGGCACTTATTTCCCCTATGCCATCAATCCCGATAAGATGATCGGCTGGAGCAGCGAGCTGAGAACCACCGAGCGTCATTTTATTGATGAGAAGTACGCCGAGCTTCCCGTTCTGGGCGGCACCTTCGGCAACAATTCCAAGATGAACCCCGAGGTCATCATCAACGCGAATCCCGACCTCATCATCTCGCAGGGGCCCGATAAAATCACCGAGATGAACATTGACAACGCCAACAAGATGCAGGAGCAGCTGGGCATCCCCGTGATCGTGGTCGGCTCCTCTGCCCGGACCATTGATAAGGCGTTTGATTTCCTGGGCGACGCCCTCAACGAGAAAGAGCAGTGCGGCAAGCTCTCCGCTTTTGCAAAGGATGTTCTGGAAACCGTCAGCGCCTCCGCCGCCAAGATCCCCGAGGACAAAAAGGTCAGGATCTATTATGCGGAGGGTGAGGAAGGCCTCAACACCGATCCGCAGAAGTCCCCCCACGCCATCATCTTTGATATGGTCGGCTGCGTAAACGTTGCGGAGCTGGAGGAAGCGGGTGGAACCGGCAATATCAGCGTTTCCCCCGAGCAGATCCTCTCCTGGGATCCCGATATGATCATCATGAATCCCCGCACGCAGGGTCCGCTCTTTGACGCCCCCGATGTGGACAGCCTCTACAACAAGCTCAAGTCCGATGACAAAGGCTTCTGGGGCTATCTGGACGCCGTCAAGGAAGGAAACTTCTATGAAGTCCCGATCGGCCCGTTCAACTGGGCGGACAGACCCCCCTCTGTCAACCAGGTGCTCGGCGTTCTGTGGTGCGGCAAGCTGGTCTATCCGGATTACTACACCTACGATCTGCGTGAAAAGGCCAAAGAGTTCTTCGAGCTTTTCTATCACTACACTCTCAGCGATGAGGAATTTGACAAGATGCTTTCTCATTCTCTGAAATAAGATGATCTGCGTTTTTTCCCACAGAGCAAGCATGGGCCGGCCGCCTGTGCTTGCTCTTTTGGGCAAATAACCCCCTATTTATCCAGTCTGAGGTGACAAAATGAATTCCGCTCCCGCCCCCTCCCCTCGTCAAAAAA
>JAHHSN010000051.1 GCA_020025195.1 Angelakisella sp.
TTGCATGTGTTAGGCGCGCCGCCAGCGTTCGTCCTGAGCCAGGATCAAACTCTTTGTTAAATAGTATCAAAACTACCACAAAGGTATTTATGATCTCTCAAAAACTCAAGCTTTTCGCTTGCGTCCATATTACTGTTTCGAGTAGTAATAAACTCTTAAAGAATTTACAAGGACTCAATAATCTTCAAAAAAGATTATCAAGCTCAAATGTTGTTCAATTTTCAAGGTGCAAGCGCCGTCTGTCTCAACAGACAGCTTTGTTATCATATCATTTCCCTTAAGGGTTGTCAAGGGAAAAAACGCATTTCTCGGCAATTTTTTTATTTTTTCTTTATTTCCTTGGTTTTCTCGGTTGACCCTTCCTTATTTTTACCATATAATTGATTGTGTTTGAACAAATTGACCAAAAACGGGGGCTTTTTTGTTGAGACTTTTTATCGCCGTTTCCCTATCCGACCGGACGCGGGAACAGATTCTTTCTCTCTCCGATTCGATGAGGGCGTCCTGCGGCGGGAATTTTACCAGCCGGGAGAACCTGCATATTACGCTGGAATTTTTAGGGGAACTTCCCCCCGACCGTCTTTCCGCCCTCCGTGATGCGATGGCCGCCGTCTCCTGCCCGCCTGTTGCTCTCACTCTGGGGGAACGAATCGGGCATTTCGGGGATCTCTGGTGGCTTTCCATCCAAAGCCCGGCGTTGGGGAAGCTTCAGGCCGCACTTCATCGGGAATTAAAATCGCGCAGCTTTTCTCCGGAGTCCCGGCCCTTCTGCCCGCACCTCACCCTGGTGCGCCATTTAACGGGTACGCTCCCCTTTGCGCCGGAAAATTTCTCCGAGCATTTTTCTCCCATCACCGAAACCGCGCGGGAGATGGTCCTCTATGAAAGCAGCCGGCAAAACGGCCGTCTCACCTATACCCCGCTTGAGGTGCGCCGCCTCGGCGGAGCCTAATAGATATTATATATAGAAAAAGAGCCGGTCACGGAACACACCGTAGGACCAGCTCTCTTTTTTAATAATTCAGCCCGCTTCAAGGGCCGCAAAGCGTTTTTCCGCCCCATGGCCGAGATAGTGGCGAAGCAGGATGCAGAGCACCCCCAGCACTGCTGCCGCCAGAAGGAGATAGACGTCGCTTTCCATCACTCCGGAAAGGAGCAGCGCGTAGAGAAGCGCCCCCGCCAGCACGATTCCGAAGCCGGAAAACATGCAGATGATGGTGCTGACGCCCTGCTTCACGGCCACCGCCTCATTGACATAGTCAAATTTGGGATGATGAAGGCTGACTACAACCCCCAAAAGGGCATAAAACACATTAAACATGACCGACGTCAAAATGGTGAGGAACGTCATCTTGGCGCCCAGCTCCAACGCAAAGGAAAAGGCCAGCGCCGCAAGAAGGATGACCGGCAGCGTAAGTACGATCTGCATTTCCGCCTTGGCAAGAAGAATATCCCGCGCCCTTAAGGGGAAGGACTGGGCGATCCAGAGATTCTTTCCTTCCAGAGAAACCGAAGGCGCTGCGATGAGCACTGTGGCGCTCACGCCGCAGAGCATGACCGTGACCATGGGACCGAGAAGCTCTCCCCCACCGGGCACGCCCAAAAACATTCCCTGGAGGTAGTCCCTCTTGATGAACGCGACAACCGAGAGGATGAGAAGCAGGATGAGTCCCATCCCGGCATTGAGGACATACATGGAGTTGCTCCAGAAATGGGCAAGCTCCTTGCCCAGAAGAGCATGACGGACGCCGCTGACCTTGAGGCTCTTTTCCCGGTACTCTATTTTGCTCGCGCCGCGCTTTTTGGTGGTGATGTGGATAAAGCTGCGGGACAGGATGAGATAGACCAGCTCAAAGGGGGCCAGCGTGCAGACGGTATAAAGGAGCAGATAGGTGAGATTTTGCTCTGCCACACCGACGCCGAAATAATAGGCGGTAAAAGCCGCCTTCCGTACCGCCGTCGCGATCTCCGCGCCGTTTGCGATCAGACTGCTGATGATGCTCTGGATCTGGCTGTAACCATAAAAATAGAGGCAGAGGAAGGCGACGGACAAAAACGACGCGATGACATTCTTCCTTCTCATGCGGGCGGAAACCATCGAGATGAGCCACGCAATGACGCAGGAGAACGCCTGCACCAAAAGGGCAAGCAGGATGCACTCGATGACATAATAGAGGACGCCCAGCGCCGAGACGGGGTAATGTCTGGCATAGACCACCCCAGCCGGGATCGTCACAAAAGAAAGATAGAAAAGATCAAGCCCGAGGAGGGAGATCATCCGGCTCCCGAGGATGAACTTGGGCGCTATGGGCATGGAAAGGAGCAGCTCGTTGTCGGTCGCCTCATAAAGCTGCGACTGGGTGGCAAACACATTTCCGATAAAGGAGAGCATGAACGCCATAATGGCGGCGACGGCAAAATAGAACCACCGAAGCCCCGCCTCCCCCAGCGGTAGACAGATGCTCTCAAAGAGCATTCCGAACATGATGAGGAAGCACGCCACAACATAGAGCATGAGAAAGCCGAGACCGATCTTCCCCGCAATCCCGCGCTTTTTGCCATTTCGCCCGGAACGGGTAACGGTGCTCCACCAGGAAGCCCAGCGGAGCTTAAGAAGCGTTTTAAGCATGATCGTCCTCCAGCTCTAAGAACACGTCCTCCAGGGTCTCCTGACCGCGGACCTCCTCCATGGTGCCGGAAACAAGAAGCCGCCCGCCTTTGATAATCGCGATCTTGTCGCAGAGGCGTTCGGCCACCTCCAGCACATGGGTGGAAAAGAAGATGGCGCCGCCCCGGTCGCAGAACTCCCGCATGAGGAGCTTGACCTGATAGGTCGCCTTAGGGTCAAGGCCCACAAAGGGTTCGTCCATAATGATGAGCTGCGGCTCATGGATAAAGCCCGCAATGAGCGCCAGCTTCTGCTTCATGCCGTGGGAATAGGCGCTGATGGGCTGGGCAAGGTCCCCGGTCAGCTGGAACAGATCGGCATAGTGCCGGATGAGCTCCTCCCGGCGCGCCTTGGGCACCCCGTAGACATCCGCCGTAAAGTTGAGATATTTGATACCGCTCAAGAACTCATAGAGGTCGGGGTTATCGGGAATATAGGCGAGCTTTTTCTTGCAGGAAATCGGGTCCTCCCGGATGGAAACACCGTCAATATAGATCTCGCCCTCCTCAAAGCCGAGGATCCCGCAGCAGGACTTGATGGTAGTGGTCTTGCCGGCGCCGTTATGTCCGATGAAGCCATAGATCTCCCCCGCTTTAATATGAAGTGAGAGATCATCCACCGCTTTTTTGTCGCCGTAGAGTTTGGTTAAGTGTTCAATCCTAAGCATAGTGCCTCCTTGATGATGAACTGAAAGAGAGAAAGGAGCCCCGGGATGGTGCTCCTTTTTGGGATTTACAGCATTACGCCGCGGCGGACGGCTCTTTGGGCACTTCCGCCGGGGAGTTCTCCGCCGGCTCCTCTGGGAGCACAGCGGGAACACGGGTCACCTTGGTTGCGAGCAGGATGCCGCTTTCCTCCTCACCGGATGCGTACAGCACCCGAACAACATCACCGGGATTTAAGAGTACAGCGCCCGGCTCCGCTGCCGCAGCGATGGAATAATAGGGGCCGCTGCCGTCTACCTCGATATAATAGACGGTGTTGCCCTCGATGACCGCGCTTCGGATATCGGTGATGACGCCGGTCACGGTGTTGTCCCCCACCGGAATAGAGGTATCCTCCACCACGTTCATATCAAGGAGCAGCTTGAGGTAGTTGCTCTTGCACTCCGAAACCGAAGCGCCGGTCGCCACGATCTGATACTGTTCGACATTGACCATCGCGTACATCTTAACGAGGTTGGCGTTATCCTTGAGCGCCATAAAGTAGGTCGGCTGGTCATTGACATTGAGCAGCAGCGGGAAGGTCGCGGCATAGTGAAGATGCTGCACCACGCCCTCAGCGCTCGCCATCGCGCTCATCTCCTGCGCGCCCGCCACCTCATAATAACGGGTGTCCTTGGTGCGCTGATTGGTGAGGATAAAACCGATATTGGACTGGTCACCGGTAACCGAAGTGATGCCGGTGTACACATAAACGTCGTCGTTCATCGCGATATAGTTATAACCCTGCGTGGTGACCGTGACGTTTTTCTGCCCGAAGATGGAGTTGATGAAGCCGCCCTGATAGGTGCCATGGTAATCATACTGTTCCATGATAAGGTCGGCGGAATAGACGCCGTCCACCCAGTTGGGGACCTCCTCATAGTACTGGCTCTCGCCGTTAATGGCATTGACCAGTACCGCGCCTTCCACGTCGGTGCCGCCGAAGAGACCGATGCGCTTCACGATGCGGGAGCAGACCCAGAAGGGCGTGCCGTCATCGTTGATTTCAAAGGTCGGTTCATCAAACATAAAGGTCGGATACTGGAACCTCAGGTGGCGGTACAGGTTGCGCCCGAAATGCTCGCAGGTGGAATAGCGCATCCCCTCGGGAAGGCGCACCACATCGACATTCTGGGTCACCATATCGATGACGAGATAGGCGGGAAGACCCTGCCGGCGGTTATTGAGCCACTTGAAGATATCGCCGTACTCCAGCGGGGTAACGCGCACCGGGCGGTTGTTGTAATTAATCTGGGTATACTGGTCGGAAACCTCGAACTGGCTCACCATGTCGGAAAGCTCGCCCAGCTTGCGGTCGCCCAGCTTCTCGGCGGACTTCTTGTCCATCATCGGGATCTGGTCGAAGGAAATCTCCTCGATCTCCTCGGTGAAGTTGCCCTCCTCCAGGGAGAGCAGCTCACTGTAAGCGCCTGCCCGCAGGATGACACTGGAAAGCAGCCCGCCCACCAGATAGATGACGACGACGGCAGCGATGATGATGAGCGGAACGAAGCAGCTTTGCTTCAAAAGCTGCCAGAAGCTCCTGCCATTCTCCGCCTGACGGTAGATACCGGAGGTGACGACCGCCGTCACACAGTAGACCACCGCAATGAAGAGGAAAAAGGAATAGAACTGCGCGGAATGGAAATTGAGGGGCGGAAGCTCAAAATAGAAATAGATGAAGCCCGCCACCAGAGTGACCAGCACATTGATGAGAATGTGCTTTGCGGAAACGTTCTTGGATGCCATACTGTTCCTCCTTGCATAAAAACGCGGAACCTTTTCCCGCGGAACTTTCGATTGATAGAAGTATAACATATGGGACGTGGGAAATCTATACAAAATTATGAACGAAAAAATCAGGGTCTATCCCCTCCCCCCTCGGTTCAGCCGAAAACCGCCGCACTTTTTGGGGGAGAGGCTTCCAGGCAAAAACAAGCGGAAATGGCCCGAAAAACCGATTTTTTCCGCCGTGATACATTAAATTACAATCTTTCCGGAGAAAAATCGAAAAAACCATTTGACATTTGGGAGAGAATGCTATATTATGATAGCGATGCGCGGGAAATCCGTCCCGCCTAATATCTTTGTGAGAGGTATCCCATGTTTGAAGACAAGACTTTAGTCTGCAAGGATTGCGGAAACGAGTTCGTATTCACTGCCGGTGAGCAGGAGTTCTATGCCGAGAAGGGTTTCACCAATGAGCCGCAGCGCTGCAAGGCCTGCCGCGATGCTCGCAAGAGCGCCCGTAACGGCGGTGGTGAGCGTCAGATGTTTGACGCGGTTTGCGCTGAGTGCGGCAAACCCTGCAAGGTTCCCTTTGAGCCCCGCAATGACCGTCCTGTTTACTGCAGCGAGTGCTTCAGAAACAAGCAGTAAGATTGCAAAACGAGGTGCGCCCTTTCGCGGGGCGCATTTTTCGTGCCGTTTTTTCCCTTTGGTTAAGGATAAAGAAAGACAGTCTCCTTTTTTCTGGGAGGCTGTCTTTTCTTCATTTTACGGCATTTTATTGCCGTGAGTGGGGTTGTAGCTCCCCGTGGGGAGAAGCTCCTGCTCCCGAAAGAGCGCCGCGACGATCCTCTGACATTCGCTGAGGGCGGAAGACTTCTGAATCTTCTTAAGATACGGCTCATAGCCGGAAAACAGCCGCGCCTCATAGAACCACATCTCCTTGAGCTTATAGAGGAGGGTCTTTCCCCCCTGAAAGTACCCGGCGTAGTCCTCGGTAAGGCGTTCCGAAAAGGAAAGAAGCTCCTCCTTTTTGAGCGGAGCGCCCCCCATAATTTCCCGGTGCAGTGCGGGGTTGGACTGAAGCCCCCGCCCCAGCATGACCGCCCGCGTTTCGGGGTAGTCCTTAAGCAGACGGTCACAGTCCCCTTTGGTAAAGATATCGCCGTTATAGCAGAGGGGATTTCGGCTTTCCCTTAGCCAGTGGGCATAGACCTCCCGATTCACCTCGCCCCGGTAGCCGTCCTTCTGGCGGCGTGGGTGGAGGGTAAGCTCGCAGATGGGGTAACGGTTATAGACCGCAAGCAG
>JAHHSN010000052.1 GCA_020025195.1 Angelakisella sp.
CGGGTCGGTTGCCCAGGAGGTGCAGGCCCGGAGGGTGACCTCCCCGTTTTCCCGGGACATTTCATCCAGCTGGTAGCGGGTGCCGAGCGCCTTCGCCGCCGCCTCCGGCAGGATGATGAACTGCTGGTTGGTGGGGGATTCATTGACGAAGCGGACGCCGAGCTGCTTCATGCCCTCCGCAAGCCGCATCGCCTCCCGGACGGCGTGCTCCGCCAGCCGGTAGTAAAGCCCGTCCCGAAAGAGAGTGGAAAACTGAAGCCCCAGCAAACGTCCCTTCGCGAAGAGTGCGCCCCGCTGCTTCACCAGATAGAGGAAATCCCGGCGGATTTCCGGGTTGACAATCACCAGCGCCTCCCCCATGAGGGCGCCGTTTTTGGTGCCGCCGATGTAGAAGAAGTCGCAGAGCCGCGGGAGATCCTTCATGGTGAGGTCGCAGGGCTCCGAAACCAGCGCCGCGCCGAGCCGCGCGCCGTCCAGATAGAGGAGAAGATCGTTTTCCCGGCAGACCCGGTGGAGCGCTTCCAGCTCCGCCTTGGTATAAACGGTGCCGATCTCGGTGGCCTGACTCACAAAGACAAGCCGGGGCTTCACCATATGGGGGGCGTGGTCATGCTCTTTCAAAATCCGCAGCACGCCCTCGGGACGCACCTTGCCCTCCTCATCGGGGACGGTCAGCACCTTATGCCCGGTCGCCTCGATGGCGCCGGTCTCGTGCTGATTGGGATGGCAGCTTTCGGCGCCGAGGATGGCCTCGTGCGGACGGAGCGCCCCCGCGATGGCCAGCAGGTTGGTCTGGGTGCCGCCCGGAATGAACCAGACGTCACAGTCGGAACAGCCGATCTCCCGGCGGATGAGGCCGCGCGCCTCCTCACAGTACTCGTCAAAGCCGTAGCCGACGGTCTGCTCGCGGTTGGTTCTCTGGAGCGCCTCCAAAATTGCCTCGTGGCAGCCCTCACTGTAGTCATTGCGGAAATATACCATGTGTCTCCCCCTCATTTTCCTATAAAAAAACAAGGACCGGCAAGCGGTCCCTGAAATTTGCGAATCAAGCGTTCAGCGTGCGGGCCAGAGCGGATTTCTTTCTGGCGGCAGTATTCTTATGGAGGATTCCCTTGGCGGTTGCCTGATCGATCTTCTTGATCGCTACGCGGACAGCAGCTTCCTTATCCTCAGCAGTCTGAGCCTTCTTGACAACGGTCTTGAGCTCGGACTTGATCGCCTTGTTACGCAGAGCCTTGGCCTCCTGGACCTTTACTCTCTTCTTGGCAGATTTAATATTGGGCATTGTTACACCTCCTTACATACTCTTAGACGGTACCCTGCTATGATACCATTTTGAAAATCAAAAAGCAAGGGCTTTTCGGCATTTTTTTGCTCAGCAGCCGCAGTTTTTAAGAAAGAGACGCTGCAGGCTCCCCCTTCCCTCCCGGGGGTAACAGGGAGGAAGCAGCGCCGAGATTTCCCCGGCGAAGGCATAGGCGCGCGCGCCCGACTCATAGAGCGGATAGAGCGCCGCCCGCAGAAGCCCGTCCGCCACCGCCGCGTCCGCAGCGGTGAGGGAAAGGATGAGGGCGGGGTCTCCCACCCGCAGAAAAAGGGTGCCGAGCGTCTGGGTGCCGTCGGAGGCGATATAGCCCGCCAGCTCCTCCAGAGGGATGTCCCGACTCTCCCAAAGGAGCGGCAGCACCCCCGGCGCGATGGGTTTGATGGTGATCATTTCTTTTTCTTTTCCCCCTCGGTGATGGCGTTGCGGAGGGCAATCAGCTCGGAGGGCTTCAGCTCTCTCCACCGGCCGGGCTCCAGCATTCCCAGCTTGAGGGGACCGATGGCCTGACGCTTGAGCCGCACGACCTCAAGGCCCACCGCCTCGCACATTCTTCGGATCTGGCGGTTCTTGCCCTCGGTGATGGTGATCTGGAGCACCACCCGCCCGGGCTGTTTTTCGAGGACCAGCACCGTGGCCGGCTGGGTGGTCACGTTTTCGCCGATCTTGACGCCGGCGGAAAGCTCCGCCGCCTGCTCGTCGGTAATGTCGGGGCGCACCGTGACGCGGTAGACCTTGGCCAGATGGGTAGAGGGGTGCATGATGCGGTTCGCAAGCTCTCCGTCATTGGTAAAGAGGAGCATCCCCTCGCTGTTGCGGTCCAGACGTCCCACCGGGTACACCCGCTCCGGGACGTCCTTCAAGAGGTCGGTCACACAGCGGCGCCCCAGCTCGTCGGAAAGCGTGGTGACATAGCCGCGGGGCTTGTTCATCATAAGGTAGAGATACCGACGGCGGCGGGGAAAATAGACCCGCTGTCCGTCCACCAGCACCACATCCCGGTCGGGATTGATAGAAGCGCCGAGCTCCGCCTTTCTGCCGTTTACAAGGATCTTGCCCTGACGGATGAGCTCCTCCGCCTTCCGGCGGGAGGTCACGCCCGCGTCGCTGAGCGCCTTCTGGATTCTTACCGGTTGTGCCATAAATTCATTTCTCCTTCTGTCCGCATCCCTGCGGTCATTTCTATGGAAGCCCCGCCTCAGCCAAAGAGGCGGAACCTCCGGGGAGCCTCGCAGGCTTCCACCGTTTCCGCCGCCAGGAGATTCCGTTCTCCCACGGCACGTTCCCCCTTATAATACACGATTTTCCCCAGAATGTCACCCTTTTTGACGGGGGCGTAATAAAATTTCCGCGCATAGATCCTGGCGATAAGCTCCTGGGAGTCGTCCTTCCGCCTCACATAGGAAAAGGGGCTTTGCCGCACCGCCCGGACCTGCGCCTGTTCCCCGCCCACCACAGAGAAGGCGCACGCGGGAAAGGGCGTCTCCACCCGGTCGATCAGGGGGAAATACCGCTCATAGAGCATCTGGTGGGTGTTCCAGTCATCAGGACAGCCCAGCGTCACCGCGATGAGACGCACCCCGTCCCGCTCGGCCGCCGAAACAAGGCAGCGCCCCGCCTTTTTGGTAAAGCCCGTCTTGACCCCCACCGCCTCCGGGTAGAGGGAGAGGAGCTTGTTGTGGTTCCGGAGCCTTCTTTCCGCGGGCGGGTTCCCAAAAGTGACCGAGACGGAGGTCTGGGAGCAAAGCTCATAGAAAAGGGGGTTCCGGAGGGCCTCCCGCGCGAGGAGGGCGAGGTCAAAGGCGGTGGAATAGTGTTTCTCGCCGTCCAGACCGCTCGGCGTCTCGAAGTGGGTGCCGTTCATGCCCAGGAGGGCGGCGCGGCGGTTCATCCGCTCCACGAATTTTTCCCGGCTCCCCGCCACCCGCACGGCGGCGGCTCCGGCGGCGTCGTTGCCGGAGGAGAGCAGCATCCCGGCGGCGAGGGCATAGAGGGTGACGGTGTCCCCCTCCCTGAGTCCCATGGAGGAACCCTCCACCCGGATGGCCTCCGGTGAGACGGTAAACTCCTGCCAGAGGTTTTTCTCCTCCAGCGTCAGGAGCGCCGTCATGATCTTGGTGGTGCTGGCCATGGGAAGCTCCTTATGGATCTCCTGCCCAAAAAGCACCTCCCCGCTTTCCGCCTCGATGAGAATGGCGGCCTTGGCCCCCACCTGAAACGGCTCCTCCGCCCCGACGGGGCAGCACAGCATCCCCGCCGCGAGCAGTCCCGCAAGCAGCCTTCCTCTCACCTTCGTTTCCCCCTTTCTCCTTTTCCCTCCATTTTATGAGAGGGGTCGGCGCGCTATGCGAAGAGGACAAAAAAGGCCGGGCCGCTCCCCTTTTTCAGGGAACGCCCGACCTTGGCTCTCTGCTTTTGTGGAGAGGTCAGTCCCGATCCTCCAGATCCACCGAGACCAAATACCGCTTATGATAGCGGTTCTGCTCCTTTTGGCAGAAGGCTGCCGCCGTAAGGACAGCTGCCAGCAGAAGCGCCAGCTTTAAGATAAATTTAACGACCGAGCCGATCCATTTCATGTTCCGCTTTTCCTCCTGTCTTGTCCTTTGGATTACATTATTATATTACCACAGGAGCCCCCAAAATACCATCCTCTTTCCCGCTTTGTGGCAAAAGAACAATAAATTTTCAATTTCTTCATATTTTTCATTTTGCGTTTGACAAGCAGGCAGAAAAAGGGTAAAATAACTAAAAATATTCCACAGCACAGCGTTCCAACGCAGAAAACAATAGGAGGTACCTCTCGTGAAACAGCATTCCCAACGCGACATCTTTGTGATCGGTTTTGCCCTGTTTTCCATGTTCTTTGGAGCGGGCAACGTCCTCTTCCCGCCGTATCTCGGCATGAGCTCCGGCCCTCAGTGGGTGCTGGGCTTCATCTGCTACTACATTGCGGATATCGGTCTTGCGCTTTTCGCGCTCTTCTCCATTTTCCGCCGTGGCAGCTCGGATGAGATTGTCCGTCCCATCGGCCGTATTCCCTCCATTATTCTGTTCTGCGCCATCGTACTGTGCATCGGACCCATGCTGGCCATCCCCCGCACCGCCGCCGTTACCTATGAGCTGGGCGTGCAGCCCCTCACCAGCAGCGTCAACAGTGTGCTTTTCTCGATCCTCTTTTTTGTGGTGGTGCTGCTCTGCACCATCCGTGAAAATAAGGTCGTGGACATCGTCGGCAAGATCATGACTCCTCTGCTGCTCATCGGCCTGCTCATCCTCATCGTCGTTGGCATTGTCCGTCCCCTCGGCCCTGTCGGCACGGCGCCCCAGTCCCTCAATGTGGCCGCGGACGGAATCAAGAACGGCTATCAGACCATGGACGTCCTTGCCACCATGCTGTTCGGCATCCTGATGCTGCGCACTGTAGAGGCCAAGGGCTATAACGGAACCCATGAAAAGAGCGGCATCGCCTTCAAGGCCAGCCTCGTCGCGGGCGCCATCCTGCTCATCGTTTACGGTGGTCTCACCTGGCTCGGCGCTTCCGTTGCCACCCAGTTTGATCTCTCCGCCGGCCGTTCCGCCGTCATCCTTTCCATCGTGGAAGGTCTGCTCGGCCGCACCGGCCTTGTCATCTTCGCCGTCGTTGTGGCGCTTGCCTGCCTCACCACCGCCATCGGCCTCGTCAGTTCCTGCTCCGAGTATTTTGCCGATCTCTTTAAGAACCGTGTGAGCTACAAGGCCCTCGTGGTCATCATCTGCGTCTTCAGCGCCGTCGCCTCCAATGTCGGCCTTGACCAGATTATTTCCATCGCGGCGCCCATTCTGGATATCGTCTATCCTCCCACGCTGGCGCTCATCGCGCTTTCCTACATCAAGGGCGTGAACGACACCACCTGCCGCTTCGCGACGGTCGGCGCGCTCATCATGAGCGTGATCACCGCGGTCCATGTCTACGCCAAGGTTCCCATGCCCTTCCTCAAGTATCTGCCCTTCGATTCCCTGGGCTTCGGCTGGCTGATCCCCGCCGTTCTCCTCGGCGTCATCGGCTGGCTGGTGAGCCGCGGCAAAAAGAGCGATTCCAAGGCCGCCTAAATAAAATCCGCACTAAAAAAGCACCGCCGAAGCGGTGCTTTTTTGTTGGTGCCGGTGGCGGGACTTGAACCCGCACGATATCGCTACCAACGGATTTTGAGTCCGTCATGTCTGCCATTCCATCACACCGGCGCAGTGCAATGAGGCTATTATACAGGAAAGAGGGCAGAAATGCAAGAAAAAGCGCCGGATTCCTTAAAATCTCCTGAAGACGGCGCAAGCCGCTCCAGCAGGAAAGGCAGCGCCTCCCCCTGCCAGAGCTCCCGCAGCTCGTGCAGCCCCCCGAGGAACAGCCGCTCCCCCGGGGTGGGGGCGGCAAGCTGCCGCCAGATCTGTTTTCCCGCCTCCCGCCAGACGATCTCTCCCTCCCGGCCGAAGAAGGAATAGGTAATCCTCTCCCCGTC
>JAHHSN010000053.1 GCA_020025195.1 Angelakisella sp.
CCCCCGGGGACGCCTTTTCCGTTCATATGTCACAAAACACCGCGCCGAAAGCGGCTCAATTCCCCCGCTTTGCCCCGCCCGTTCCCTTGCGCTCCTCCCTATTCAGTGGTATAATATCTTAGTTATTGTCAAAATACTTGCACAGGCTCCCAGAGCCTGCCCCACGCAGAAAGGATGGGTTCCTTTGATTCGAGAAGATTTAAGAAATATTGCCATTATCGCGCACGTTGACCACGGCAAGACCACCCTCGTCAATGAAATGCTGAAACAGGGCGGCACCTTCCGTGACAATCAGGTCGTACAGGACCGCGTCATGGACTCCGGCGATCTGGAGCGGGAGCGCGGCATCACCATTCTGGCCAAAAATACCGCCACCGTCTACAAGGGCGTCAAGATCAACATCGTCGACACCCCCGGACACGCCGACTTCGGCGGCGAGGTGGAGCGCGTCCTCAAGATGGTGGACGGCGTTCTGCTTCTGGTGGATGCGGCGGAGGGCCCCATGCCCCAGACCCGCTTCGTGCTGGAAAAGGCCCTTGCCCAGAACCTCACCGTTATCATCGTCATCAATAAGGTTGACCGTCCCGACGCCCGCCTCGATGAGGTGGTGGACGAGGTGCTGGAGCTGATGCTCGACCTCGACGCCTCCGACGAGCAGCTGGATGCCCCGGTGGTGTTCTGTTCCGCCCGTCAGGGACAGGCCTCCTACAGCCCCCACGAGTTTAATGACACCTTCGAGCCGCTCTTTGATACCATCCTCAAGCACATCAAGGGGCCGGAGGGCGATGAGACCGCGCCGCTTTCCATGCTGGTCTCCTCCGTCGACTATTCCTCCTTTGTGGGAAGAATCGGCGTCGGCAAGATCACCGCTGGCAAGATCCGTCAGGGACAGGCGGTCACCGTCTGCGATTATCATAACCCCGATCTCCGGACCACCGGCAAGATCACCGCGCTCTATCAGTATAACGGCCTTAAGAAGGATCCCGTCGAGGAGGCCTCCGTCGGCGACATCGTGGCGTTCTCCGGCATTGAGAGCATCAATATCGGCAACACCCTCTGCGATCCCGCCAAGGTGGAGCCCCTCCCCTTCGTCAAGATCAGTGAGCCCACCATGGAGATGACCTTCTCGGTCAACGACAGCCCCTTCGCCGGCCGCGAGGGCAAGTTCGTCACCTCCCGCCAGATCCGCGACCGCCTCTACCGTGAGCTGCTCAAGGACGTTTCCCTGCACGTCAAGGATACCGATTCCACCGACAGCTTCCGGGTCATGGGCCGTGGTGAGATGCACCTCTCCATCCTCATTGAGACGATGCGCCGCGAGGGCTATGAGTTCCAGGTCGGCGCGCCCCGCGTTCTCTATCAGGAGATCGGCGGCAAGAAGTGCGAGCCCATCGAGGAGCTGACCGTTGACGTCCCCGCCGACTGCGTCGGCACCGTTATGGAGAAGATGGGCCCCCGCAAGGGCGATCTGCAGGAGATGCACCCGCAGGGCGACAACCGCATGCGCCTCACCTTCCTCATTCCCGCGCGCGGGCTCTTCGGCTACCGCAGCGAGTTCCTCACCGATACCAAGGGCGAGGGCATCATGTCCTCGGTCTTCCACGGCTATGAAGCCTTCCGCGGGGAGATCCCCAGCCGTCATTCCGGCAGCCTCATCGCGTTTGAGACCGGCGAGGCGGTGGCGTACGGCATCTATAACGTACAGGACCGCGGCACCATGTTCTTAAACCCCGGCACCGAGGTCTATGCCGGCATGGTGGTCGGCTCCAACCCCAAGGGCGAGGACATCACCGTCAATGTCTGCAAGACCAAGCACCTCACCAATACCCGTGCGTCCGGCAGTGATGACGCTCTGCGTCTGGTGCCGCCCCGCATCATGAGCCTGGAGGAGTGCCTGGAGTTCCTTGCGGAGGACGAGCTTCTGGAGGTCACTCCCAAGTCCATCCGTATCCGCAAGCGCCAGCTGGATCACAACCTCCGTATGCGTGAGTGGGCAAAGAAAAAAGCCGCCGCGGAAAACGGCGCCAACAAATAAATTTCCCCGGAAACGGCCGCGCGGTCATCCCCCCAAAAGGGAGCCGCGCGGTTTTTGTATTCTCCGGATTCCCGGCGGTGCGCCGGAGTTAAAAATTTCACGCTGGGACGCGTGCGGGAACGATGCGCTTCACTTCCTCAGCCGGTATTCAGCGCCACTGTTTCGGCGTCCTCCCGGCGGATGGCGACCAGCGCCCCCCGGATGAGATAGGCGGAAGGATCGCCGAAGGGACTGCGAAGCAGACACGTTACCGGCGTCCCCGCGATAAGCCCCAGCGCCGTGAAGTGCTCCCGGAGCGGCGAGGGGGTGCGAACCTCGCCCACCAGAGCGGCGTCCCCCGGCCGCAGGGCGGAAAGGGTTTTCTCTTTCATGCTATCACCTCTTCTCCCATCCTATTCGGGAGAAGGGAAAAGCGTGTTCGCGGTTGCAAAGGCGGCGGCGACATGGTATAATACCCACGTTTTAGGAGGGACAGGGTTCCCTTTATTATTTTTTTAAAAGGCGGGATGAAAAGATGGCGGAACTGAAATATGAGATCACAAAGCAGCTTTGCGTTCTCTCGGAGGGCAGCCGCGGCTGGCAGAAGGAGCTCAATCTGGTGAGCTGGAACGACCGCGAGCCGAAATTCGACCTCAGAGAGTGGGCGCCCGATCATGCCAAGATGGGCAAGGGCGTGACCCTCACCTATGACGAGATGCAGGCGCTGGTCGACTGCTTTTTAGAGATGGCGGAAGAGGAGGAACTCCCGGCGGAGTGACCCCCTTTTCCCCCGACGGGGAGCACCTCCCCCGGGCGGGTTCTGGCAACCGTCCGGAGGGGGCGTTTTCATTTACAGAGCGGGACTTTTGTGCTATTCTGAAAGAAATAAAAAAGGACCGGAGGGAGGCCTTGCCGTGCGGGAAGTGAAAGTCGCGACCGAAGCGTCCTATACCGTAAAAATCGGGCGGGGACTTCTCTCGGCCCTTGGAACAGAATGTCTGCCCTTTTTGGGCGGGGAACGCCGTGCGGCGCTCCTGATGGATGAGACCACCGGGCGGCTTTTTGGGCAAAGAGCGGCGGAGTCCCTCCGGGCGGCAGGGATCAGAGTCACCCCCCTCACCGTCCCGGCGGGGGAGGCAAGCAAAAGCTGGGAGCGGCTGGGGGAACTCCTCCGGCGGCTCTCGGAGGAGCGCTTCACCCGGGAGGACGTCCTTCTGGCGCTCGGCGGCGGGATGATTTCGGACCTCGGCGGGCTGGCGGCGGCGCTTTACCAAAGGGGGATGGGCTTTATCGCCGTCCCGACGACCCTCCTTGCGGCGGTGGACGCCGCGGTGGGCGGCAAAAACGCCGTCAACCTGCCCACCGGCAAAAATCAGGTCGGCACCGTCCGGCAGCCCCGGCTGGTGCTCTTTGACCCAGAAACGCTGGAGACCCTCTCCCCCCGGCTTCGCGCGGAGGGAATGGCGGAGGTCATCAAGACGGCCATGCTGGGCGAGACCGCCCTCTGGGAGGAGGTGAGCGCCCCCGTCCCGGACTGGGAGCGGCTCACGGCGCTTTCGGTTGCCTTTAAGGCCCGGCTGGTCGAGGAGGACGAGGAGGACCGCGGACGGCGGCGGCTCCTCAATCTCGGGCACACCGTCGGGCACGCCATGGAGCAGGCAAGCGGCTATACCCTTCTTCACGGGGAAGCGGTCGCTCTGGGACTTCTCACCGTGACCCGCGCGGAGGTGCGGGCGGGACGATGTGAAAAAGCGGTGCTCACCACCCTTCAGGCGGCGCTTTCCCGCTGGGGACTGCCCCTTGCCTACGCGGGCGCCCCGGAGGCGCTCTTTCCCTATCTCCCCGCGGATAAAAAGCGGGAGGGCAGGCAGTTTGTTCTGGCCCTGCCCCGCGCGCCCGGGCGCTGTCAGCTCTGCCCGGTCGGGGAGGAGGAGCTTTACCGCATCATCCGGGAGGGGCTCACCCCTTTCCCATAAACACAGGCCAAAATGATTTCGGAAGGAGGAGAATCCATGAAATACGGACTCATCGGAACCACGCTCACGCAGAGCTTTTCACCGCTCATCCATTCGCTCCTCGGGGATTACCCCTATGAGCTTTGCACCCTGAAGGAGGAGGAGCTGGACGGCTTCCTTAAGAAAAAGGACTTCCTCGCGGTCAATGTGACCCGCCCCTTTAAGGAGCGGGCACTTCCCTGCTGTGACCTCCTGACCGATCACGCGAAGGCGGCGGGATCGGTGAACCTCCTTTATAAAATGACGGACGGTGGGATTCTCGGCGAGAACACCGACTACACGGCGCTCTTGGCCCTTCTCTCCGACCCGGAGCTCGGCTGGGAGGGGGAGGAGGTCGTCATTCTGGGAAGCGGCGGAACCTCCCGCACCGCGGCGGCGGCGGCCAAGGCCCTCGGCGCCGAGCGGGTCACCATTGTCTCCCGGAAAGGCCCCTTTGACTATGAGGCCCTTCGGCGGGACTATGCCGACCGGGAATTCCTTCTCATCAATACCACCCCGGTGGGCATGACGCCGGGGAACCGGGAGACCCCCCTCGATCTGGAGGAGTTTTCCGGGTGCATCGGCGTTCTGGACGTCGTCTATAATCCCATCCGTTCCCGGCTGGTGGAAACGGCGGACGAGCTGGGCCTGCCCGCCATCGGCGGCCTTAAAATGCTGGTATGGCAGGCGGCCGCGGCGGCACCCTACTTCGGGGGCAGGGAGCGGGAGGACTGGGAGGTGGAGGAGCTCTGCCAGACGGTCCTCTCCCGCCTTCAGAACATCGTTCTCATCGGGATGCCGGGCGCCGGCAAGACCACCGTCGGGGAAATTCTGGCGAAGCGCATGGAACGCCCCTTCTATGACAGCGATCGCCTCTTTGAGGAGAAAAGCGGCCTTTCCCCGGAGCTTTTCATCCGCTGCCACGGGGAGGAACGCTTCCGGCAGGAGGAAGCGGCGCTCCTGCGGGAGCTTTCCCGAAAGACCGGCTCCGTCATTGCGACCGGCGGCGGGGCGGTGCTTACCCCCGGCACCATGGAAGCTCTGCGGCAGAACGGCGTTATCTTCTGGCTTCGCCGGCCGCCGGAGGAGCTTGAGCCCCACGAAACGCCGCTGGGCGAGCTTAACGCCCTCTATGAGGAGCGGGCGCCTTATTATGACCTCGAAAGCGATTTCTCCGCCGACAACACCGGCACACCGGAGGACGCCGCCGAGGAGATCAGGGGGATTTTTCTGGCATGAAGATTTTTGTTATAAACGGCCCGAACCTCGACTTCCTCGGGATCCGGGAACCGGAAATTTACGGGCACGAGACCTATGCCCAGCTGGTCGAATACATTGAAAACGCCGCCCGGGAGCTTGGGGTCACCGTTTCGGTCTTTCAGTCCAACCACGAGGGCGCCCTCATTGACGAGATCCACCGCGCCTATTTTGAAAAGGCGGACGGGCTTATCGTGAATGCCGGCGGCTACACCCACACCAGCATCGCCCTCATGGACGCCCTCAAGGCGGTGGGGCTCCCTACGGTGGAGGTGCACCTCTCCGACCCGGAGCAGCGGGAGGCGTTCCGTCACATTTCCTATGTGGCGGCGGCGTCGGAGGCCCGCTTTTTTGGACAGGGCTTCGCGGGCTACCGCGCGGCACTCGCTTACCTTGTCCGGCGGGCAGAGGAGACCCCTTAAACAAGACGTAAGCGCTGGTGGGGGCGGCCGCCCC
>JAHHSN010000054.1 GCA_020025195.1 Angelakisella sp.
AAAGAGTTTCGCGCTCTGCGGAGCGCGCCAAGGGGCCCTGCCCCTTGCCCCCGCCATTTTTTCGGGAAAAAATGGAGTAAAAGCTTTACGTTTTTGGGGAAAAAGGATTTTCAACAACCCCAGCTCAGAACGGGGAAAACCTCTCCCCTCGCAGTAAGTGCGGACGCGAGCGCAACCCTCAAAGCATCAACTACCTATGTCCGCGCGTGCCAGCCGACGCTTGTCGGCCGCGCCTGCCAGCCGACGCTCGTCGGTCTGACTTTTATCTTTGCATTTAGTTGCTTTTATGCTATGATATTCTAGTACAATTATGGAGTTTTATGCCGCGGGGCAGGGGCGGCGGAAAGAGGAGGATCCCACTATGGCAGATAAAAGCACCATCGCCGCCATCGCAACCGGTACGGGCGGCGGCGTCGGTATGATCCGATTGAGCGGACCGGAGGCGTTTTCGGTTGCGGACCGCGTCTTTCACGCGCGGAATCCCCAAAAATCTCCCCTTACCATGCCCGGCTATACTGCGGCGCTCGGCCGCGTCACCGATGAGGACGGGACGCTGGATGAGGCGGTCTGCACCGTCTACCGCGCGCCCCATTCCTATACCGGTGAGGACGTGGTGGAGCTGACCTGCCACGGCGGCGCCTATGTTCTTAAAAAAGTGCTGGCCGCCACCCTCTCGGCGGGGGCCACCCTCGCGGAGCCGGGCGAATATACCCGGCGGGCCCTCCTCAACGGCAAGATGACCCTCACCGAGGCGGAAAGCGTCGTGGATATCATCGCCGCGGAGAATGACCAGAGTCTCCGGGCGGCGCAGGGCGCTCTGGAGGGAGCCCTTTCCCGCGCGGTCACCGAGGCGGCGGATGCCCTCACCGATATCTGCGCCCATATCGCGGCGTGGATCGATTACCCCGAGGAGGACGTGGAGGAGGTGGCGGGTGCCGCCCTTCAGGAACGGCTTTCCTCGGTGCGGGAGCGGCTTTCCACCCTCAAAAAAAGCTATGACCGGGGCCGTCTCATCCGGGAAGGGGTCTCCACCGCCATCATCGGCTCCGCCAATGTCGGAAAATCCACCCTCATGAACCTTCTTTCCGGCGAGGAGCGGAGCATCGTCACCTCCATTCCCGGCACCACCCGCGACGTCATCGAGGACTCGGTGCGGGTGGGGGAGCTGACCCTCAATCTCAAGGATACCGCGGGACTCCGGGATTCCGACGACCCTATCGAGCAGATCGGCGTGGAAAAGAGCCGTGCCGCTCTTAAAAACTGTGACCTTGTGCTGGCGGTTTTTGACCGGAGCCTGCCGCTCACGGCGGCGGAGCGGGAATGGCTCCCGCTTCTTAAAGGCCGGGCGGCGATCGCCCTCTTTAATAAATCCGACCTCGGTTGCGGGCTTCCCGCGGAGGACCGGGCGGAAATCGAACGCAATGTGAGGCGCACCGTCACCCTTTCCGCAAAGGAGCGGGAGGGCCTTGGCGAATTGGAGCGTGCCGTTACCGAGGTGGTGGGGCTGGAGGGCTTTGATCCTCACGCGGCGATGATCGCGAACCTCCGCCAGTTGGGGTGCATCACGGCGGCGCTCTCCTCCTTGGAGGAGGGGCTTTCGGCTTTGAGGGCAGGAGAGACGCTGGATGCGGTCTCGGTTTGTCTTGAGGAATCGGCGGACGCCCTGCTGAAGCTCTCCGGCCGCCGCGCGAGCGCGGAGACGGTGGACAAGGTCTTTGAGCAGTTCTGTGTCGGAAAATAAGCCAAAAACCGGAATACCGGTTTAATAATATACTATAAGTATTCAATCATTTGTTTCACGTGGAACATTTCACTCTTCCAACGTAAAGCTTTTACGCCATTTTTTCCCGAAAAAATGGCGGGGGCCGGCAAGCGCCGGCAGGCATTCGCGGACATAGGTGAGCGCAGGACTTAGGTTCGCGCTCGCGTCCGCACTCGCTGCGGGGGGAGAGGCTTTCACAGTTCTCGGCTGGGATGCTAAAAATCCCGCTTTCCCTCCAAACGTAAAATTTTCGCCCGCCTTTTATAAAAGGCGGCGGGGTCAAGGGGCGGCGCCCCTTGTCGCGCTCCGCAGAGCGCGAAACTCTCTTTCCCCCAAAAGCGCAGGAGGGGTGAGAAACGTCCCGGTGGGACGTTTCTCAGTGGGGGACCCGAAAGAGGGGTCCCCCAAGCGGCCCCCCATAGGGGGTCAGCTCATGGGCGGAAATCTCCCCCTTTTTCCTTTGTAACAGGAGAAAGGGAGAGTGCGGGGCCGCCCCCCACGCGGGGGGCGGAGCGAAGCGA
The DNA here is from genome assembly GCA_020025195.1 of Angelakisella sp. Classification (GTDB taxonomy): domain Bacteria; phylum Bacillota; class Clostridia; order Oscillospirales; family Ruminococcaceae; genus Angelakisella. The sequence continues at coordinate 2,284 of JAHHSN010000054.1, forward strand.
GAGGGGCGCGAGAGATAAGTGTTGAACCCGCGCGCTGCACTTGCTTTGACTCCGCAAAGGGCGAGGCGCGCATGGGCGAGAGAGAACCGAGCCGAGGAAGACCCTCCCCGCGGGAAAAAACCGCGACCGCCGCCTGCGGTGGATGTAGGGAGCGAGCCGGGAAGCCCCGGGCCGACGAGCGTCGGCAGGCAGACGCGGACATAAGTAAGCGCGGTTCCAAGGTTTTCTCTCGCGTCCGAACCAACTGCGGGGGGAGAGGGCTTCACCGTTCTCGGGAAGGATTACAGGAATCCTATCCGCTTTCCAACGTAAAAGTTTTGGTCAAGCTTTTGGAGAAGCTTGCGGGGTCAAGGGGCGGCGCCCCCTGGAGCCTCCTCCCAACATAGAATTTTCGCCCACCCTTTATAAAGGGCGGCTTATGTCAAGGGGCAAGGCCCCCGGAGCCTCCGCTGAGAGCGGCGGGGACGCATATTCTTAGAAAAAAGAAGGTACTCACTGTTATGACTTGTTATGATGCCGGAAAATTTGATGTGGCCGTCATTGGTGCGGGACACGCGGGGATCGAGGCGGCTTTGGCCGCGGCCCGGCTTGGCTGCCGCACCATCATCTTCACCATCTCGCTGGACGCCATCGGCAATATGCCCTGCAACCCCAACATCGGGGGAACTGCCAAGGGCCACCTCGTCCGGGAACTGGACGCACTGGGAGGGGAGATGGCCAAGGCGGCGGACGCCACCATGCTCCAGAGCCGGATGCTGAATCTCGGGAAGGGGCCGGCGGTGCACAGCCTCCGCCTTCAGTGCGACCGCGTGAGGTACCATATGTATATGAAAGAAGCGCTGGAAAAAGAGCCGCTCCTCACCGTGAAGCAGGCGGAGATCGTTTCCGTTGAGAAAAATGAGGCGGGGGAGATTGCCGCCGTGGTGACCGCGATGGGCGCCCGGTATGAGACCGGCGCCGTCATTCTGGCGACCGGGACCTTCCTCGCGGGGAAGATCTTCGTCGGGGAGTATTCGGAATACTCCGGCCCCGATGGGATGCATCCCTCGCTCGGGCTGTCGGACAGCCTTCGGGCGCTGGGGGTGGAGCTTCGCCGCTTCAAGACCGGAACGCCCGCCCGGGTGCACCGCCGCAGCATTGATTATTCCCGCTTTGAGCTCCAGCCCGGGGATGAGCCGCCCATTCCGGCCAGCTTTTCCACCGACCCCAGTACCTTAAAGAACGTCCTGCCCTGCTACATCGGCTTCACCAACGGTACGACCCACGAGGTCATAAAGGAAAACATCGGCAGAAGCCCCCTCTACGGCGGCGTCATCGAGGGCATCGGCCCCCGCTACTGCCCCAGCATTGAGGATAAGGTGATGCGCTTTTCCGATAAGCCCCGCCACCAGTTTTTCATTGAACCGATGGGGGAGCATACCGAGGAGATGTATCTGCAGGGGCTTTCCAGCAGTCTCCCGGAGGAGGTGCAGACCGCCCTCTACCGCTCCATCGACGGGCTGGAAAAGGTCGAAATCATGCGGACGGCGTACGCCATTGAATATGACTGCATCGACCCGACCGTGCTCCGTCCCACGCTGGAATTTAAGGACATTCCGAACCTCTACGGCGCGGGCCAGTTTAACGGCACCAGCGGGTATGAGGAGGCGGCGGTGCAGGGCTTTGTGGCCGGCGTCAATGCCGCGCACAAGCTCCTCGGGAAGCCCCCGTTCCTCACCGACCGCTCCACCTCCTACATCGGAACGCTTATTGATGACCTGGTCACCAAGGGCTGTCTGGACCCCTACCGCATGATGACCAGCCGCAGTGAATACCGGCTCCTCCTGCGGCAGGACAATGCCGACGTCCGGCTGATGCCGGAGGGCTATCGGCTGGGGCTTATCCCTAAGGAGCAGTATGACCGCTTTCTGAGGGAGCAGGAGCAGAAGGAGGCCGAAAAGTGCCGCCTTTCCCGCCTTACCCTTCCGGAATCGGAGGAGCTTAATGATTATCTTCTCTCGGTGGGGAGCAGTCCGCTTTCCCGCGGCGTCCGTGCGGAGGAGCTTTTGCGCCGTCCCGGCGTCACCTATGCGGGGCTGGCGGCCTTTGACCCCGACCGTCCGGCGCTCGGCGCGCATGTGGCAGAGCAGGTGGAGATCGAGCTTAAATACGAGGGCTATATTAGAAAGCAGGAGGCGCAGGTGAAAGAAATGCGCCGTCTGGAGGCGATGGCGCTTCCGGAGGACATGAATTATAACGAGATCCGCGGGCTTCGGCTGGAAGCCATCGAGAAGCTCGGCAGGATCAGACCTGCGAGCATCGGTCAGGCGAGCCGCATCAGCGGCGTGTCCCCGGCGGACATCAGCGTGCTGATTATCGCGCTTCAGGGTCGGGGAGCCCCGACGGGCGGGCGCGTTCATTAGTAAGCGCGGGCCGGGATGCCCCGGCGGGCAGACGCGTTCATAAGTAAGCGCAGCTCTGAGGGCTGCGCTCGCGTCCAAACTAACTGCGAGGGGAGAGGGTTTCCCCGTTCTGGGGGAGGATTCTGGAAATCCTGTCCCTCTCCCAACGTAAAGCTTTTACGCCATTTTTTCTCGAAAAAATGGCGGGGTCAAGGGGCGGAGTCCCTTGGCGCGCTCCGCAGAACGCGAAATATTCTTTTCCTCAAAACGCGCCGGAATGTTCCGGGTCGGGATGCCCCGACAGGCAGACGCGTTCATAAGTAAGCGCGGCTCTGAGGTTTGCGCTCGCGTCCAAACTATCTGCGAGGGGAGAGGGTTTCCCCGTTCTGGGGGAGGATTCTGGAAATCCTGTCCC
>JAHHSN010000055.1 GCA_020025195.1 Angelakisella sp.
GCTTGGGCATATCGCAGTAGTCGCTGACGCCGCGCAGGAGGGAGGTAAGCCCCAGATCCTCCACCATCTCGGTGATGGCGGGGGTGAGGGAGATGACGCCGGTCGGCGCCTCGTTCTGGATGAAGTCACCGGCGGTGACGGGGTATTCGGGAGGGGCAGGGGGTTCTTTCTCGCCGCAGGCGGCAAGCCCAAGGGTGAGAAGACCGGCTAGCAGCAGGCAGATCAGTTTTTTCATGGGTCGTTCCTTTCTGAGGAATAGTCTCTCGTTAAGAAGCGCAAAGGGCGCCGTTCGGATATTCTGATTATATCGGAAAAATGGTGGAAAAGCTATTGGAAAATACGGGATTTCGGTTTTACTCCTCCCGGCACTCCCGCACCACCCGCTCCGCGAGGCGCTTCGCGTCCTCCATGGTGGCGATTGTTCCGGCCTCCCGCCGGAAGGAGGCGGCGCCGCGAAGCCCGGTCATATACCAGCCGCAGTGCTTTCTGGCCTCATGGGAGAGGAACACTTCCCCTTTGTAGGAGACGGCGAGAGAAAAATGCCGCAGCATTTCCTTCATCCGGTCCTCCACCGAGGGGGCGGGGTCGTAGCGCCCCGTCTCAAGGTACTGTTGTACCTGCCTAAAAAGCCACGGTGCGCCAAGGGCTCCCCGCCCGATCATCACCAGATCACAGCCGGAAACCTCATAAAGCGCTCGGGCGGCTTCCGGGCTGGTGACGTCGCCGTTGCCGATGACGGGGATGGAGACCGCCTCTTTCACCCGGCGGATAATGTCCCAGTCGACCGGCGGAGCATACATCTGGGCGCGGGTCCTGCCGTGGACGGTGACCGCCGCGGCACCGGAGGCTTCCGCCATTTGTGCAAATTCCACAGCGTTTATAAGGGATTCATCCCAGCCCTTGCGGAACTTGACGGTGACGGGGAGACTGCTCTCCCGCACCACCGCGCGGATGATGGCGGCGGCCCGGTCGGGGTCCCGCATGAGGTCGCTGCCGCTGTGATTGCCCGCAATTTTGGGGGCGGGGCAGCCCATGTTGATGTCGAGCCAGGCGGGGTGATACTCCTGCGCTAAGACGGCGGCTTTCGCCATCGCCTCCGGCTCATCCCCAAAGAGCTGAATGGCGGAGGGCTGCTCGGCGTCCCCGATCTCCATGAGAGCGGCGCTTTTGCGGCTTCCCTGCAGAAGCCCCTTGGAGCTTACCATTTCGCCGACGGTGGCTACGGCGCCGTACCCGCGGCAAAGCTCCCGCAGCGCCCGGTCGGAGACGCCGGCCATCGGTGCCAGCATGGCATAGGGGGGCAGCGTGAGCGTACCCAGTTTCATTCGGTCTCCCTCCTTTTTTGATCGTTCTCTATTTTAGCAAATCGCAGGACGAAGTACAAGTTTTGTGGTATAATAAATGCAAAATGGGGGAGGCTGTTCCTTTTGCAGCATTCCCTCAGCCTGTCCGGTGGGGCCGCGCCCGCCGTGCGCCCTCCGGCGCACGGCCGCCGTTCCCGCCCATCTGGGCGGGAACGGCGTGTCCGACTGCAGTCGGACAGGGCGCGGCCCCCTTTTGCCCCCTTTGCCGCCCCGATTCTATAAAAGAGGAAGGAGACCCCTCAATGAAAGTCCTCGCGTTTGACGCCAACAGCATCGTGAACCGCGCCTTTTACGGCGTGCGGCTCCTCACCACCAAGGACGGAGTCTACACCAATGCGGTCTACGGCTTCTTTAATATCGTTTACCGGTTGGTGGAGGAGCAGAAGCCCGACTACCTCGCCTTCTGCTTCGATGTCCATGCCCCCACCTTCCGCCATAAGCTCTATGAGGAGTATAAGGGCACCCGAAAGGGGATGCCGGAGGAGCTGCGGGTTCAGATGCCGCTTGTCAAGGAAATGCTCGCCTACCTCGGCTGTCCCGTCCTGGAGGCGGAGGGCTATGAGGCGGATGACCTCCTCGGCACTATCGCCAAAGTCGGGGCGGAGCGGGGCGATGAGGTCCTCATCTGCACCGGCGACCGTGACTCCCTCCAGCTCATCAGCGACAAGGTCAATGTCATCCTGGCGACCAACGCGCCCGGCGGCGCCTCCTACAACCGCATGGACGAGGCCGCCATTCGGGAGAAATACGGGGTGACCCCGCGGGAGCTTATCGAAGTGAAGGCCCTGATGGGCGACTCCTCCGACAACATCCCCGGCGTCCCCGGCATCGGGGAAAAGGGCGCTTTGAGCCTTATTTCCCAGTACCATTCCGTGGACTATATTTATGAGCATCTGGAGGAGCTTACGGTGACCCCCTCGGTCCGCCGCAAGCTCACCGAGGGGAAGGAGCTTGCCTATCTCAGCCGCACCCTCGGCACCATCTGTCAGGAGGCGCCGCTCCCCCCGTGGGAGGAGATGCGTCCCCGGGAGTGGAAGCGGGACGAGCTGTACCTCTTCCTCTCCAGGCTGGAGCTTTCCCGCATCATTGCAAGACTGAAGCTCACCCCGCCGGAGACCCTGCCGGCTGCGCCCGAAGCCGAGGAAGCCCCCGCGGCCGCCCTCCCCCTCCAAACGGCGGGGGAGGCGTTTAAGCCCGAGACGCTCACCGGGCCCCTCCATCTCGCGGCGGAGTTTGACCGGGAGGAAACGCTCACCGGCCTTGCCCTCCTTTCGGAGGAGGGCCTGTTCTGGCTCCCGGAGCCCCGGGAGGAGACGCTGCGCGCCCTCTTTTTAAGCCCGGAGGAGAAAATCGCCTCCGACAGCAAGCTCCTCCACAAGACGGCACTCCGTCTGGGGGCCTCGCTCCGGAACCTTACCCTCGATGCCCGGCTGGCGGGCTATCTCCTCAACCCCAACGCCTCCGATTATACGGCGCTCCATCAGCTGACCGCGGAGGGCCGGGGCCTTCCGGAAATCCTCTGGGAGGGGGAGTGCCCCGAGGCGGTAAAGGAAGCCGCCGCTCTCCGGGAGCTTGCCCCCGTTCTTCGCCGGGAAATCCGGGAAAACGGACAGGAAAAGCTCCTCTATGAGGTGGAACAGCCGCTGGCGGAGGTGCTTGCCTCGATGGAGCTTGCGGGCTTTGCCATTGACCTTGCCGGGCTTTCGGAATTCGGGGCCTACCTTGACTCGCTCACCGAGACCCTTGTGAAAGAAATTTATACCCTTGCGGGGCATGAATTCAACCTCAACAGCCCCCGTCAGCTTTCGGTGGTGCTCTTTGAGGAGCTGGGACTGCCCGCCCGCAAAAAGACCAAGAGCGGCTACTCCACCAGCGCCGAGGTGCTGGAATCCCTGGTGCCGGAGCATCCCATCGTCAGCAAAATTCTGGAGTACCGCAAGTACGCGAAGCTCTCCTCCACCTATGTGGCGGGACTCCGGGACACGGCGGGAGCGGACGGACGCATCCACACCAGCTTCAATCAGACCGAGACCCGCACGGGGCGCATCAGCTCCACCGAGCCCAACCTGCAGAACATCCCCATCCGCACCGAGCCCGGCAGCCGGATGCGGGAGTTCTTCTCCGCCCGGGAGGGCTTCCTTCTGGTGGACGCCGACTACTCCCAGATTGAACTCCGGGTGCTGGCCGCCATCGCGGGGGATGAGGCCATGACCCATGCCTTCCTCACCGGGGAGGACATCCACACCAATACCGCGGCGCAGGTCTTTGATCTCCCCCGGGAATTTGTGACCCCGCTCATGCGCTCCCGCGCCAAGGCGGTCAATTTCGGGATCGTCTACGGCATCGGTGCCTTCTCCCTTTCCAAGGATATTGGCGTCACCCTTCAGGAGGCAGATCAGTATATTAAGAGCTACAAAAAGACCTACAGCGGCATCAACGCCTATCTCACCGCCTCCATCGAGAGTGCGAAGGAGCGCGGCTATGCCGAAACGCTGCTGGGGCGCCGGAGATATCTGCCGGAGCTTCATGCCTCCAACCATATGCAGCGGGCGTTCGGGGAGCGGGTCGCGATGAATATGCCCATTCAGGGAACCGCCGCCGATATTATCAAGGTGGCGATGGTGCGGGTCTACCGCCGGCTCAAAGCGGAAATCCCGGAGGCCCGGCTCATTCTGCAGGTGCACGATGAGCTCATCATCGAGGCTCCCGAGCAGCAGGCGGACGCGGTGCTGGCCCTCGTGAAGGAGGAGATGGAGCACGCGCTGGAGCTTTCGGTTCCCCTTTCGGTGGAGGCGAAGGCCGGGAAAACCTGGGCGGACGCGCACTGAATTTTTGCTTTTCATGAAGAAGACCGGCAGACGGCCCGGGGCGACGGGGAGAGGCGGCGCAGCCGCCCCAAACCGCCCGGCGGTTTGGGGCCCCGCCGCTAAAAGCGGCGGGCAAGCGCCCCCAAAGGGGGCGCGGCTGCGCCGCCTGCGCCGCCCGCCCCTTGCCGGATAAGGATACCGAGGAGGAAAAAACATGGTTGACTTAAAGCTCAGAACCGGGATCGAGGATTCCGCCGAGCAGCTGCGCATTTATCTGGAGGGCATCGAGTGCATGGTGAAGCTGGATGACTACCTCATCGACGATGAATGCGGCGGCTTCATCCGCACCATACTCTATGCGGAGAACCGGCTCCCCAAGTGCGTCGGGATGCTCACCGTGACACTCGATAACCTCATGGGCTATACCCGCCTGCACGGCTTTGCAAGAGAAAGCCGCGGCAGCGGGATGGAGGAGTCCCTCCGGGAGGCGTTCCATGACTTCCTCCTTTGAGATCTGTCCCCTGACCGAGGCCCTCCTTCCCTCGGCGGCCGAGCTGGAAAGGGTCTGCTTTGCCCACCCGTGGAGCGAAGCGGCGCTCCGGGAGAGTCTTGAAACCGGCCGCGCCGTATTTCTCGCGGCGGTAGAGGGAGAACGGGCCATCGGCTACCTCGGG
>JAHHSN010000056.1 GCA_020025195.1 Angelakisella sp.
GTGCTCGGGTAGGGGAGAACCCCTCGCACGCGCTTACTGCCCGCTTATCACCGTGACGCCCTCGGTGTCCACGGCAAGCGGAAGCACCTGCCAGTGCGCCCGGAGGCCGCCCAGCGCCGCCTCAAAGCCCACCGCGAAATGCGGGTCGTCGGTCAGCGCCATCAGGGTGGGGCCCGCGCCGCTCACCATAAAGGCGATGGCGCCGGCGCCCTTTGCCGCAGCTTCCACCGCGTCATAGCCGGGAATGAGAGAACGGCGGTAGGGCTGATGGAGCTTATCCTGAAGCGCTGCCCGGATGAGGGCAGGGTCGCCCTCTCCCAGCGCCCCCAGCAGCACCGCCGCGTGGGAGGCGTTAAAGACTGCGTCTGCAAACGGCACGGTTTTGGGAAGCACCGCCCGCGCCTCGTGGGTGGAAAGCGGAAAGTCGGGAATGACCGCTACAAAGCGGAGATTCGGAGAAAGCGGAAGCCGCACCGTCATGGGCCGTCCCTCCTCGGTGAGGGAGGCGGTGAGCCCGCCGTAAAGAGCGGGAGCAAGGTTGTCGGGGTGCCCCTCCAATACGTTCGCAATGGCAAGGAGTTCTTCCTTGGAAAGGGGCGCGCCGTGCAGAAGATTGGCCGCCACCACACCGCCTGCCAGCATGGCGGCGGAGGAGCCGAGTCCCCGGGAAATGGGAATCTCGCTCTCCATGGTGAGGGAAAGCCCCTCCTCAACGGGAAGCCCCAGCCGCCGCAGGACCGCACGGTAGGCCTTGACAGCCAGATGCTCCTCATTCCTAAATTCTTCGGGACAGCCGCTGATGGAAAGTCCGCCCTCGGTCTTTCGGAAGGTCATGGTGTTATAGAGGGAGAGCGCGAGGCCGAGGCTGTCAAAGCCTGGACCCAAGTTCGCGGTCGTTGCGGGGATTTTAAGTGTTACCTGTTCCAATCGAGAGATCCCGCCTTTCCTTTCACATAGTCCGCCATCTCCTCCTTATGGATGCAGTCGAGGTGGCGGGGGGTGAGGTCACGGAGCTTCGCGAGGTTGGGCGGCACCGGGATGCCGGAGACCGCGGAAAGCACCTCCATGCAGGCAAATTCCTCCCGGGGCGTGGGGTGCTCCAGCGAGGAGAGCACGGCCGGTGCGAATTTATAGGGCGAAGCCGTGGAGAGAACGACCGTCGGAGCACCGGAAAGCGCCTCCTTTGTCTGCTCATAGACGTTCCAGGCCACCGCGGTGTGCGGGTCGAGGAGGCGGTGATGCCGCTCCCAGACCGACTTGATGGTGGCGCGGGTCGCCTCGTCGTCACAGCTGCCGGCGAGGAACACCTCCTGAATTTTGGCGAGGAGCGGGGCGGGGACCTCATACCAGCCGTTTTCTTTAAGCTCCTGCATCTTTTCCGCTACCAGACGGCTGTCACAGCCGCTTGCGAGGTAGAGGAGACGCTCCAGATTGCTGGAAATGAGGATGTCCATCGAGGGGGATTCGGTCTTAAAGAATTCCCGGCGGCGGTCATACCGCCCGGTGGTGAGGAACTCGGTGAGGACGTCGTTTTTATTGCTGGCGCAGACCAGCCGTCCCACGGGGAGGCCGAGGCATCGGGCCAGATAGCCCGCCAGAATGTCGCCGAAATTCCCGGTGGGAACGACAAAATGGACAGGGTCGCCGGGGGCGATCTTCTTTTCCTTCATAAGGTCGGCATACGCCTTAAAATAGTAGACCAGCTGGGGCGCGAGCCGCCCGATGTTGATGGAGTTGGCACTGGAAAGGACCACGTTTTTCCCCTCCAGGAGATGCTCCTCCTCGCATTTCACAAAGATTTCCTTCACGCCGGTCTGGGCGTCGTCAAAGTTGCCCTGCACCGCCGCCACCGCGACGTTGTCTCCCTCTTGGGTCACCATCTGCTGCCGCTGAATGGCGCTGACGCCGTCGGAGGGGTAAAAGACGATGATATGGGTGCCGGGCACGTCCCTGAAGCCCTCCAGAGCGGCCTTGCCGGTGTCGCCGCTCGTTGCCGTGAGGATGAGGGTCTCGCGAGTCTCGCCCTTAAGCACCCTCGCTTCGGTGATAAAGCGCGGCAGGATGGAAAGTGCCACGTCCTTGAAGGCGGAGGTGGGACCGTGGAAAAGCTCCAGAAGATAGGCGTCGCCCGCCGGGGTAAGGGGGGTCACGTCGGGAGCGGCGAAACGCCCGCGGTAGGCGGCTTCCACCATGCGGTGCATGGCGTCCTCGGAAAATTCCGGAAGCAGAACCCCTAAGATCTTTTCCGCCATGCCGTAAAAATCGAGCGCGCAGACCTCCCGCCAGTCGAGGGAGAGCCGGGCGGGGTCGATCATATAAAGTCCGCCGTCCGGGGCAATGCCGCGGAGGACTGCCTCGGCGGGGGAAGCGGTTTCCTTGGGATTTCGGGTACTGGAATAAAGCAGCATAATCGATACCTCGTTTTGTTTTTTCGGGAAGAACCGGGAGCGGCAAGAAATTTTCCTCCGCTACGGCTTGCAATTTAACAGGTTCTATGATATATTGTTTTTTATTGAAAAACAAGTGTTTTCTTCAAGAAAACATATTTTTGGGAGGTTTGCACAATGAATATCGCACTTCTGGGCTATGGAGTTGTCGGCGGCGGCGTTTATGAGATGTTAAAGGATCATCCGGAGATCACCGTCCGTTATGTACTGGATCGTGAGCGGCACGAGGAGCTGGGAGAAAGGGGCATCACGGATTACAGTGTGGCGCTCTCCGACCCCGAGGTCGATACTGTCGTGGAGCTGATCGGCGGGTTGGAGCCGGCGTTTCAGTATGTAAAGGATGCTATGGCTGCCGGTAAAAATGTCGTCACCGCGAATAAATATCTCCTCGCGATGCACTATGATGAGCTTTTGACCCTTGCGAAGGAGAAGAAGGTCAGCTTTCGCACCTCGGCTGCGGTCGGCGGCAGCATCCCGTGGCTGCCCAATCTGGAACGGGCCAAGCGCACCGGTCTTATTAACGAGGTGGGCGGCATTATGAACGGCACCACCAACTATATTCTGGATTCGATGACCCGAAACGGGTACAGCTTTGAGTCGGTGCTGGCAGACGCACAGCGGCTGGGCTATGCCGAAGCCGATCCCTCCGCCGATATCGACGGTCTGGACGTCAAACGCAAGTGCCTGATCAGTGCAAACGTCGCCTTTGACATGAGCCTTTCGGAGGAGCAGCTACCGGTGTTCGGCATCCGCACCGTCACCGCGGAGGACATCGCCTGCTTTAAGGAGCACGGCTATGTCTGCAAGCTCTATGCCACCGCGCTGCGCCTGCCCGAAGGAGAATATTCCGCCTTTGTGGAGCCGACCCTTTTCCCGGCCGGTTCGCTGGAGGCTTCCGTTCCCGCTAACTATAACCTCATCTCCTATCTCTCGGAGTACGCGGGACGGCAGAGCTACTACGGGGAGGGCGCAGGGCGCTATCCCACCGCGAACGCCGTGGTAGAGGATCTCATCGATATTAAGGAGGGGTACAAGCCCTTCTATTCCAAGGAATGGGCCCCCACCCCCATCAATAACGTGGAGGTGAAGCATCGCTACTATGTCCGCTACCTCGTGGATACCTGGTTTATGGACGGCGTGGTGGAGGAGCGCTGGGAAAACGGCATGATCACCAAGGCGATTACCCCTGCGGAGATGCACTACTGGTACAACGAAGCCAAACAGAACGACCCCGATATTTTCTTCGCGGCGCTGAGAGCCTGACGGAGCAGGAAAGGATTAAAAACATATGCTGAAAGTTGTTAAATTCGGCGGCTCCTCCATGGCGGATGCCGGCCAGTTTCGTAAAGTAAAGGAGATCGTCACCTCCGACCCCGCACGCCGGGTGGTGGTGGTTTCCGCTGCGGGCAAGCGCTTTTCGGAGGACCACAAAATCACCGATCTGCTCTACCTTTGCTATGCCCATATCCAGTACGGCGTTTCCGCTGAATCGGTCTTTCGTCTCATCGCCTCCCGCTATCAGGAGATCTGCCGGGACTGCGGGCTCTCCTTCCCGCTGGAAAAGGAGCTGACCGCCCTTTGGGATCGGATGAAGAACGGCATTTCGCAGGACGAGCTGGTCTCCCGCGGCGAGTACTTTTCCGCGCGGCTCATGGCGGAGTACCTCGGCTATGAGTTTCTGGACTCGGAGCGCTGGCTCTGCTTCCACTTTGACGGCACCATCGACACCGAGAAGTCCTATGAGACGCTGCGTATGGCGGCGGAGGGACACAAGGTTGTCATCCCCGGCTTCTACGGCGTCATGCCGGACGGCCGCATCAAGACCCTCACCCGCGGCGGCAGCGACATTACCGGCGCCCTCGCGGCGGCGGCGTTGGACGCGGACGTCTATGAAAACTGGACCGACGTTTCCGGTATCCTGATGGCGGACCCCCGCATCGTCAAGGACCCGGAGCCCATCGAGCGCATCACCTACAACGAGCTTCGGGAGCTTTCCTATCTCGGCGCGCAGGTGCTGCATGAGGCCTCGGTATTCCCGGTGCGCCGCAAGAATATCCCCCTCAATATCCGCAACACCAACGACCCCTCCCACCCCGGTACCCTCATCATGGAGA
>JAHHSN010000057.1 GCA_020025195.1 Angelakisella sp.
AGAAATTTTGGGAACCGCAAGAGGGGGGCGAAGCCCTTCGAATCCTTCTACCCCTCACCAAAAATAAGTCGCGGGAGCGGCTCTTTTTTTATGCCCTTACTTCCCCCTGAGCCGGGCGCCTCCAAAAGAAAAACACCCGAGCGGTTCTGCGGGCCGCCCGGGTGTGATTTCCTGTTTTGGGAAAGGAGAATGAGGAGAACTTTTTGAGTACAGCTTTATCTTACCACGGAACGGGCGCTCCTTCCGTGACTTTGTTCCAAATGGGGGAGGGCTTACCGGGAGAGAGCGCGTCTCGATGGACGAGGCGGCGGGAAAAGCGCGGTTTTCGCTTTCTTCCTGAAGAAAAACGGCGGCTTTCCTTGAAAAGGGAGCGTTATTCTTGTAAAATAATAGGTAGACTGCGTATCGGGCGGGAAGGCGTGTCCTCTGGCGGAAATGTGCCGCGGAGCCATGCCCTTTCGTCCAGCTAAATTAACAGAAAGGCACTGGTAACATGAAAGACAGTACGACTCGCGCGGAAGCGCTGGAGCTTCTCTTTTCCCATTGGACGCCCTCTCCCGAGACGGAGGTGCTCCCCCTGGAGGAAGCCGTCGGCCGCATTGCGGCGGAAACGCTTTACGCGAAATATAATATTCCCTCGGTCCGCGCCTCTGAGATGGACGGTGTGGCGGTCATTTCGGAGCGCTTTGCCGCCGGCACGCCCCGTCCGGAGGAATGGAAGCCGGGGGAGGACTATGCCCGCGCCGATACCGGCGACGATTTTGACGACCGCTTTGACGCCGTCATCCGGGTGGAGGATGTGGACCTTCTGCCGGAGGGAGGCTTCCGCCTCCATGAGGATGTCACGGTGGAAAAGGGCATGAATATCCGGGGCGCCGGCACCACCATCCGCAAGGGCGTGCCGCTTTCCGAGGCGGGACTGCCCCTCCGCGGCAGTGACCTGGCCGCCATCGCCATGGGCGGGCACACCGAGGTGCGGGTCATAAAGCGTCCCCGTGTCACCTTTATTCCGACGGGAAGTGAGCTGCTCCCCCTCGGAGAGCCGATGCGGCGCGGCTGCAACTACAATACCAACGGACTGATGGCCCAGTGTATGCTCCGGGAGATGGGCGCCGAGGTCAAGGCGCTCCCCATCATCAAGGACGACCCCGCCGCTCTGGAGGCCGCCCTTCACGCGGCGCTGGCCGACTCCGATATCGTTATCATCAACGGCGGCTCCTCCAAGGGCGACGAGGACTTCAACACCCGCCTGCTCCGCAAGGAGGGCGAGCTTTTGTTCCACGGCGTCGCGGCAGGTCCCGGACGCCCCATGAGCATTGCCGTTATCCAAGGAAAACCTGTCATCAATCTCCCCGGGCCCGCCATCGCGGCGTTCTACGGGCTGGACTGGTGCATCCGTCCCATCGTCTGCCGCTGCCTTGGCATCCCTGTTCCGGAGCGCCGGACGGTCACCGGACGGCTCACCTCCCAGATGACCGGCGCGCGGCATGTGGATTTCCTCAACCGCGTGGAGGTCACCCGCAAGGGGGAGGAGTACCTCCTGCGTCCGCTTTCCCGCGGCAAGGCGGAGCTTCCCGAACTTCTCCGCTCCAACGCCCTCTATGTCTCTCCTATTGGGGAGGGCTACTATGACGAGGGAACGGAGCTTACGGTGGAGCTTCTTCGGGATCCTTCCCTCCTGCCCTGTTGGAAGGAGGAGTGACCCATGCCGAAGAAAAAACTGCGGATCACCCGTGAGGACGCCCGCCAGATGCTGTTTGACCTGCCGGTGAGCCGTAAGACCGAGGAGATTCCTCTGGAGGAAAGCTACGGCCGGGTGCTGGCGGAGGATGTCATCGCGGAGGAAAATGTTCCGCCCTTTGCCAAGGCGCCGCTGGACGGCTATGCCCTCTGGGGCGAGGAGACCGAAGCCGCCTCCCCGGAGAATCCCCTCACCTTCCGCATTACCGAGGAGATCGCGGCGGGCGGCGTGCCGAAGATCCCCCTCACCAAAGGCTTTGCCGCCAAGATCCTGACCGGCGCGCCGATGCCGGAGGGCAGCAACACCGTGGTGCGCTTTGAGGAGACCGAATTTACCGAGGAGACCGTGACCCTCACGGCTCCCGTCCGTCCCTATGCGGACTATGTCCCCGCCGGGGATGATATAAAAGCGGGGAGAAAGCTGGCCGGGAAGGGCGAGGAAGTGACCCCGCCGCTTGCCGGCATGATGGCGGCGCTGGGGAAAAATACCGTCACCGTCTATCGGAAGCCCCGTGTCACCATTTTAAGCACCGGAAGCGAGCTGCAGACCGTCGCGGCGCCTCTTTCGCCCGGCAAGATCCGTAACAGCAGCTACCATCTCCTCCGCGGCTACCTCACCGAGGCGGGCGCGGAGGTGGCGCCCCCCACGGTCATCGCCGACACGGTGGAGGGGATTGCCGAAAAGCTGAACGACGCCCTCCGGGAGTCCGACCTCGTCATCACCACCGGCGGCGTTTCGGTGGGGGACTATGACCTCGTCATGGCGGCGACCGAAAGAATCGGGGCGAAGCAGCTTTTCTGGAAGGTGCGTTTTCGTCCCGGCGGCACCATGCTGGCGGCGGAGCGGGACGGCAAGCTCATTTTGGGGCTTTCCGGCAACCCTGCCTCGGCCTCCCTTGCCCTGTTTGTCATCGGGATGCCGTTTGTGCGCGTCCTCACCGGACGTCCCGCTGCCGTACCCCGGAGGGTCACCGCGGAGCTTCTTGACCCCATCACGAAAGACAGCCCCTATGGGCGTCTGGTGCGGGGCAGGCTCGTCTTAAAGGATGGAAAATGCGGCTGCCGTGTGTTGGACAACCAAGGAAACGGCGCGCTTTCTTCACTGCTCGGCTGTGATCTCATCATTGACATTCCAGCCGAGACCCCGCCTCTTGCCGCCGGCGCGGTGGTGGAGGCCTACTACATTGGGAGGGACAGCCTATGAACTGCAACAGTCTGGAATATGATAAAATAGCCGAGGGCGTTTTTGCGCCCATCTTCCCCGATATCGCGAAAGCCATCGTGAGAAGGACCGATATCCATCAGGGGAAGCTTCTCGACGTCGGCTGCGGCGGGGGACACCTCGGGCTTGCCCTCCTCAAAGAGGGGGACTATGAGGCGACCTTCCTGGACATTCAGGAGACCGCCATTGACATTGCTGCGAGGCATGCCGAGGAGCGGGGCGTGAACGCTCGGTTTGTCCGTTCGGACGTCGCGGCGCTTCCCTTCCCGGATGAGAGCTTTGACCTTGTGGCGAGCCGCGGCTCCATGCCCTTCTGGGAGGAGCAGGAAAAGGCGTTCCGGGAGCTGTTCCGGGTGCTGAGGCCCGGCGGCGCCGCTTATGTGGGCGGCGGGCTCGGCGGCCGGGCGCATCAGGAGCGCATCCGGGCGTTCATGAAGGAGCATAAGAAAGGTCCCAGCTGCATGGATCGCTCCCAGTCGAAAGCCCTTTCCACCGAGGCGTATATCGCGCTCTTCCGGGAGCTGGGCGCCGAGTGGGAGGTCATTGAGAATGAGGATGAGGGACGCTGGTTCCTCTTTAGAAAGAAGGCTTCGGTATGATTAAAAAGTGGGAGCTTTATGACCGGCTCATTGCCGGCATCCCGAAGGATATTCGGGTGGAGGACTATATGTCGGGCTGCGCCTGGAGCCTTGTGAAGGCCGGCGGCGAAAGCGGCGTGGCGCTCACCGTCCGGCAGCGGGCGGGCGAGAGCCATGATGACCTTCCCCTCATCGGGGAGCCGCTCTACAAGGTGGCGGAGCTTGTGAAATCCTGGAACTTCATCGAAGCCTCCCTCGGCATGGCGGCCATCAACGCGTGGTACAACGCCCCCCGGCGGGTGGCGGAGCTGGGGCTTCTCACCCCCGACGCCGACGGCGATGACAGCGGCGATGCGTTTCGCATCTTCGGGCCCGCGGTACAGGGCAAAAAGGTAGCGGTCATCGGACATTTCCCCTATCTGGAAAAGAAGCTCGCCCCCTTATGCACCCTCTCCATTCTGGAGCGGGAGCCCCAGAAGGGCGACTACCCCGACAGCGCCTGTGAGTACATCCTGCCGGAGCAGGACTATGCCTTTATCACCGGCATGACCCTCACCAATAAGACGCTGCCCCGCCTGCTGGAGCTTTGCCCCCACACCAAGGTTTCGGTGGTGGGCCCTTCGGTGCCGCTTTCCGATATCCTCTTTGACTACGGGGTGGACTGCATCTCGGGCTTTTCGGCGACCGATCCCCTCAAAACCGCCGAGGCGCTCCGCCGCGGGGTGAAGCAGGGCATCTTTCAGGGCGGCCAGATGGTGAACTATTACCCGCCCGAAAAATAAATGAGACCAAAAGAAAAAGGCTCCGTCCCGAATGATTGGGAATGTTATGGACAGTTTGCTGAAATTAGTACAATAAAGCATTACAACGGGACAAAAAATGCCGAGAAGGCCTGTAAAAGGTTCTTCTCGGCATTTTGGTAT
>JAHHSN010000058.1 GCA_020025195.1 Angelakisella sp.
GGGATAGGTCCTGCCCCCGGGAAGGCCGGCGGGCGGCAGCCCGGCGCCCCCAAGAGGGGGCGCCCGCGGGAGCGGGGTTCCCCCGCTCCCGTGCCCGCAAAGGGCAGGGCCCTTTGCGGGGGCTGCCGCCCGTCCCGTCCGGGCCCCCACGCCGTGTCCCTGAGGAGCCGCCCCGGCGGGGGCCCCCTCAAACAGAAAAAGATCTCCCAGACCGGAAAAGGCCCTTCGCCTTCCCCTCTGGGAGATCTTATTTTTAACATATAGGAAGGAAACGGAGCCTTACTTCTCCAGCTCCTTCAGCTCCGCGCGCTCCTTCGCGTTTACCGCGATCCTGCCGTCCCGGAGGGTCTTCACGTCCTTCTTATGGAAGACCGCGTCGGCGCCGTCCTCAGCCTGATCCAGCCGCACCTTCAGCGTCCCGGTCAGGAGGTTCACCTCGGTGACCCGTCCCCGGCCGTCGGGGGTCATCACGATGGCGCCCTGCTTCGGGGTGGTGCGCAGAAGATCCTCATAGGCCTCCTGCTCGTATTTAAGGCAGCACATCAGCCGCCCGCAGGCGCCGCTTATCTTGGTGGGATTGAGGCTCAGCCCCTGCTCCTTCGCCATCTTGATGGAGACCGGCTGGAACTCCCCGAGGAAGGTATTGCAGCAGAAGGGACGTCCGCAGATGCCGAGCCCGCCCAGCATCTTGGCTTCGTCGCGCACGCCGATCTGCCGAAGCTCGATGCGGGTGCGGAATACGGCCGCGAGGTCCTTGACCAGCTCCCGGAAGTCCACCCGCCCGTCCGCGGTAAAATAAAAGAGAATCTTGCTGTTGTCGAAGGTGTATTCCACGTCCACCAGCTTCATCTCCAGCTTGCAGGCGGCGATCTTCTCCTGAGCGATCTTAAAGGCTCGCTTTTCCTTCTGGTGGTTTTCCTCCACCCGCTTGAGGTCGGCGGGGGTGGCGGCGCGGGTGACCTTCTTGAGGGGCTTCACCACCGCCGTTTCCTCGATCTCCCGGTTGGGGATGGCAACGGTGCCGCACTCCACGCCGCGGGCGGTCTCCACCACCACGGGCTCTCCCAGAGCGAAGCGGTTGCCGTCCGGGTCAAAATAATAGATTTTTCCGACTTCCTTAAAGCGGACGCCGATGATTTCAGCCATATGCTAACTCCTTACCGGGAAAAAGGAAGCTCCTTTTCCCGAACTTTCTTTCTGTTATAAGAGGGGGCGTTCCCCCATGGGTTCACCGCTTGAGGGCGCGCTCGGTGAGCAGTGCCGTGACAAGGGGCAGGTAGGCGTTTCGCTCAGTGAGAGCGAGAAGCGCCGTGATCTCCCCGCGTGCCGCGAGGGCCGCCTTGGGAGGAAACTGATAGATTTTTTGCAGGGTGGGGTCCGCGAGAAGCCCCGCCAGCGTGCCGAGGAGCGCCGTGTAGCCGGCCCGATCCCGTTCAAAGGGATGGGCGGCCGCCTGCACCCGGTAGACGCCGTTTGTCGCAAGGCCCGCCATCATTTCCTCGGCGGCGGCATAGCGCTTTTCCACGGCGGGGTCGGTGAGCAGCAGCGCTCCCGCCGCGGGACTGCCGCCCGCACGGATGAGCACCCGCCCGTAGTCCTCCTCGGAACGGCCGGGCACCAGGCGCCGCAGCGCCGCCAGACAGTCCTCGTCGGAGAGGGACGGCAGGGAAAACGCCGCCGCGCGGGAGAGAATGGTCGGCAAAAGCCGGTAACGGTTGGAGACGCCAAGAATAAAAAAGGTGTCCTCCGGAGGCTCCTCAATGAGCTTGAGGAGCAGGTTCTGCCCCTCCGCTGGGATCTTTTCCGCCGAAAGCAGCAGGAACACCTTGGCACGTCCCTCCACGGGGCGCTGCCATGCCGCGGCACGCAGCTCCCGGAGCGCTGCTTTTTTGTAGCACTCGGGGTCGGTCTCCGGGTCGGAGAGGGAGAGGTCGGGGTGGGAAGCCGTGAGCACCTTGCGGCAGGCACGGCAGGCTTCGCACATCGCCCCGCCGCCCTTTTCACAGAGGATGGCCCCCGCGAGCGCGAGCGCCATGTTCCGCCGCTCGGCGGCGCTTTCGCCCTCCAGAAGAACGGCGTGGAGCATCCGCCCCTCCCGCAGGAGGGTCCCGAGGGCGGGCGGAAGAGCCGGGATTTCCGGGAGCCGGTAGGCGGCCTCCCCCACGAAGCCGGAGAGGGGTGCCTTAGAGCTTTTCATAGCGATCCACTTCGATCACAAAGACGGTGGCGCCGCCCACGGTAACCTCCACCGGCATACCGCTGTAAATACCGGCGTTGAAGGAGGTGTTGGCGGAGATGATCTTGGTGCGCTTGCGGCTGTTTTCACCGATGATGTGCAGCACCTCATCCACCTGCTCCTCCTCGGTGCCGACCAGAAGCGTGGTGTTGCCGGACATCAGGAAGCCGCCGGTGGTGGCGAGCCGCGTCACCGAAAACTTCGCCTTGGTGAGCGCGCGGGAAGCGGCAGCGCTGTCTTCATTGGAGACGATCGCGATAACAAGTTTCATAAGAGTCCCTCCTATCCGAAATTGATCCATTCTTATTTTACCATAAGCCCGGAAAAATTACCACAGGGAATTCTCCCGCCCCGCCGGGCCCGGGGAACGAAAAAAGACCCGCCCGGGGCAGGTCTTTTTCTTAGCCGGAATTTAGTCCGGGATATATTCGTCCAGAATTTCCCGCACGCCGGAGGCGTCCTCAATCATCAGCAGGACCATGTAGTCGCCGCGGTTATAGATGAGACCGTTCTCCGCAAGAGTGGTGGAATCATAGATGTTAAAATTCTTAAAGAGACTGGTGCGTGCCGTCCGGATGGTGATGAGCGCCTCGCGCACCGCCGCGCCCTTGCCGGGAGCGGGCTTTACCACAAGGACGTCCGCAATGCCGAATCGGCCGTCGGTATAACGTCCGTGCACCTCGGAAAAGATGGAAGGATCGACGCCGAAATCCTCCTTGAGACGGCTGGCGGTGGCGTCCTCCACGCCCATGATGTCCACATTATAATAGATTTCATCGAGAGCGGCGGTGATGCTTTGGATCGAGGACTCGCTGACCGCGCCGGTATCCGCCATGGGCACGGGGAAGCTGCGGTGAAAGCCCTGAAAAATGAAGAGTACCACCACAGAAAGGGAAAGCACCACAAGAATGAGCCTGCGCATGGCAGTCCTCCTTTCAGAATAGGTTCGTACCCAAAGTATAATCTTTCGGCGGGGAACTGTCAAGAAAGGCGGCGGGAGGGGCTGCCCGGCGGGGAGCGGTTGTGCTATAATAGAACCGAAAAAACGGGAAGGGAGGGAGTCGCGGTGACCGAACAGGAGAACCGCCGCCGGGTGGACGAGGTGCTGAAGCAGTCTCTCGCATCGACCGGTATCCCGGCGTACGGCGTCTGCCGTCTGGAAAACTTAAACTACATCCCGAGCCGCAAGCAGAAGCTCCTGCCGGAGCAGGGGAGCATCATCGTCTTTCTCCTCCCCTACTATGCCGGGGATTTCCCCGAACGCAATGTCTCCCTTTATTCGGTGGGGAACGACTACCATCCCATTGCGGCGGCGCTGCTGGAGAGGACGCAGAACGACCTTGCGGCGGCGTTCCCGGAACAGCGCTTCCTCTTTTTCTCCGATGCGGGTCCCGTCCCGGAGGTGGAGGCGGCCCTCCGCGCGGGGCTGGGCGTCAGGGGGATGCACCGTCAGCTCATCCATCCGGTCTATGGCTCCCTCTTTTTTCTGGCAGAGATCGTGACCGACCTGATGCTGACCCCGGATGCTCCGCTTACCCCCGACCACTGCGAGCGCTGCGGGCTTTGCCTGAAGGCCTGCCCCACCGGCGCCCTCTCCCCCGAGGGGCTGGACCCCGACCGCTGCCGCAGTGCCGTCACCCAGAAGAAGCGGGACCTCACCGAATGGGACCGGGAGCAGATCCGGGCGGGGGGCTTTGTGTGGGGCTGCGACTGCTGCAGCCTTGCCTGTCCGCATAATAAGAACCTTCCGCTGACCCCCATCCGGGCGTTCCGGGAGCATCTCGACCCCTGCCTTACCGCGGAGAATCTGGAGGACCTCGCTGCCCGGAAAAGCTACGGCTGGCGGGGCAAAAAGGTGCTCCGCCGCAACCTCGCCCTCATCGAGGGGAGAGGTTGGGAGGAAGAA
>JAHHSN010000059.1 GCA_020025195.1 Angelakisella sp.
GAACGGACGCGCCAAAGGCTCCCCGTATCAGGGGGCAGGGCTTTCCGCACTATTTTTATCTATTAGAAGTACTTCTCCACGACGGTATCCACGTCGGCGATCTCCGCGCCGTAATATTCCTCAAAGTACTTAAGGCCGGTCTGATAGAGCTCCTCCGTCAGTGCCTGGGTGGCGTCCTTCGCCATAATGATCTTATAGCCCAGCTGATAGGCGTCGGCGCCGGTATGGCGGACGCAGAGATGGGTGTGCAGGCCGGTCAGGATAACGGTATCCACACCCAGCTCCCGCAGAAGCATATCCAGATTGGTCTGGAAGAAGCCGCCGTAACGGCGCTTGGGAACGATGAAGTCCTTGTCGCAAAGTTCCAGCTCAGGGATGACCTCGGCGCCCTTGGTCCCCTCGATGGCATGATCGCCCCAAAGCTCCAGCTCCTTATCCACGCCCTTGATGTGCGCGTCATTGCAGAAGATGACCGGAACACCGCTCTTGCGGGCCGCGCGGAGCAGCCGCTGTGCAGGCTCCACCACCAGATGGGCGCGGTCACAGCCCAGCGCACCGGTCACAAAGTCATTGATGATATCCACTACGAGTACAGCATATTTTCCCATAATATCAGCCTCTCTTTCTTATGTCGGACGAACCTGAGTTCTTATGTATATACACATAATTATACATACTTCTGCCTTTAAGTCAAGTTTGATTCCCGCCGGGGGAGATGCTATAATAAGAAAAAAGTTTCTGCCAAAAGGAGGTCGGGAGCATGGATCAGACCAAGCGGAGGGAGGAGATCCTTTCCATTCTGAGAAAAAGCGAAAACTGCGTTACAGCGGCCCGGCTGGCGGAACACTTCGGAGTCACAAGGCAGGTCATCGTGGCGGACATCGCCATCCTCCGCGCCAACGGCAAAAAGATCCTTGCCACCCGCTATGGCTACTGCCTGCCGGAGAAGCCGCAGAATGGGCGGCTGGAGTGCATCGCCTGTCGGCATCCCATCGAAAAGATCCGGGAGGAATTTTACGCCGTGGTGGATCACGGCGGTGCCGTTCTCAATGTGATGGTGGAGCATCCGCTCTATGGGGAGATCAGTGCCGACCTCAACATCCGCTCCCGCTTTGAGGCGGATGAATTTGTGGCCAAGGCAGCGGAGCTGGGTGCGGCGCAGCTCTGCGACCTCACCGACGGACGGCATCTCCACATGATCTCCGTCCCGAACGAAGCGGCGCTTCTCCGCATCAAGGCGGCGCTTCAGGAGCTGGGGATCCTTGAGGAGGAAAAATGACCCTGCCGGGAGGAACGCCTTCGGTTTCTGGGAGTCCCTTCCGGGGCGCTCTCCAGCATTTCCTGCATACCACCTCGCCCATAAACGGGCGGGCGTTTTCCTTTGTCGATATCATATCGTTCTTCCGCGCGCCAGCGCAAAAAGAAACGGAAAGCGAGAGGAGTTTCTCTCGCTTTCCGTTTCTTTTTTATTCTTCCCGATTTTTACGGAGCTTTACCGTAAAGACAAGGCCGGTGATAAAGACCAGCAGCCCGATGACCGAGAACACAGCGAATACGGTTCCGGGGCCGCGAAAAAGCTCCGACGCCGGGCAGCCAAAGTCACGGAGCAAGCGGTACTGACGAAGCCCCGGGAAAAAGGTGAACGCGAAAATACCGCTGCCCACCAGCATAAGATAAACTCCACCCAGCCAGCCATATCGCCGAAACAGCTTCCGAAGGGTCCCGGGGAGGGCGTCCACCCAGTTAGGTACGGAAGTCGGCGCGGGCGGTTCCTCCTCCTCACTGAGGAGCCAGTCGGTCGAGACGGAAAACACCGCTGCGAGGGTACGGAGCTTCCCAATCTCCGGCTCGGTCTCCCCGGTTTCCCACTTGCTCACCGCCTGCCGGGAGACCCCCAGCCGCTCGGCAAGTGCCTCCTGACTGAGACCCGCCTTTTTGCGGCAGGAATAAATTTTTTCGGACAGTTTCATGATGTTTCCTCCTTGGGGTTTCTTGGCCCCTATCTTAGCAAAGCGGGCGGTTTTTGGGAAGAAGCTTTGGCTTTCAATTTGTCAACCACCGGTTGCGAAAGCGAAAAAGCCCTATTTTTCCACCCGGAGCTGCAGCTCGGTCACAAATTCTTCCTCCCGCGCGGTATAGCGGTTATCAATGTGGTAGAGCTCCAGAATCTCGCCCTGCTCCCGATAGCCCTGCTCCCGTGCCCAGTCACGCAGACGTTCCACCATCGGGCGGCACTGGCGATAGCTGCCCCGGTAAAAGAGGACGGCATAGTCGCCCCCGGGGAGGAGAAAATCCGCCTTTTCCGCATCCCGGAGAACAAAAAACACCGAGCGGAAAAGTCCCCTCTCCCCCCACCGCTCCTCGGGGAGATCCTCCGGGGAGATGGAGGCCCCCATGGTATAGCACCCCAGATCCCGAATGAGATCCTTGTGGAGGTGATGCAGTTTTTTGATGGCAAAGTCAAACTCCTCGTCCCGCCGGATATCGGTATGGAGGTGGACCGAGGGACGGTCCGGCAGGGTCACCAGCCGGCAGTCCCCCACCGGAAGCGTCCCGAAATGGCCGAGGTCGCCCATCCGCTTTTCGATGGAGCGTTCGGTCTCCTCCAGCTCCTGCCGGCGGCGGCGGATGACCCGCCGTTCCTCCTCCAACATGGTAAGGGTGTTGGAGAGGTGAAGCTCCGCCAGATAATTTCCGATCTGTTCGGTGTGAAAGCCCAGTCCCAGAAGGTCGCGTATGATGGTGATGCGGTATAACTCCTCCAGACCATAAAGGCGATAGCCATTCTTGCCCCGTCGCGGATGGATGAGCCCCAGCCGCTCATAATACCGAAGCGAATCGGTGCCGATGCCGTAAAGCTCCGCGATCTCATGGATGGTGTATTGTTCCTTCATCCTGTCTCCTCCTTTTGCTCCGAAATGAGCCCTTGACCTTAGTATTATACCAAGGTTTATACTAGATAAGCAACCGATAAGAAAAGAAAAAGGAGAATTTTTCGTATGAAACCGCAAACACTTCTGAAACGGGAGACCGAACGCTTCAGAACCCTACTCACCCGAAAGAGGCTGCTCACCATTCTCTTGGGCGCCGCCATTCTTTCCTTCGGTCTTTATAATATCCACCGCCGCACCGGCATCACCGAGGGCGGCATCATCGGACTGGTGCTCCTCCTGGATCACCACCTGGGCATTCCCCCATGGGCCACCACCATTCTCTTTGACGGCACCTGCTATTTTCTTGGCTGGCGCTACCTCGGCGGCGACTTCCTGCGGCTTTCCGCCGCGGCGACCCTCTCGGTCGCCGGTTTTCTTCGCTTCTGGGAGCTTTTCCCTCCCGTTCTGCCCGATCTCACTCCCCATCCCCTTCTGGCGGCGCTGCTCGGCGGACTCGCGGTGGGACTGGGCTGCGGGCTCATTGTGCGGCAGGGCGGCAGCAGCGGCGGCGACGATGCCCTCGCGCTCATCATCACCAAAATGCTGCACTGGCGCATCTCCCGTTCCTATCTTTTTACCGATGTGACGGTACTGCTCCTCTCTCTCACCTACATTCCCCTGCGGCGCATCGCCTTTTCCCTCATCACGGTAACTGTTTCCTCGTTCCTCATCGACCTGATCCAGAACTTTGGCAAAGAGAAAACGGTTCCCGAAGAGGAGGCGTCCCCGCTCCCGGAAGAATGTCCCGTCCCGGCGGAAGAAAAAGAAGTTTCCTAAGAAAAACACTCCGGCCAAAAGCGCCGGAACAGACCGAACCGGCAGAGAGCCTTTCCCGCCCTCTGCCGGTTTTTTATTTTCTCCTCCCAAAGTCCTTTGGGCTCCGCTTCCCCCGCGGGGCTTCCCAAAGGTTCTTCCTTCACAAAACGAAAGCGCGGTCCCTTACAGTCTCCGCCCCCACAGGATGGCGGCAATGCTGCCAAGCTGGCCCAAAAGGACGAAAATGCCCGCGGTATGATACAGAAATGCGAAAAAGCTGCACTCCTG
>JAHHSN010000006.1 GCA_020025195.1 Angelakisella sp.
CCGCAGCACCGCCCGCACCCCCCGCTCCCCCGGAGCCGAAGGAGCCGACGCTGGAGGACCTCATCACCCGTGCCGTCAGCGGTACCGTTCTGGTGGGAGAGGAGCCGCCCGCGGCGGTGGACGGCAAGCTCCACTTCGGGGATTCCCCCGAGGAACGGGAGAAGGCCATGCAGGCGCCGCCCCCCGTGGAGGAAGAACCCGCTCCCGCCGAGGAAGAAAAGGAGCCGGTCTATACCTTCCCGCCGGTCAATCTTCTCAATGAGCCCCAGGGCGGGCAGGGCCAGAACACCCAGAAAGAACTGCGGGCGAATGCCGACCGTCTGGTGGATACCCTGAGGAGCTTCGGCGTGGAGACCCGCATCGTCGATATTTCCAGAGGCCCCGCGGTCACCCGCTATGAGCTGCAGCCCTCCGCGGGCGTCAAGATCAGCCGCATCACCAACCTTGCGGATGACATCGCCCTCAACCTCGCGGCAGGCGGCGTCCGTATCGAGGCACCCATCCCCAACAAGGCCGCCATCGGCATTGAGGTGCCGAACAAGGATATTTCCGCGGTCTCCATCCGGGAGATCATTGACAGCGCCCCCTTTGAGGAGGCAAAAAGCCGCCTTTCCGTGGCGCTCGGCAGGGATATTTCGGGCAATATCTGCCTTGCGGACCTTGCCAAAATGCCCCACCTGCTCATCGCGGGCGCAACCGGCAGCGGTAAGTCGGTCTGCATCAACAGCATCATCGTCAGTCTCTTATATAAGGCAAATCCCGAGGAGGTCAAGCTCCTCATGATCGACCCCAAGGTGGTGGAGCTGGGCGGCTATAACGGCATCCCGCACCTCCTTGTCCCGGTCGTCACCGACCCCCGCAAGGCGGCGGGCGCCCTCTGCTGGGCGGTCACGGAAATGCTTAACCGCTATAAGCTCTTTGCCGCCACCGGAACCCGTGACCTTGCGGGCTATAACCGTGTGGTGCAGGAGGCCGGCAGCGGGAAGCCCATGCCGCAGATCGTCATCATCATTGATGAGCTGGCCGACCTTATGATGGCGGCGCCCAAGGACGTGGAGGACTACATCTGCCGCCTCGCCCAGATGGCACGTGCCGCCGGCATGCATCTGGTCATTGCAACCCAGCGCCCCTCGGTGGACGTCATCACCGGCCTTATCAAGGCCAACATCCCCAGCCGCATTTCCTTTGCGGTCTCCTCCCAGATCGACTCCCGCACCATCCTGGATATGGGCGGTGCCGAGAAGCTGCTGGGACGGGGCGATATGCTCTATTACCCGGTCGGCTCGGCAAAGCCCACCCGTGTGCAGGGCTGCTTCGTCACCGACGGGGAGGTCGAGCGGGTTGTCACCTTCATCAAGGAGGGCATGGCAGGCAGCTATGATGACGACATCATGACCGAGATCGAAAAATCCGCCGCCAGCGTGAAGGGCAAGGGCGGCTCCTCTTCCCTCAGTGGGGGAGACTCCGATGGGCAAGAGGACGAGCTGTTCGAGCAGGCAATCGCCGCCGTGGTGGAGGCCGGCATGGCTTCGACCTCCCTTCTGCAGCGCCGGCTCAAGGTGGGCTATGCCCGCGCCGCGAGACTGGTGGATGAGATGGAGGAGCGCGGCATTGTCGGACCGTTCGAGGGCAGCAAGCCCCGTCAGGTCCTTATCACCAAGGAAGAATATTACGAGCGGAAGGCGATGTCCGGGGACTAAAGCCCCCGGGTCGCCGTCCCAGTGGAAAGGAACATCGAGATGAGCTTTCTTCCCGTCACCAAAAAAGAGATGGAGGAGCGCGGCTGGGAGACGCCCGATTTCGTGCTGGTCACGGCAGATGCCTATGTCGATCACCCGAGCTTCGGGGCGGCTATCATCAGCCGGGTTTTGGAGGCGGAGGGGTTCAAAATCGCCATACTGGCGCAGCCCCGCTTTGATACCCCGGAGGACATGAAGCGCTTTGGGCGGCCCCGGTATGGCTTTCTGGTGTCCGGCGGCAACATCGATTCCATGGTGTCGCACTACACGGTAGCAAAACGCCGCCGCAGCAGCGATTCCTATTCCCCCGGCGGGCGTGTGGGCTTAAGACCTGACCGTCCCACCATTGTTTACAGCCATCTCATCCGGGAGGCCTACGGCGATATCCCCATCGTCATCGGCGGGCTGGAGGCTTCGCTGCGCCGGTTTGCCCACTACGATTACTGGGACGACCGGGTGCGCCCCTCCATCCTCATTGATTCCGGAGCCGATCTTCTCTCTTTCGGCATGGGGGAGCACTCCATGGCGGAGATCTGCCGGCGCTGGGCGGCGGGGGAACATCCCCGGGAGATGCGGGACATCCGCGGTACCTGCTGTCGGCTCCCGCTGGAAGGGCCGCTGCCCCCGGACGGCGTGATGTGCGCCTCGTTTGATAAAGTTTCTCAGGATAAAAAAACCTATGCCCGTGCCTGCCGCCTTCAGCTGGAGGAGCAGGATCACGTTTACGGAAAACCGGTGGTGCAGAAGCACGGCGACTGTTATGTCGTGCAGAACCCGCCGGCGCTGCCCCTTTCCACCGAGGAACTGGACCGGGTGGCGGAGCTGCCCTACGAGCGGTATTATCACCCTTCCTATGAAAAAAAGGGCGGCGTGCCCGCCATCGAGGAGGTGGAGTTTTCTATCACCCACAACCGCGGCTGCTACGGCGCCTGCAACTTCTGCTCCATCGCCTTTCATCAGGGGCGGTATGTCACCGTAAGGAGCCACGAATCGGTACTGCGGGAGGCAGAAGGTTTTACCCATGATCCCCGCTTCAAAGGCGTCATCAGCGACGTCGGCGGCCCGACAGCTGATTTTAGGGCCCCGGCCTGCCGGAAGCAGGAGAAGTGCGGCGTCTGCAAGGGGAAAAAGTGCCTCGCGCCCACCATGTGTCCCGCCGTCCGGGTCGATCATTCCGATTATCTCTCGCTGCTGCGGGAGCTTCGCGCCCTGCCCGGCGTTAAAAAAGTATTCGTCCGCAGCGGCCTTCGCTTTGACTATATCATGGGGGAGCAGGACGACGCCTTCCTCAGGGAGATCGTGGAGCATCACATCAGCGGTCACCTTACGGTGGCGCCGGAGCATTGTTCACCCCGGGTCTTGGACCGCATGGGAAAGCCCCACATCGGGGTGTATGAGCGGTTCGAGAAACGCTTTTACGAAACCACCAAAAAGCTCGGAAAAGAGCAGTATCTGGTGCCCTATCTCATGTCGAGCCACCCGGGCAGCACCATGAAGGAAGCGGTGGAGCTGGCGCTCTTTTTACAGAAGCACCACATCCGCCCCCAGCAGGTGCAGGACTTCTATCCCACGCCCGGTACCGCCTCGACCTGTATGTTCTATACCGGCATCGACCCGTGGACCATGGAAGCGGTCTACGTTCCCACCGACCCCTACGAAAAGAAGCTCCAGCGCAGTCTCCTGCAGTACTGGAAGCCGGAAAACCGCCGCCTTGTCATTGAGGCGCTGGTACGGGCGGGGCGGGAGGACCTCATCGGGCACGGCAGCGGCAGGCTGGTCCAGCCCGACCGGGAGTACCTCCTCCGCCGCAAACCCTCTGCACGGGCGGGAGCGCTTCTTCCGAACCGTAAACCGCAGGAGCGGGCACACGGCGGAAAAAAGGGAGGGACGAAGCATTCCGGCGGCCGCAGCCGGGGAAACCATCGATAAAAGGAGTAACTACGCTTGGCAAAAAAGAAAACATCCCGCAAATGGCAGCGCTTTCTGGTAACGGCGTACCTGCTCCTCCTGCTTCTGGCAGGGTTTCTCCTCTGGCAGAGGCCGGCTCTTTCCCATCCGGAGCAGGAGAATGGTTCCGCTCCGGAAGCCCCACTCCTCACGGTGCGCTTTTTGGATGTGGGACAGGGGGACGCCGCGCTCCTGACGACCGGGACCCACGCCGTGCTCATTGACGGCGGCCTTCCCGAGGAGGGAAGGAATCTCCGGGCCGCCCTGCGCCGGGCGGGCGTCAAAAAGCTGGACCTCGTCCTTCTCAGCCATCCCCATGCCGACCATTACGGCGGGCTTATCGAGGTGGTCGAACGAGTTCCCGTCGGGGAATTCCTCATGCCCTCCATTCCGGAGGACCTGACCCCCACCACCGTCTCCTTCGGCACCCTTCTTGAGACCCTCGCGGACCGGGAGGTGTTCTGCCGCTTTGCCGAGCCGGGCATGACCGTCTCGCTGGGAGACGCTGTTCTCACCGTGCTGGCGCCGGAAGAGAACGCCCGCTACGACTCCCTCAACGACTATTCCGTCCTTGCCCGCGTGGACTGCGGAGAAACCTCCTTCCTCTTTAGCGGGGATGCGGAGAAAAAGGCGGAGCTTAGCGCGGTTGAGGCGGGACTGGATCTTAAGGCGACGGTGCTCAAGGTCGGCCATCACGGCAGCAATACCTCCAGCCACTCCCGATTTCTGGAGGCGGTCAGCCCTGAGATCGCGGTCATTTCGGTGGGGGAGGACAACCGCTACGGGCTCCCGAGCGAAAAGGCGCTTGCCCGTCTCAAGGAGCAGAACATCCGGGTCTACCGGACGGATCTGCAGGGAACCGTCACAATCACGAGTGACGGCAGCAGGGTCGCGGTAAAAACCGCGCGATAAGGAGGAACGCCATGTGGAGTGTGGAGCGCGTGGAGGGCGGCTTTGCCGTCTGCGAGAATGAAACCGGCGCCCGGCGGGAGATCCCCCTCGGGGAGCTTCCGCCCGACCTGAGGGAAGGGGAGCTTCTCCGGGAGACCGGGACGGGCTTTGTCCGCGCGGCGCAGGAAACAGAAGCACGCCGAAAAAGCGTTTTTCGTCAGATGAAACGGCTTTTCGGTCAGGATAAAGAATCATACCCCGACCCTGAGGGTGGGGAGGATGGAGGAAAAGAGATATGACAGTAGAACAACTGCTGGACAAGCAGAAAGCATTTTTTGAGGCCGGCTCCTGCACCATGCCGGACGCGCGTCTTGGGGCGCTTTATTGCCTCAATGATACCATTGAGAACGCCCGCCCCATGCTGGAGTGTGTCCTGCGCGCCAATTTCCCGACCGAGGAAGCGGTGAAAAAGGAGATCGACACGGTGCTGGAAGCGTCCGAGCGCTGGCAGAAGGAGCTTCTGCGGCTTTTGAGAAGCGGCTGGAAGAAGGAGGAGGGCGGCAAGCCCGCCCCGGCCGGAACGGTGCTCATCATCTCGGCGCCGGGGGCGTCCTTCGCGCACAATATGCTGGCGATTTTCGCGGCGCTGGCGGCGGGCAATACCGTCCTGATGAACGCGGATAACATGGCGGGCGGCTCCGCCGACTGCCTGCGCGGGATGGTCACCGAGACCTTTGAGGAGGACTATGTCGCGACCACGCTGGAGGCCTCGGATGACCTCAAGAAGCTCCCCTTCGACCTCATTTTTGAGGCGGAAAAGGTGAAACCGGAGGAGCTGCTCGGGCGGGAGGGCCTGCGGCTCTTCAGCCGGTTTGAGGAAAAAACTTGACCCCCCAAAAAGCATAAAAAGAAGCAGAGCGCCGTCAAAAACGGTTCTCTGCTTTTTTGTTAATCAAAGCCCCGGCTGTACCGGGGGATAAAAGCTTTAGTGTTCCGTAAAATAAAACACCTTTTGGTAAAAGGGAGGAGCGGGTTCCCCAAACCAAGAGGGTATTACGGGGACACAGCGGGAAAGAACAGGGAAAAGAGGGAAGAACACATCCGGCACCCGCTCAAAGAGGATGAAATGAGAGAGCAGAGAACAACGAAAGAACACCTTGACCCCTCTTCACGGGCGGCAAAGAACGAGCGCTCAAAAAACGCCTGCCGACTGTACCGGGGGCTGTTTATTCCGCGCGGAAAGGCCGCGCCCCTTAAAAAAGAAGCGGCAGAGGCATTTCACCCCGCCGCTTTCTTCGGTTATTTTTCCTTTGCGAGGGCGTCCACTTCCCGGAGCCAAAGCGCCGCGAGTGCGTCGCTCGGCATCTGCCAGGCACCGCGAGGGGAAAGCCCCACGGCGCCCACCTGCGGCCCGTCGGGGAGACAGCTCCTCTTGAACTGCTGCTGGAAGAACCGACGGTAGAAGGTGCGAAGCCACTTGAGAAGGGTGGCGCGGTCATACTCCGTCCCAAAGGCACGCTCCGCAAGGCGGAGGACCTTTTCCGGCGGGAAGCCGTAGCGCAGGGTATAAAAGAGGAAGAAATCATGAAGCTCATAAGGCCCCACCAGATCTTCGGTGAGCTGCTCGTTTTTTCCCTCCCTGGCGGGGAGAAGCTCCGGGCTGACCGGTGTAGCGACCACATCCAGAAGGACGGCCTTCAGCGCCTCGTCCCCGGCTCTTTCTGCTTCATAGCGCACCAGCGCGCGCGCCAGCGTTTTGGGAATGGAGGCGTTGACGCCGTACATCGACATATGATCGCCGTTATAGGTTGCCCAGCCCAGCGCCAGCTCGGAGAGATCACCGGTTCCCACTACAATGCCGTTTTCCCGGTTGGCAAGATCCATCAGCACCTGAGTGCGCTCCCTTGCCTGACCGTTCTCAAAGGTCACGTCGGTCTTGGTTTCATCCTGCCCGATATCGGCAAAATGCTGACGCACCGCGGCGGCGATGTTCACCGTCAGGAAGCGGACGCCAAGGAGATGGCAGAGGGCTTCGGCGTTGTTCTTGGTGCGGTCGGTGGTGCCGAAGCAGGGCATGGTGACGGCGATGATCTCGCTGCGGGGACGTTCCATGAGGTCAAAGGCACGGACAGCGGCGAGAAGGGCAAGGGTGGAATCCAGCCCGCCCGAAATGCCGAGGAGAACGGTGCGGCAGCCGATGTGGGTAACCCGGCGGCGGAGCGCTTCCGCCTGAATGGTGAGGATCTCCTCCATCGTCTGACGGCGGAGGGTTTCCTCCTCCGGGATAAAGGGGAAGGGAGAAACCGCGCGGGTGAGGGTCGTGGCGGTCTTTTCCCCGGGGAAAAGGACGGTCCGGTGATTTTCTCCCAGAGGAGCGGGAGAAAGCCCCGCCTTTCTTTGCAGGGCGGTGACCCGTCCCAGATCCAGCTCGGTCACGGTGAGCCCCTCGGAGAAGGGCTTCGATTCCGCCAGCAGTTCTCCGCACTCGGTGAGGAGGCTGTGCCCCGAATAGACCCGGTCGGTGGAGGATTCCCCCTCGCCGGCATTGACCGTGAGGGTGGAAAGCATGAGCCGGCGGCTCTCCCCGGTGAGGAACGCGCGGCGTCTGGCAGGGCGTCCCGCCTCCTCGGGATCGGCGGTGAGCCCCACCAGAAGGCGGGCGCCCGCCGCGGCATGGGCAGCGGAAACGACGGGGGAGCGAAGATCCTCCCCCAGAGCGAGGGCAAAGCGGTAATCCGGGAAGTCCTCCATGCCAAAGAGGAGATTCCCGCCGAAGGGGGTCTCTGCGCCGAAAAGGGTCATAGCGGAGGGGGCAGCCGGCCCTTCTGCAAAAAAGCGGTGCTCGGCAGGGGAAAGCTGCTGCTTCGGCACCACGCCCAGCACCCGACCCTCCGAGAGAACGGCGGCGGTGTTATAGAGGCGGCCGTCCTTAAGAAGCGGCACGCCCACCACGGTGACAAGACCGGGGAGGAGCAGGCTGGCCTCCCGCACCCGGCCGAGGGCTTCCTCTGCCCCGGACAGCAGCTCCTCCTGCAAAAAGAGATCGCCGCAGGTGGCACCGGTGAGGACAAGCTCCGGCAGCGCCAAAAGACGCACCTCTTTTTGGTGCGCCTCCTGCATCAGGCGGAGGACGGCGCCGGCGTTCTGTTCGCAGTCCGCGAGACGAATGACGGGGACACCCGCCGCGACCTTCAGGAAACCGTTTTTCATAGGGCAGTATTGCCGGGGCCAAAAGCCTCGGGCTCTCCTTCCTTTCGGGAATCAGTTACCCCTATTATAAGCTCCTTTCGGGGACTTGTAAATATTCCCCGGGGGCAGGGAAACCCCGCGGGGCGAAAAAAAGGAAGGCGCCCTGCTCCTCCCCGGCCTTCGCGGCAAGCCCGGGGCCGGGCGGCCTTGGGGGAGGGGACGTCCCCTTATAAAATTTTCCTTGACTCCCCCTCCCCAAAATAGTATAACAAATGTATTACAGTCCCTCGGGACGGAAACGGCGGTTTTTTTATGGACATCCCCTGGCATACCCTGCTCATCGTCTGCCCGCTCACCTTTTTGGCGGGTCTGGTCGATTCCATCGCGGGCGGCGGCGGACTCATCTCCCTCCCCGCGTTTTTGCTTTCGGGGCTCCCGCCCCATACCGCCATCGCCACCAATAAGCTCAGTTCCTCCATCGGCACCACCGTTTCCACCGCGCGCTTTCTCAAAAACGGCTATGTGAATCTCCGAATCGCCGTTCCCGCGGTCCTTGTCGCCGTGCTCGGCGCCAACCTCGGCGCCCGGCTGATCCTCAAAATCCCGGAGCACTTCATCCGGTATTTTCTTCTCTTCGCGCTCCCCGCGGCGGCCTTTTTCGTCCTGAGAAAAAAGCCGTCGGAGGCCGCGCCGCCCGCTGACATCAGCCCCCGCCGCCAGCTCGTTCTCGCCGTCCTCATGTCCTTTTTCATGGGCATCTATGACGGCTTCTACGGCCCCGGGACCGGCACCTTCCTGCTCCTCATCTATACGGGGCTCTGCGCGATGCCGGTGCAGGACGCCGCCGGAACCGTGAAGCTGGTGAATCTCTCCTCCAATGTCATGAGCCTTGTCATCTTCCTCAGGGAGGGACAGGCGGTGCTCTGGCTCGGCTGCACGGCCGGTGCCTTCTGCCTGCTGGGGCATTATCTCGGCTCCGGCATGGTGATGAAAAACGGCAGCAAGATCGTTCGGCCGGTTATTTTAGGGGTCCTGGCGCTCCTTTTTCTCAAGGTGCTGGGCGAACTTCTCCACTAAGAATCGTTACTCGGAAAGGAAAAAGCTATGAAAAAAATCAGTTGGAAGGGCTCTACCCTTTTGGCGCCGGTTCCCGCGGCGCTCGTCACCTGCGGCACCATGGAAAAGCCCAACGCCCTCACCATCGCGTGGACCGGTATCGTCAACAGCAATCCCCCCATGACCTACATCTCGGTGCGCCCCGAGCGCTACTCCCACGCGATCATTAAGGAGTCGGGGGAGTTCGTCATCAACCTGACCACCGGACGGATGGTGCGCGGTGTGGACTTCTGCGGGGTGCGCTCCGGGCGGGACATGGATAAGCTTACCCTCTGCAAATTCCATACCGAGGAAGCGCAGGCGGTGGCGGCGCCGCTCCTTTCGGAAAGCCCCGTTTCGCTGGAGTGCCGCGTCACCGAGGTAAAGCCCCTCGGAAGCCACGATATGTTCCTTGCGGAGATTGTCGCGGTGGACGTCGACCCCGCCATTCTGGACGAGGAGGGAAAGCTTCATCTGGAAAAGAGCGGTCTCCTCGCCTATTCCCACGGGGAGTATTTCGCCCTCGGCAAAAAGATTGGCTCCTTTGGTTTTTCGGTCAAGAAGAAGCGCCCCAAGAACCCTGCCCGCCCCAAAAAGAAAAAATAAGCCATAAGAGACTGCTTCGGCGGTCTCTTTTTTATGAAAAGGGGATCGAACTCTTTTAATGAGCCGTATTTCATGGTATAATAAACCATGTATCTTATAAAATGCGCTCATTTGCGCGGGAGGTTAACAGCAAATGGAACAGAAAAAGAAGTTTTATATTACCACGCCGATCTATTATCCCTCGGATAAGCTGCACATCGGGCACAGCTACTGCACCGTAGCCACCGACTGCATGGCGCGCTATAAAAGACTTTCCGGCTATGACGTCATGTTCCTCACCGGAACCGACGAGCACGGTCAGAAGATCGAAGAAAAGGCGAAGGAAAAGGGCGTCACCCCCAAGGAATTTGTCGACCAGATCGTTGAGGGAAAGGGCGGCATCAAGGACCTCTGGAAGCTGATGAACATCTCGAACGACCGCTTCATCCGCACCACCGACGACTACCACGTCGAAGCGGTTCAGAAGATCTTCAAGGAGCTTTATGACCGCGGTGATATCTATAAGGGCACCTACAAGGGAAAATACTGTACCCCCTGCGAAACCTTCTGGACCGAAAGCCAGCTGAAGGACGGCTGCTGCCCCGACTGCGGACGTCCCGTACAGGACGCCGAGGAGGAGGCGTATTTCTTCCGTCTCTCCAAGTACGCCGACCGGCTGCTCAAGCTCTATGATGAGAACCCCGAGTTTCTCACCCCCGAATCCCGCGTCAATGAGATGCGCGCCTTCATCAATCAGGGTCTGCAGGATCTCTGCGTTTCCCGTACCAGCTTCACCTGGGGCATCCCGGTGGAATTTGACCCCAAGCACGTCGTCTATGTCTGGGTGGACGCCCTCTTTAACTATATGACCGCCCTCGGCTATCAGAACGACCGCTACCATGAGCTGGAGCATTACTGGCCCGCCGACGTTCACTTCGTCGGCAAGGAGATCGTCCGCTTCCACGCGGTCATCTGGCCGGCGCTCCTCATGGCGATGGATCTCCCGCTTCCGAAGCGTGTTTACGGCCACGGCTGGCTGCTTCTGGAGGGCGGCAAGATGAGTAAATCCAAGGGCAACGTCGTGGACCCCGTGGTGCTCTGCGAGCGCTACGGCGTGGATGCCATCCGGTTCTTCCTGCTCCGGAGCTTCCCCTTTGGCTCGGATGGCGTTTTCTCCAATGAGCTGCTCATCAACTGCATCAATACCGACCTCGCGAACGACCTCGGGAATCTGGTTTCCCGCACCGTCGCCATGGTCATGAAGTACTTCGGCGGCACCCTGCCGAAGGAGCAGGAGGCAGGCCCCGAGGATGAGGAGCTGCTCGCCCTCGCCGGGAACCTCCGCGCGGCGTATGAGAAGGAGATGGAGGCCTTTGCCTTCCAGAACGGCCTCACCGAGATCTTTAAGCTCATTTCCCGCGCCAACAAGTATATTGACGAAACGGCGCCCTGGGTTCTTGCCAAGGACGAAGCCAAGCGCCCCCGTCTGGCCCGCGTCATGTATAACCTTCTGGAGTGCATCCGCCTCGCGGGGATCCTCCTCACCCCCTATATGCCCGGTTCCGCCGAGAAGATCCTCGACCAGTGCGGCGCCCTCCCCGAGGAGCGCACCTGGGAGTCCGCGGAACAATTCGGCGGCCTTCGCTCCGATGTAACGGTACAGAAGGGCGAGGTGCTGTTCCCCCGCATCGACGTGCAGAAGGAGCTGGCGGAGCTTGCCGCCAAGAAGGAGGAAAAGGCGGCCGAGGCGGCAGCGGAGGGCCCCGCGCCCAAGGCAGAGATTGCCTTCGAGGACTTTGAGAAGACGGACTTTACCGTCTGCAAGGTGCTGGCCTGCGAGGCGGTGCCGAAGTCCAATAAGCTGCTTCGCTTCACCTTGGATGACGGCAGCGGCAAGGAACGCCAGATCCTCTCCGGTATCGCGAAATATTACAAGCCGGAGGAGCTCATCGGCAAAACAGTGGTTGCCTGCACCAATCTGGCCCCCCGCAAGATGATGGGCTATGATTCCTGCGGTATGCTCATCTCCGCGGAAAAGGGCAAGAAGCTGCACCTCCTCATGCTGGATGATAAGATCGAAGCGGGCGCGAAGCTCTGCTGATGTCCCCGTAAAATGAATAAGAGCCGGGAGCGGAACCTAGACCACTGCCGGCTTTTCTTCTGCTTCTTAAAGGAGGAATTTCCCCTTGAACGGAATTTTTGATTCCCATGCCCATTATGACGACTCCCGCTTTGACGAGGACCGGGAGGAACTCCTGTCCCGTATTCATGGGGAGGGCGTCGAATATATTATGACAATCGGTGCGGATCTTGCGTCCTCCCGGCGGGCCTTGGAGCTCGCTGAGGAGCATCCCTTTATCTATGCCGCGGTGGGGGTTCACCCCGAGCAGTGCGGGGAGGCGCCCGAGCATTACCGCGAGGAGCTTAGCCGCATGGCGGCGTCCCCGCGGGTCCGTGCCATCGGGGAAATCGGCCTCGATTATTACTGGAAGGAGAATCCCCCGAAGGAATTACAACATCGTTATTTTGAGGAGCAGCTCATTCTGGCGCGGGAGCTTGATCTGCCGGTCATCATCCATGACCGGGAGGCGCACGCCGACACCCTCGAAATGATAAAGCGGCACCGTCCCCGGGGCGTGGTCCACTGCTATTCCGGCTCCGCCGAGACCGCGCTGGAACTCATAAAGCTCGGGATGTACATCGGCTTTACGGGCGCTCTCACCTTTAAGAACGCCCGGCGGGCGGTGGAAGCGGCGGCGGTGGTGCCGGATGACCGGCTGCTCATAGAGACTGACTGCCCCTATATGGCGCCGGTCCCCCTTCGGGGAAAGCGCTGTGACTCCTCCATGCTGTCCTTTGTGGCGGAGAAGCTCGCGGAAATCCGCGGCACGACTCCGGAGGAGATCGTTCGGCTGACGGCGGAAAACGCCAAGGCCCTTTACGGCGTCGGGTGAAGCCTTTTGGTTTATCCCATTTTAAGAAAACCTCAGGAGAGGAGGAAAAGCTCTGTGGAAATGCCCGCGTTCCTGCAAAAGATCATCGACAAAAGCCCCGTTCTGGAACGGGTCGCAGATATTATCACTATTTATTTTGACCGCCGGCTGGGCCGCGCCGCGGCGGCGTTCGCCTATTACCTGATGCTGAGCTTTTTCCCGCTTCTCATCTGCGTTTCCAGCATCCTCGGTAAGGCCAATCTCGACACCGGCGTTATTGTACAAAGTCTGGACGGCATTGTTCCGAGGCAGGTCATTGATACCCTCACCGGATTTCTTCAGTATGTCAGCGAAAATTACAGCATGACCATGCTGGTGGCGAGCGTCCTGCTTTTGGTTACCACAGCGTCCGGCGCGTTCAGCACCCTGATGACCAGCATGGGGGATCTCTATGGCCGAAAGCGCTATTCCGGCGTTTTGCACACCGTTATGAGCGTCCTTTATGCCTTCCTGTTCGTCATCATGATCTACGGCTCGGTACTGCTCCTTATTACAGGCGGCTGGTTCATCCGTCTTCTGGATGAATGGTTCCATATCGGGGCGATCATCAAGGATTGGCAGTGGTTGCGTTTCGTTCTCCTTGTCGCCATCATCATCCTGCTCCTATCCCTTCTTTACCGCCTGGTATCCCCCAGACAGAAACCTCCGCTTCCCATTCTGCCGGGCGCGGCAATGGCAGCGGTGCTCATCCTTATAGTCAGTATCGTCTTTTCCATTATGATCAGCGCTTCCGCCAAATACGCGCTGGTCTATGGGTCGCTGGCCTCCCTGATTATCCTCATGCTCTGGCTCCATCTCATCGGGGCGCTCATTCTGGCAGGGGGTATCATCAATCTGACCGTGCGGGACGCGGTGAAAAAGAAAAAGCAGACACATCGGACAGAAATAATCAAGAGGCAGGCGAAAAAGCCATGAATCGCAAAGAGAAAAAGGGAATCTTCATCGCCGTCATGCTGGCGGCGGTTTCGGTTCGGATCACCTTTACCGGGGTAGGCTCTCTTTTAAGCCTCATCTCGGAGGAGTACGGCCTTTCCTCCGGTACGGCGGGCATCCTCACCATGCTGCCGCTCTGTGCTTTCGGCGTCTGCTCCATGCCGGTCAGCTCCTTGTGCCGGCGGCTGGGGGAGGGAAGAACGCTCTTTTGGGGGATACTGACCATTCTTCTCGGCGTCCTGATCCGCTCCTACGGCGGACTTTGGGGCCTTTACCTCGGAACGATCCTTCTGGGGGCGGGCGTCGCGGTCGGCAATGTGCTGCTGCCGGCTGTCGTCAAGGGGAAATTCCCCGAGCGGATGGGCGGCATGGTCGGGCTTTATTCCGTCGCCATGGGGCTTTCCTCGGCGCTGGCCATTGGGGCGGCGGTGCCGCTTGCGAAGCTGCCGCACATGGGCTGGCGGAACAGCCTTGCCCTTGGGGCACTCCCGGTGGCTGCCGCGCTTTTTTCATGGTACCGGGAACGCGGGATGCAGCTGGAAAATACCGAGACGCTGCCCCCCAGACCGGTGAAAGAGTTTCTCAAACAGCCGCTCACCTGGGATGTGACCCTCTTTTTCGGCATCACCTCCCTCACCTTTTATTCCATCATCAGCTGGCTGCCCACCATCCTGCAGTCCAGCGGGATCAGCCCCGCGGAGGCGGGCGGCGTGGTTTCCCTGTTTCAGCTGGTCGGCATCCCGACCTCGCTGCTGGCGCCGCTCTGGGCCGGAAATCGGAAGGATCAGAAGCTTCCGCTCTTTCTCGGCTCCTTTATCAGTCTGGTGGGGCTTCTGCTCCTCATTGTGTCCCGTTCCTACGCCCTTACCCTTATCGCGGTAATCCTTATGGGGCTCAGCAACGGCTGCAACTTCAGCCTGGGGCTGGCGCTCTTTGGCTTCCGCACCAAAAACGCCGCCGACGCCGCCAAGCTTTCGGGCCTGGCGCAGTCCATCGGGTATCTTATCGCGGCGACCGGCCCCTCTGTGATGGGCTGGCTCTATGAAGCCATCCCGAACTGGAGCATCTGCCTGCTGTATCTGGTCGGCTTCGGAATCCTCTGCATCATTCTGGGTCTGAGATCCGGCGCGAACAAGACCATTTGAGAGAAAGCGGCTTATAAAAAAGAACCGTCCGGCTTTCCGGGCGGTTTTTCTTTTGGGAAAGATGGGATAAAGAGTTTATGGACGGCACGGCGCCTTATGGAACGCGGAAAGGCTGCGGTCTGCCGGACAACAAATAAAGTACAAATAGTATAAATTAACTTTGAATTAACAAATAGTAAAAGCTCCGCTCCCTTCGGAAAGGGGGACGGAGCTTTGTTTCTTAGTGATGATGGTGGTTATGGTCCTTTCGGGCACACTCGCCGCCCTCGCCGCGGAGCATTTCCACGCCGTGGGAAAGCGCCGGCAGGATGAAGCGGAGGTTTTCCTCCACCGCCTTGGGACTGCCGGGTAGATTGATGATGAGACTCTTGCCTCGGATGCCCGCCACCGCGCGGGTCAGCATGGCACGGGGGGTGTATTGCAGGGAGTTGGCCACCATGGCGGCAGGGATCCCCGGCACCTGACGCTCCACCACGTCCAGAGTTGCTTCGGGGGTGCAGTCGCGGGGGGCAAAGCCGGTTCCGCCGGTGGTGAGGATGAGGTCGGCGGCATGGCTGTCGCTCATCTCTTTCATGGCTTCGGCCAGCTGGTCCCGCTCATCCGGGAGGATGAGGGTGCGGGTAATGAGCATCCCGGCCTCCCGGCAAAGCTCCTCGATCTTGGGCCCGGAAAGATCCGCCCGTTCGCCGCGGGAGCCCTTGTCGCTGGAGGTGATGACCGCCACGCGGGGCGGGGTGGGGACGGAATCGGGGACGAGAGTCAGCTCATCTCCTACCGAAAGCGTCCCGCCGGCAAGCACCCGGGCAAAGGTCTCCTCGCCGGTGCGGGTGATCATCAGCCAGAGATCACCGGAGGTGAGACGGTCCCCCACTTTCATGGGGGGAATGTCCCGGAGGAGAAGGCTGCCGCCAAGAGGAGTCTGTTCCTCGGAAAGAAGACAGATTTCCGTCCCGCTTTCGGGGTGTTCCGAAAAGCCGCGGCCCGCAAGGAACCGGGCAGAGGAAGCAGAGACGGGTTTGGTCCCCATGAGGGGATAGAGCGCGGTGATGATGCTCATAGATTATCCTCCGATCGAGTTCATTTTGTCAGGATCTCCGACGCCGCGGTCTTCAAAGTGGTGCCGGAGGGGTTTTCTCAGAATGGCGTCCGACAGGACCTTTTTCAGCTCCTCATCGTCTGCGCCGCCCCGCAGGAGGGGAAGCAGCTCCACGCCGTCGGGGTGATTGAGGCAGAGCTTTAGAAAGCCGGAGGAGGTGAGCCGCACCCGGTTGCAGCTGGCGCAGAAGGGATGGGTGAGGGCGGTGATAAAACCGATATGTCCTTTGAAGCCCTCAAAGGAGACATAGGAGGCGGGACCGTTGCCGAGCGCCTCGGAGCAGGGAATGGAGGGGCCGAACCGCTCCTCCAGAGAGGTGAGAATCTCAGAGAAGGGGATGCCGGAAAACTGCTTTCCGCAGCCGATGGGCATGAGTTCGATCATCCGGACCTGCAGGTCATGGTCCCGCGCGAGGGCGGCGAGATCGGGAAGCTCGTCCTCATTGACGCCGCGCAGCGGCACGCAGTTGAGCTTGACGGGGAGCCCCAGCTCCATCGCCTTGCGGATGGCGGCTTCGGTCTCATCAATGTGGTCA
The DNA here is from genome assembly GCA_020025195.1 of Angelakisella sp. Taxonomy (GTDB): domain Bacteria; phylum Bacillota; class Clostridia; order Oscillospirales; family Ruminococcaceae; genus Angelakisella. The sequence goes on from JAHHSN010000006.1 coordinate 16,149, forward strand.
AAGCGGGTGATATCGGCATAGCGGTCCCGTTTCAGGCTGTCGATGCTGAAGGTGACGGCGTCCAGCCCCGCGGCGACCAGCTCCTCTGCCATGGGGGCAAAGAGCACGCCGTTGGTGGTGAGGGTGATCTGTTTGATGCCGGGGATGGCCTTTATATCCCGGATAAGCCCTGCGATCCCGTGACGGACCAGCGGTTCTCCGCCGGTGAGCTTGATTTTGCGGATGCCCAGCGAGGCAAACACCCGGCAAATACGTAAAATTTCCTCAAAGGTGAGGACGTTTTCATGCGGGATCCACTCCACGCCGTCTTTCGGCATACAGTAGATACAGCGAAGATTACAGCGGTCTGTGACCGAAATGCGGAGATAATCGATCTCGCGCCCAAAGTTGTCCAGCATCAGGGTTCCTCCCGTTCATAAACGCCGCTCTTTCCGCCGCTCTTGTGGAGGAGGCAGACCTCGCTCATCACCATGGAGCGGTCCACGGCCTTGCACATATCGTAAATGGTGAGCAGCGCCACCGAAACCCCGGTGAGCGCTTCCATCTCCACACCGGTCTGGCTGGCAACCACAGCGGTGCAGATGGCTTCCACCTTTTGTTCCTCCGGGTAGAGCTTAAATTCCACGCTGCAGTGGGTCAGCCCGATGGGGTGACACATCGGGATAAGAAGCGCAGTGCGTTTGGCGGCCATGATGCCCGCCACCTGCGCGACGCCGAGCACGTTGCCCTTGCGGCCGTTTCCTTTTTCGGTCGCCTCATAGGCCGCGGCGTTCATATGAATAAAGCCGTGCGCGACCGCGCGGCGTTCGGTTACCGCCTTGGCAGAAACGTCTACCATGACGGCATTGCCGTTTTCGTCAAAATGATTGAGTCCGTTCATGCGCTATCCTCCAAAAAGATACTCTCATCTATTATACGCTCATTTTGGAAGTCTGCAACCTCCGAAGGGGAAAATTGTCATAATATACAGGGAATTACTATCATTATAGCGGAAAGGGAGGGAACATGGAATACCCAAAACCGAAAAGGGAGAAATTGAAATCGGCTTTTTAGTCAAATGAGCGAAAAAGGGAGAAACAAGTCGGGGTTTGTTGACCGGGCCACCTTTCTGTGCTAGACTGATGCGTATCGCTTGGATACCTTTGAGGGAGGTTATAAAATGCTGACGATCCGAAAAACGAGAGAAGAAGATCTCCCGATGATCCTGAAAATCTATGAAAACGCGCGGCTTTTCATGCGCCAGAGCGGCAACCCCGATCAGTGGGGCGACAGCTACCCGCCGGAGGAGATGCTCCGGGAGGATATCGCGAAGGGGCAGAGTTATCTCTGCATGGAAGGCGAGGAGCCGCTTACGGTTTTCTGCTACTTTGTGGGGGAGGATGACTCCTACCGCCGCATCTCGAATGGCACGTGGCTGAATGAGGAGCCCTATGGCGTCCTGCACCGCGTGGCCTCCGCTCACCGCCACCGCGGCGCCGCCTCCTACTGCATGAGCTGGTGCATGGAGCAGCACCCCAACCTTCGGGTGGATACCCACCGGGACAATCTCCCGATGCAGCGCTGTCTGGAGGCAAACGGCTTCACCTATTGCGGCGTCATCTATCTGGAGGACGGCTCCGAGCGCCTCGCCTATCAGAAGGTGGAAAAGAAGGAATAAAAATAAGACCCGCGAAAGGCGGGCCTTTTTTTATCCGTATTGGTATTTGTTCCTGCCCCAGAGGAGGAAGGAAGCCGAGACAAGAAGCCCCAAGAACTCCGCGACGGGGACGGCGAACCAAACGCCCGCCTCTCCCCAGAAATAGGGAAGCAGGAGCAGGCTGCCCACCAGAAAGAGAAAGGTGCGGGACATCGAGATGAGGGCGGAAACGACCCCGTTGTTAAAGGCGGTAAAGAGCCCGGAGGAAAAGATGCTGATGCCCATAAAGAGAAACTGGAGGGAATAGATCCCGAAGCCCTCCATGGCGAGGGTGTAGACCGGACTGCCCGCATCGGTAAAGATGGCAAGACTCCAGCGGATGGTCAGGTGGGAAAGCAGGAAGACCCCCAGAGAACAGGCAGAGACAAAGAGAAGTCCCAGCCGGACGATGCGCTTCAGCTGTTCTTCGTCCCCGGCGCCGTATTTATAGCTCACGATGGGGGCGATGCCCATGGAAAAGCCCAAAAAGACGGCGCTGAACACAAACTGGAAGTAGCTGAGGATGGTGATGGCGGCAACGCCGTTTTCCGCCCAGTACCGCATGAAGATGATATTAAAGAGGAAGGTAGTGACCGCCGTCGCCACGTTGCTCACCATCTCCGAGGAGCCGTTCGCCGAGACGCGGAGCAGCGTCCTAAGACAGAGGCGAAAGCGGACAAAATGGAGCGTTCCCTTTTGGTAAAAGCCGAAATAGACAAGCCCGGCGACCGCGGTGACGCTGTATCCGATGCCGGTGGCGATGGCGGCACCCGCGATGCCTATGGCAAGCGGTCCCATCAGGAGGTAGTCGAGCACGATGTTGGCAAGGCCCCCCAGAACGGTGAGCCTCAGCCCCAGCCCGGGCTTCCCCGAGGTGACGAACAGAATCTGAAACAGCATCTGCAGGAACAGCATGGGGGAGAACCACAGAAGCACGCGGGCATAGATATAGCAGTCGGCCATCTGGGCGGGGCTGGTGCCGAGCAGCCGCAGCAGGGGCGGCAGATAGAGAAGCCCGAACACCATGGAGAGCACGCCGATGACCAGAGAGACCGCGGTGATGGCGGTAAAATCCTCCTTGGCCTCCTGCGAACGGCCCTGTCCCATTTTGAGCGCGATGACGGCGCTGCCGCCCGTTCCCAGCATGATGCCGATGCCGTACTGCAGGCAGGTGACCGGATAGAACATATTGATGGCGGAAAGCGCCAGCTCTCCCTCAAACCGGGAGATGAACATCCCGTCCACAATGGTATAGAGGGACATGAACACCATCATGACCATATTGGGCAGAGCAAACCGAAGAATGGAGGAGGGGGTAAACTTTTGGGCAAGCGGGTTATGTTCCATCGTTTCGCATCTCCTCTTCAAAAATATCGGCGAATTTCCGAAAGCTGTTCGCTAAGAGCTGACAGTTTTGTTCTCCAAACCGCTTTAGAACCCGTTCCTCCAGCCGCTCCGTTTCCTTCAGAAGGGCGGGGATCTCTTTTTCTCCCAGAGCGGTAAAGGTGACCAGCTTTTCCTTCTGGTTCCTCCCGGTGGTGAGTGTTACATAGCCTTTTTTCTGGAGTTCCTTGATGACCGTATGGACGGTCTGTTTGGGGAGGAGCCGCTCCTCGGTAATTTTCTTCTGGGTGCAGGGTGCGTTTCCCCACAGGGCAAACAGCACGATCAGAGTATAGTAGCTCATGCCGTGCCGCCGCGCCCAGTCGCTGTATAAAAGGTCGATTCTGCAGTTATAGGCCCAGATATCGTCCATCACTTTTTTGCAGTCCATCGGGGTTTCCTCCTTGCCCGGAAGCAGTTAGAACTGTATTATAGTACGAATTGCGACTAAACTCAAGGAAAAACTAAGAAAAACGCGAATTTCCCCCGGGCTTTTCCGGCGAAAAAAAAGAAACCCCGCCTCAAACGGCGTCAGAGGGACGCCGCGGGGCGGGGAAAGCGCTTTCTGGGGGCTTTATTGGGGCACGGGAAGAGTTTCGTCTTCGGGGGCGGCTTCCGGCGTTTTCATGTGTTTTGCAATAATTCCGTAGATGACGCCATAGAGCAGGAGGCTGACAACCAGTCCCACGATCACGTCGAGGAAGGAATGCTGCTTGATGAACACCGTGGAAAGATTGATGAGAATGGTGAGCACGATGGTCCCGACCCGCAGCCATGGGGAGGAGAGCGCCTTGCTGTGGAAAACGGCATAACAGCACGCCATGGCGCCGACCACGTGCATACTGGGCAGCACGTTGGTGTTGGTATCCGCCTGATAGATGAGCCCTATGAGAAAGGTGAAAAAGTTTTCACGCGGGAACTCAGAGGGGCGCAGGTCCTGCCCATTGGGAAAGAGAACACAGATGAGCAGGCAAAGTCCAAAGCCGATCATCAGATGGTACATATAGAGCCGGAAATTGCGGTCGTCCTTAAAGAGGAGCAGAAGCCCGGTCGCAATGAGCATCAGATACCAGCTGCAATAGGAAAGTACAAAATATTCGCAGAAGGGGATGGCGTCGTCCAGCGGCATATAGGAAACCCAGTAGCCGGTGGTGGGGACAAGGCGCTCCACCAGAAAAAAGGTGATGAGGTAAGCGGGAACAAAGACGGCGGCAAGCGGCCAGGACTTGTTTTCCCGCAGAAAGGTTCGAATTTTTTCCATTACTTTCTCCTGTCGTGGTAATTGTGCTTACCATATTATTCTACTCATTTCGTTCGTGAAAGCAATAACCAATCTATGAACAATACATGAAATCCCCCTCCAACTATGGAAAAAGACGGAAGGGAAGGGGCGGCCGTGGCTGAAAAAAGGACATTCTTCCTTCTTTTGGGGCGGGAACGCTTGCAAATATTCTAAAATCCATTAGAATGAGAAGAGAAATGATCCGGCGCTCCTCGGGGCGCATTAGGAAAGAAGGCGTTATCATGCTCTTGATCGTACTGCTCCTCATCGGAATCGGAGGGGCTGTTTTGACCTGTACCCATGCTGAACTCAGCGGGTGGGTCGGTATCCCGCTGGCGCTGGGCTATATGCTTGCCGCGACCCTTGTTTTTCTCATTCTGGTCGCACTGATGTCTCTTTTCATCCGTACTGATCGTCCCGCAGACCGTAAAACCCGGTTTTTCCGCTGGGTGGTGAATAACGTACTGGGCGTGATGATGGTCTTTATGCGGGTGCGGGTCGAGGTGACCGGGCGGGAGAAAATTCCCACGGACGGACGCTTCCTGCTGGTCTGCAACCACCGTACCATCTTTGATCCGGTGCTCACCATGGTGGCACTCAGAAAATTTCAGATTTCCTTCATCTCCAAGAAGGAAAACTATAAGATTCCGGTGGTCGGCAAGCTGATGCACACCTGCTTCTGCCTGCCGCTGGACCGCGAAAGCCCCCGAGAGGCGGTCAAGACCATCAACGAGGCGGCGGAGCTTCTGGAGTCGGACGTGGTTTCCATCGGTATCTACCCGGAGGGCGGTACCAACCGCACCGAGGAGCCGCTTCTGTCCTTTAAAAACGGTGCCTTTAAGATCGCCCAAAAGGCAAAGGTGCCCATCGTGGTGACCACCATCCGCAATACCGAACGCATCCTCAAAAATGCCCCATGGCATTCCACCGTGGTGCGCCTTAAGGTGCTGGATGTTGTGCCGGCGGAGCGGGTACTGGAGTGCCAGACCAAGGAGCTTTCCGAGGAAATCTGGCCGATGATGGATGCGGACCTGCGTCTGCCTGTTCCGGAGGATCTCGCGAAATAATAAGTGATCTCTGTCCCCGTTTCTGCCCTTATGGGTCGGTGCGGGGCTTTTTTCATGGCAGGTGCGCCGAAAGACGGCCTTCGGGAGCGGAATTTGTTCCAAATGTCATAAGCTGCCGACTGAATCCGCTTCTATGTTATGCAAATTAACAAAACCGTCCGCGCCAGATTGACAAATGAACGCCGTGCCGCTATCATAGGAGCAACAAGGCAATGATGAGAATGAGTAGCCGCACAGTGCCCCAAAGAGAGTTGCCGGTTGGTGAGAGGCGCGGGAGAAACGGGTGGTGAAGCTGTCTCGGAGCTGCGCGCCGAAAGGGAGCTTCCCCGGTAGTCCGCGCTGGGATTCGCCCATTACAGCGGTAGGGTATTTTGCAGAAAGTACCTGTGAGGTCTGCATTGCGAGATGCAGGCGAAATAAGGTGGTACCACGAAGTTTACGGCTTTCGTCCTTATGTTTCGATGCAGGGACGAGGGCTTTTTTTATACCCTTTTCCCTCCCTCCGACGAAAATGCGGGTCCCTCCGCGAGGAAAGGAAGAAGAAGAAATGTTAGACACCATCGTAAAGATCAACAGCGCGGTCAACGGCTTTGTCTGGGGCATTCCCGCCATGGTCCTCATCATCGGCGTGGGTCTCTATCTCAGCTGCCGCACCGGGTTCATCCAGTTCAGAAAGTTTGGCACCGTGTGGCGCAATACCCTCGGTAAGGTCTTCCGCAAGACCGAAGCGGGAAAAGGTGCGGTTACCCCGTTTCAGGCGGTCTGCACGGCACTGGCCGCCACCGTTGGCACCGGCAACATTGCGGGCGTCGCGGGCGCCATCGCCATCGGCGGCCCCGGTGCGGTTTTCTGGATGTGGGTCTCTGCCTGTCTCGGTATGTGCACCAAGTATTCCGAGGTCACCCTCGCCGTCAAGTACCGTCAGAAGAACAAGCACGGCGACTGGGTCGGCGGCCCCATGTATTTCATCCAGAACGGACTTGGGGCCAACTGGAAATGGCTTGCTGTTATCTTCTCGATCTTCGGCCTGTTTACGGTATTCGGCACCGGCAACGCCACACAGGTCAATACCATCGTGACCGCCATCAACTCCGCCCTGATCAACTTTAACGTCATGGACGGCGCCAACAAGACCTTCAATCTCGTCCTCGGTATCATTCTTGCCATTGCCGTCATGATTATCCTGCTGGGCGGAATCAAGCGCATCGGGCGTGTGACCGAAAAGCTGGTTCCCTTCATGGCACTCATCTACATCGTGCTGGGACTTGGCGTGGTTGTCATTAACTACAAGTCGGTTCCCGCTGTCTTTGCCTCCATTTTTACCGGCGCGTTCAATCCATCCGCTGTTACCGGCGGTGTGGTCGGCGGTATGTTCGTCGTGATGCAAAAGGGCGTCGCGCGCGGCATCTTCTCCAATGAGGCCGGTCTCGGCACCGCTTCTATCGCTCATGCCTCCGCAGAGGTGGATGAGCCGGTCCAGCAGGGTCTCTTTGGTGTGTTCGAGGTTTTTGCTGACACCATTGTGATCTGCACCCTGACCGCTCTCGTTATTCTTTGCAGCGGCGTCGGCGTCAATTACGGCGTTATGGCGGGCGCGGAGCTTACCATCAGCGGCTTCACCCACACCTATGGCAGCTGGGTTTCCATCTTCACCGCCATTGCCCTCTGCTGCTTCGCTTTCTCCACTATCCTCGGCTGGGGACTCTACGGTTCCCGCTGCTGCGAGTACCTTTTCGGCGAGAAGGTCATCAAACCCTTCATGGTCATCTATGCGCTGGTCGCCATTATTGGTGCGACGATGGATCTCGGTTTCCTGTGGGATCTTGCTGAGACCTTTAACGGCCTTATGTCCATTCCGAACCTCATCGCGGTGGCCCTGCTTTCACCGGTCGTTATCAAGCTTACCAAGGAGTATTTCGCGAAGAAGCCCGGCGCGGCACTTAAAAAATAAGGTACTCTGTTACAACTCTTATCGTACCGGCTGCCCGCTTCGGCGGGCGGCTTTTCTTGTTCATTGGAAAAATTCAGAGCGGAAATTTGTCTATTTTGCTACTCCACTTTTGGCAGCTGTCCTTTAAGAGGGAACAAACCCGATAATTGTTCCCGATAATCGAATAAAAGCCGTTGTATTATTCTAAGAATCACGCTATAATATTGGTATTGCGATTGAATAAGGGGTAGAGCGGCTATGGAGGAAAAAATAACGAAGGAAGGGATCGAAGCCCTTTCCCCGGAGGCTCCGAAAAAAGGGAACGGCTTCCGGTTATTTTTGCTGTTTCTTTTTCTGGTCGCGGTGATGCTGAGCTCCTTCTTTTTGGGGCGGTATGATATCAGTATGCTGGAGCTCCTCGCGATGCTCCTTGACCAGCTGGAACACCTTCTCACCCTCATCATCAATTTCTTTACCGGTATTTTCGGCGCGGAGCCGCTGGAGCACCTGTTCCGGGTTCCCCGCATCTGGGACAGCGTCATGGAAACGGTTATCGTCAATATTCGTCTGCCCCGCATTCTGCTGGCCATGCTGGTGGGCTGTTGCCTTTCGGCGGCGGGTGCTTCCTATCAGGGTGTCTTTCAGAACCCGATGGCGTCCCCCGACATTCTGGGCGCCTCCTCCGGCGCCTGCTGCGGCGCGGCGCTTGCGATTCTGCTCGGCCTTGGGAAGGCGGCGGTTACCGGGCTTGCCTTTGTTATGAGCCTTTTGACGGTGATGCTGGCCTTTGTCATCGGACAGCGGGTCCCCGGCAAAAAGGTCGTCAACCTGATTCTGGCGGGCATCATGCTGGGCTCGCTCCTCAATGCCGGCACATCGTACATCAAGCTGGTGGCGGATCCCACCAACCAGCTCCCGGAGATCACCTACTGGCTGATGGGCAGCCTCTCCGGCACCAATCTTAAGGACATAGGCTTTGTGATCTTCCCGATGGCGATGGGACTGATTCCGCTTCTTCTGGTGCGCTGGCGCATCAACCTCCTCACGCTGGGGGACGAGGAAGCCCGCGCCATGGGCATCAATACGGCGGTCATCCGCCTTATTGTCGTGCTCTGCTCCACGCTGGTCACGGCGGCGAGCATTTCGGTGAGCGGCCTTGTCGGCTGGGTGGGACTTGTTATCCCGCATCTTTCCCGCCGCTTTGTCGGCAACGACTATCGCTATCTGCTGCCCGCCTCCATGCTGTTCGGCGCGGCGTTTCTGCTCATTGTGGATAACGTCTCCCGCAATCTTCTTGCAGTGGAAATCCCCATCGGCATCCTGACCGCCTTCATCGGCGCTCCGTTTTTCATCTACCTGATGAACAAAAAGGAGGGCGCTCCGTGAAAATAGAAATCGAAAATCTTTCTTTTTCCTATGGGAACCGCCCCGTCCTGCAGAATGTTTCCTTTTCTGCGGGGGAGGGCGAGTTCGTCTCGCTTCTGGGCCCCAACGGTGTTGGAAAGAGCACCCTTTTTCGCTGCCTTTTGGGGCTTCAGAGGGGCTATACCGGCACCATCCGGGTGGAGGGAAGCGATGTCATGCACCTCCCGCCCCGGGAGATGGCGCACCGGGTGGCCTATATCCCGCAGTCCAATTCCCCCACCTTCAACTATACCGTTCTGGAGATGGTGCTGATGGGAACCACCCACCGCGTGCGGGGGCTTTCCTCTCCGCGCGGGGAGGAGGTTGCTCTTGCGGAGGAGGCACTTCAGCGCATCGGGATCCTGCGGCTTCGGGACCGTGGCTACGGGCAGCTTTCCGGCGGTGAGCGACAGATGGTGCTCATTGCACGGGCACTGGCACAGCAGGCAAAAATCCTGGTGATGGATGAGCCCACCTCCAATCTGGACTACGGAAACCAGCTCCGGGTTTTAATGGAAGTCAAAAAGCTCTCTGAGGAGGGCTATACCGTGCTGGTTTCTTCGCATAATCCCCAGCAGGCCCTCCTCTTTTCCGACCGCATCTTAGCGCTTGCGGACGGGACGGTGGCAGCGGACGGTCCCCCGAGGGAGGCGGTGAACGCCGCACTTCTGGAGCGGCTTTACGGCATTCCCGTGCGGCTCATGGAGACCGGGGAGGGCAGCTTTGTTATTCCAATTCTGAAGGGAGATTAACATATTGTTCAGTTGGACACCGGAAATGGTTCGGTTTATGGAGGACGCCTCCGAATATTGCAGTTATCATGAAACCTTAGCGAAGTGTATCGCGGACGAGATCCCCCAAAAGGGGACAATCTGTGATGCGGGCTGTGGGTTGGGGTACTTAAGCCTCGCCCTTGCGAAACGCTTTCCCTCGGTTACCGCGGTGGACTGCTCCCCGGAGGCGCTTGCGGTGCTGCGCCGCAAAATGGCGGAACGGGGCATTGGAAACATCACTGTGCGGGAGGGAGATGCGGAGACGCTTTCGCCCGCTGAGCCCTACGACGCCATGGTGTTCTGTTTCTTTGGGAGTACCGAGGAAATTTTGCGAATTGGCGCGCGGCAGTGCCGGGGCAAGGTGATTGTCTTTAAGAAAAACTGGGATGAGCACCGCTTTACCATTCGCCGCACGCGCTTGGGACACGAGACCTTCTCCATCATGAAGGAAAAGCTGGAGAAGCTCGGGATTCCCTATGAGGCCAGAACATTTGAAACCGAAATGGGACAGCCGTTCAGAAATTTTGAAGATGCAGTCCGCTTCTTTAAGACCTATAACCGGGAAGCTCCCGGGGAGGTGACCCCGGAAGAAGTGGAAAAACGCCTGGTTCGGACCGATTCTCCGGAATTTCCCTTTTATCTCCCGCAGGAAAAGCGGATGGGAATGTTTGTATTGGATCTGGGGGACTTCCCGGATACTATATAATTATTATTATCATCAGGAGGAACAAACGACATGAAAAAATGGATTAGTATGCTGCTTGCGGTCATGATGATTGTGACCGCCGTGTTCACCGGCTGCGGAGAACAGCCGGCGCCGCCCCCCGAGGAGCCGCAGACCCGCACGTTTGTGGATTCGCTCGGCCGTGAGGTGACGCTGCCTCAGGAGCTCAAGAAGATCGCGATTTCCGGCCCTCTGGCGCAGATCGTTCTCTTTGCCATTGCCCCCGACATGATGGTCGGCATTGCCAATGAGTGGGATGATTCCGCCAAGCAATTCCTCGCGACGGAATATTATGAGCTTCCGATCCTTGGCCAGCTCTATGGCGGCAAGGGAGAACTCAATCTGGAGACCCTGCTTTCCAGCGGCGCCGAGGTCGTCATTGACGTCGGTGAGCCCAAGAAGGATGCCAAGACCGAACTTGATGCCCTGCAGGAGCAGACCAAGCTGCCCTTTGTTCACATCACCTGCACCACCGAGACGATGGGCGAGTGCTACCGTATGCTGGGTGAACTGCTCGGCCGTCCCGAAAAGGGCGAGGAGCTTGCCACCTATTGCGAAGGGATCTATAACAAGACCAAGGAGCTGGCCGGCAAGGTAGAAAAGACGAACCTTCTGTACTGTGTAGGCAAGGAAGGCCACAACGTCCTCGCCAAGGGCTCCTTCCATTCTGAGATCATCGACCTGCTCTCCAACAACCTTGCGGTAGTGGATTCTCCCTCCTCCCGCGGCACCGGTAACGAAGTCGATATGGAGCAGATCCTCAAATGGAACCCCGATGTCATCATCTTTGCGCCCAACAGCATCTATTCCACCGTGGCAGATGATCCCACCTGGCAGAAGGTGAAGGCGATTGCCGACGGAAAATATTATGAAGTCCCCATGGGCCCTTACAACTGGATGGGCTTCCCGCCCTCTGTACAGCGCCTGCTTGGCATGATGTGGCTCTCGGAGCTTCTCTATCCCGAGGAGTCGGACTTCGATCTCTACAAGGAGGTTTCCCACTACTTCGATCTGTTCTACCATTGTGAGATCAGTGAGGACACCTTTAATGAGATGATGGCAAATTCCATCGGCAAACTGGAGGTTAAGTAAGCGTTAGGCTGTCATTTGGGGAAGGAGAAGGAAAACCGTGGCGGAACAGGAAGTCAAGGTTCAGTCCATCAATAAAGCGGTACGGATTTTAGAGATCATGGCGGGGAAGAAGTGCCCCATGGCGCTGGGGGAGCTTGCCGAACAGAGCGGCTTCCCGAAAAGTACCCTGCACGGTCTTGTCAGCTCTCTTAGGGAGCGGGGTCTTGTGGAGCAGTCACCTCTGGACGGGAAATACAGTCTGGGGCTCCATCTCTTTGAACTGGGCTGTGCCGTGACCGAAACATGGGACGTCACCTCCATCGCAAAGCCCTATCTGCAGAATATCGCGCAGCGCATCGGGGAAACGGCGTTCATCGCCGTGCGGGACCGGGACGATACCCTCATTCTCGATCAGGTGGAGGCCAACAACCCTTTAAGGGTGGCGGTCTCCTCCGGTACCCGGATGCCGCTGCACGCCACCTCGCAGGGCAAGCTGTTCTTGGCCTACCATGAGGAGCCGCTCCTGCGCCATGCGGTGAAAAACGGACTATCCGCATTCACTCCGCACACCCTCACCACCGAGGAGGCCCTCCGCACGGAGTGTGCCCATGTGCGTGAACAGGGTGTCGCCGTGGAAGACGGAGAGTACCGCATTGGACTGCGGGCGGTCTCGGCCCCGGTCTTTGAGGCGTCCGGCGAGATGACCTACGCGCTCGGCGTGGTGGGAATGTTCCGGCGGGTTCAGTCGGATGAATTCCAGAACGCTGTGCAGCTGGTGACCGAGGCGGCGGCCTGTATTTCCCGTGCGCTGGGCTATCACCAGAGCTGAGAGAAACAAAGAAAAGTCCCCCGAAAGAGCTTTTTCCAGGCTCTCTCGGGGGCTTTTTGGCTGTTTTCAGAAGTTTTTGTCCCGGATGTTGTCATCAAGGAGAACCAGCCGGGCGGGGAAGCCGTCGGCACCGTATTCCACCCGCCAGCACTCCTGCGGGGACTCCCACGGGGCCGTGGCGTAGAGAAGCTCGCCGTCGGTCGTAAAGTCATGAAGCTCGGAAGCGGTCTTCCGGTCGGCGGGGAGCGCGCGGCTCTCCCCGGTGAGGAGGGAGAGTACGGCGAGGCCGTCAGAGCTGGGATAGAAGAGATAGTCCCCCACGACGTTTTGGAAGATCGAGCCGTAATAGGATGACTCAATGGGGAAGAAGTGCTCGCCCTGAGGGGTAAAGACCGCGATAAAGCGGCTGTCTTCTTCGGTTTCGCCCAGCAGCAGGAGCTGCTCGCCGGGGGTAAAGTGAACATCCCGCGCAAACCAGCAGCCCTCCGGCAGGAGCGAAACGCCGTTTTCCCGCAGGTCAAGGCGGGAAGCCGCGTGCGGGTCCTCCGGGAACAGGGGAACCAGCTCAAGCCGGCGCTCCCCCAAGGCAAAGCGGGTCTCGGTCTTGGGGGGATCGAAGATGGAGTGCGGCGGGGCAGGCTCCCGCAGAAGCTCTCCCGTTCTGCCGTCCAGCAGAAACTCTGTCTGGGTCCCGTCCCCCCGGTGAGCGGTCGCGTAGACCGACCCGTCGGGCAGGAGCCGGAGGTCGGCAAGATGCGTCCAGCCGTCTGCCTTCAGGAGCAGCTGTTTTTTGCGGCTCCCGTGCGGCCGGACCGAGAGACGGTTCCCGTGGGTATAATAGACTCCGTAGTCATTGACCTCCCACCAGTCGGTCCCGAAGGCGCCGAGGATCTTTTGGGAACGGCCGAAGCCCTCATGGGCATAGACGCCCCGGTGCGGCTCGTAATAATAATAGACGCCGTCCACGATGGTGCCGATATTGCTGCTGCATCCCGCCCCCTGAAGCAGAAAAGGCAGAAGGTTCGCTCCGCAGAATATCACCAGAAGGGCCGCCGCCGCGATGACGGCCGTCCGGAGTCCATGGCGGGCGCTCCCTTTTTTCTTTTCGGCTTCTTCAATGTAGCGCGGGTCAATGAGAGAGAGTTTATCCAGCAGTTCCTGTCCTCTCATACCGTGATCCCCTCCTTTATGAGATGCTCCCGCAGGGCCGCCCGAAGGCGAAAGAGTGCCGTTTTAATGGCGGCCTCGGAGCGCCCGGTGCGGCGGGCCAGCGCTTCGATGGAGTCGCAGTACCAGTACCGCCGCAGAAAAAGCACCCGCTTTTCGGCGGAAAGACCGGCGAGAAAGCCGTCCAGCACCTCCGAGAGCGCTAAATCATCCAGCCGGCAGGCGGAGTCATCCGGGGCGGGGAGACATTCCTCCAGCTCCTTCCCCAGAGAGAGGATGGGAGCGGAGCGCTTTAAGCGGTGGTTCGCCCGGCAGCGGTCCAGGGAAAGATGCCGGGTGATGCGGGCAAGAAAAGCATAGAGATAGTCCCAGGGCTCATGCGGCGGGATGGAATCCCACGCGCGGAGATAGGTGTCGTTTTCACATTCCTCAGCGGTCTCCCGCTCCTCTACGATGCCGTAGGAAAGGGAACGAAGACGGCGGCCGTATTTTGACGCGGTTTCACGGATGGCACGCTCCTCTCGTGCGAGATAGAGTGTGACGATGGTCTTGTCCTCCAAGAATAGCCCTCCTTTCCAGGTGTTCTTACCCTTATAAGCGCCGCTTGGGAGCGAGAGGTTACAGGGCGGGGAAAATTTCTTTTTTTCAGTATAGCAGAGCCCGGCTGCGCTTTCCACCCAGAACGGAACAAAGTCACAGAACCCGGCGGGCCAAACGGATATAATTATACCAAAAGCTCAAAGGAGGAATTCCGCATGAAACGGAAAATCCAAAACTCAAGGGCGCTGCGCTATCTCCTCACAGGCCTACTCACCGCGCTGGGCGCCCTCGGCGGCTACCTTTATTACAGCCGGATCGGCTGTGTCAATGGTGCCTGTCCCATTACCGGGAATCCTGTTATATCCACCCTCTACGGCGGCATCATCGGGCTTTTGCTCGCCGGTATCTTTGTCCCCGGGAAAAAGAAAAAGGAGCTCCCGCCGGAGGAGTAAAATAAGGAAGAACATAAAAAAGAGCCACGGAGGACCGCGGCTCTTTTTGCATCTGCCGAGGGGCAGCGCCCCCCCGAAAACCCGCATAAACAAAGAAAAACCCCGCATTTCTGCGAGGTTTTATTTGGCGGAGATGGAGAGATTTGAACTCTTATAGAGTCCGCATAAACAAAGGCTTTCTGGAATTTTTACGAAATTTTTAAGGCGAACTATTTATTTTGGCTCTTGCGGCCTCAATGGCTTCTTCCCTGATGTGGGTATAGATTTCCGTTGTTCCATAGTCGGTATGCCCCATCATTTCCTGCACGGTCAGTTTGTCTATTCCGGCTTCATAGCATTTTGTCGCATAGTAGTGCCGGAGCTGATGCAGGGTGACATCGGGCAGAAAATAAATACTGCCGGTTACATCCCTCTCAAAATGCCCCATTCCGTGGCGCTCACAGAAACTGCGCCATCCTTTTTGTACGGAGTAGTCCGATAGAATTTCCCCATTAGAGGAAAAAATATAATCTCTCGGCTTCCCCTCTTTCATCTTTTCTGCCACACAGTCCGGCAGGACTACGGTTCGTAATCCTGCGGAAGTTTTTGGCTCTTTAATGTGCGGGTTGCTCCCGATATAATAAACGGATTTTGCCACAGTAATGGTCTTATCTTTGATATCCTTATATTGTAAAGCCAACGCTTCCCCTTTTCGGAGGCCGGTGTTCATGATGAAATAGCCGAGCCATGAGAACAGATCTTCATTCCAATACTGCCGGATGGTCTCCGCCTGTTCCTCGGTGGCCGCTTGCCGGATCACCTTTTTTGCCCCTGTGTTCCGATAATTGAAGGTTGCCGGATTGCTTTTGATCGCCCCATCGAGGACGGCGAGGTCAAGAACCTGTGAGATCATCGACCGATGGGTATTAACTGTTTTGCTTGCGTACTTCTTGCAGCGCGCATCGAGGAACCGTTTTATCTCCAGAGCGGAAATTTCGCCCACAGGAGACTCCCCAAAATGATCGACACAACGTTTCAGCGCGGGGCGATAAACCTTTACACTGTTGAATTCCAGGCTGTCAAACGATTCCTCAAACAAGTCTGCATAGTAGCTGAATGTTTTAGTTTTCCCGGCTTCTCCCTCGGCGGCAAACTCCGCAATTTTCTTATTCAGCTCTCTGGCCGTTTTGGCGTAAAACGTTTTGCGCTTTCCGTTCAATGTAATGCTTTTCTCAAGCAGCCCGTCTTTTCGGCGTTTGGGATCGTTCTGCTTTGCCCCGCAGTGCAGACAGAACTTGCTTTCATCGGGGATTTCTTTTTTGCATTTTCTGCACTTCATTGAAAACGCTCCTTTACTATCGTATCACTTTGCCTGTCCTGCAAAAAGGACTTATCATAAGGTACGATAATGAATAGGGAAATTACTTAGAAAACTTACTGAAAACATAGGTCGATAGGAAACTAAAGATTGGGGTCAGGCCGTAACAAGCACAGGAGGCGATGCACAGATTGAAGTAAAAGCTCCCGCCTATTGTTGCCTCGGCCACGAAGTAAAAGGCAACAGTGCAAATTGCGTCAGTGAAGCGTTTTGATAAGAGTTCAATCACCGTGGAGACCAGCACAATGGATCCGACCACATACAGGAAACCATTCCCCCAACCCCATTTGGGAGAGAAGAAAGCGAGAACGCTCGCTTGCCACCCACAAAAGAATCGAAAAGATAAGCATCGCCCCGTGTGCAGCCCCTTTTTTGCGCTTTCTTTCCTGCTCATACAAATAATTTTCATATGAGCTGTCGATGGCGCTTTCTGCGGCCTTTTCCGCAACACTTTCATCAATCATCCGCTGGACTTCCGGTGAAAACTTTTTACTCATCATTAACCTTTCTTTCGTTTAATTGCACTACAAACAGATAATATTTTCTAGAAATATTTAGCATTTTTTGCTTGATATTTGTAAAATATTGTGATACGTTGGGATTGTAGGAAGCAAATGGAAAAGAGAGGAGGAAATAATGCAAAGTAAAGCGATCGAATTGCTATTACGCATGACGGAAGAACAATTACAGGAGGCAATCATGAAATTAAAACAGTTAGCTCAAGAGCCCTCAGATTGAGGACTCTTATTTATTCCCCCAGAATAGCCTTCAAAATGCGGATCGCTTCATCCTGTTTCCCTTCTGGGAGGGAATTAAACAGGGCAAGCAGCTCCGCTCTTTTTTTGTCTGATTCTGATTCTGAATCTTCCCATCCCATAAGATAGGCCGGGGTTGTGTGAAGTGCTTCCGAAAGTTTGGCTATCTTGTCTCTCCTCATATTAGAGATCGCCCCGGTTTCCCATTTTCGCACAGTGCTTTTCCCTACTCCGACATAGTCACCGACCTCTTCCAGAGTAAGGCCAAGCTGAGAACGGAGTAATTTTATCTTCTTAGCCATTTCATCTTGTGGCATTTGAACACCTCCCTTCGGCGCTAATCATAGCATAAATGTGTCGGCAAAGCAACATCAATTAAAAAATTTGAAATGAAACTGCCAAAAAAGGAGCATTCCCGCTTGACTTCGTGTGTCTTTTAAGATACAATTAGAGTGTCCTCATGGACACAAAGGAGAAAGGAGGGCGGATCCTTGAACGAGGCGTTGCTTGATTATCAGATGGCTGTTCACCATGTTGGTAAATCGGAAATTTGCATGGAGCTTGGTATCACCCGGTCTACTTTTTATCGAAAGAGAAAAGGGATTTCCGAGTTTAACCAGAGCGAGATCCAGAAGATTATGAAACTTCTTGGCCTTACCGCAGATGAAGCGGCGAATATTTTTTTTAACTAAATTGTGTCCTAAAAGACACGAACGGAGGAAAGAACAATGAAAAAGATTCCGAAACCGGACGGGAAAGACGTACTGCTTATGGCTGCATGGCTCATCTTTTTCGCCGCCGGCATAGTTCTGATCCTGATGTTAGGAAACTTTTGAAATTGGTAAAAAGGAGGAAGCAAAATGGCAAGGGAAAGAGCTGCTTACCGGGATAATCTGGAGCTGATCCGGGAAAGAGCGGGGGACAAGCCGATGCTCAATCTGAAAGAGGCTTGCGCTGTGGTCGGACTGTCTTACGGAGTCGCTAAAAGGAATCTGCCGATTACAGGCGGTCACTATGTCAGCGCCGCATCGCTGGCAAGATGGATGTGCGGGGAGGTGCAATCATGATTACAGGAAGGATTCACTCCGATTTAGGTTTCGTCTTCGGCACAAAGGAAGGCGCGTATTTAACCGCCGACCATATTCGGACAGTAGTCTATACAGAACGAAAGGAAATTTGGTTTTGGGAGGGCGGGTCTGTTGCTATTTACCCCGGTCTTCCCGGGCTCTGGGTTGCTCCGATTATCGTCGGAGAAAAAATGGAATGGGGGAAAACAAAATGAAAATGAAGGAAATCCTTTGCATCGTCGGTGAGACCATCCTGATTACGGTTTTCTTCGCTGCTCTTTTCGGAACCGGAATCATCATGACGTGTTTTGAATAAGGAGGAAACCATGCCTAGAGTACCGAAAGAAATCGAGAACGTTTTCAAAGCGTTCGACATGGGGTTATGTGATACCTACGATCTCACAATCGAAGAACGAAAGAGCCTCGGCCTTGACCGTGAAGTCACGGATGATACCGACCGTCTGATTAAAGATCTGATGAAAGGAATGGAGGAAACGTAAATTTGAACTTTTACGATGTGCCGGACCCGTCAATCCCGGATATCGGAGACCCCGATTCTTATACCTGCCCCTGTTGCGGTGCAGAGCTTGGAGAATCCGAGACCGTATATACCGATAAGTCCGGCGGCGTTATTGGCTGTGAATTCTGCATCTTCGAGAAACAGGCTTATGAAGCTATCAAGTCCGACAAGGAAACAGCGGAAGATATCCGGGATATGTGGGAGGAAGAGCGGTATCGTGACTACGACTAAATATTTTGTGAAAGGAAGGGATGAACGATGATTAAATTCAGAAGCCTGACGGCTGAAGATGTTGAGTGCCGAGTCTCTCAGGTTGGGAAAGACTGCGAATGGGTCACCCTGCTCCTGTACAAAAACGCAAGGACGGATATGCGGATTCTTGATGAAACGGTTGGGCCGGAAAACTGGCAGCGTGAGCATTACGACTGCAAGGGGAATCTGTACTGCAAAATTGGGATCAACACAAACTATGCGCATCCTGAGCTCCCGGATCGCTGGGTCTGGAAGTCGGACTGCGGCGCCGAATCCTACACCGACAAGGAAAAGGGCGAGGCCAGCGACGCTTTCAAGCGAGCGGGCACAAACTGGGGAATTGGTCGAGAACTCTATGAATCCCCTTTCATTTTCATCTATCAGAAGAACAAAGACGGCTCCGAAAATTACAGGGTAAAGACAAAATCGGACGGGAAGACCGTCGTTGACTCCAAATTCCTCGTTACCGCCATGGCAGTGGAAAATGGAGCGGTTGTTGGATTGAATATCGAAAGCACGAAACCGAGAAAAACCTGTTTTGTTTGCGGGAAACTTGATCTCGGGAAAGGAGCCATGAGCACCGATGATAAGATCGACAGCATAGCGCTATCCGTTATACGGGATGCCATCGGGGACGGCTGCATCGACGGAGAAGGAGTACTGAAATATTACGGGGTCCAGCGGATGGAGGATTTGACCGCAAAGCAAGCGTGTGAAGTACTCAAGCAGATTTCCAAGAAGCGGAGGAATGGCTGATGAAAGTAAGCGCTCCTAAATTCTCTATCAGCTACGGTGGAGAACGAACGATTTCTTTCCGCTTTTCCGCCGATCAGGACGCACAGGCCAAAAACATCGTGGACACGCTTCAAGAAAAAGAAATCGAGCTTACCGCAAAGGTTTACTCCGAGAAGCGAAGCCTTAACGCCAATAACTTTTCGTGGGCGCTGACGGACAAACTCAGCGACCACATGGTAATCCGGGGCGTGAAGCTGTCAAAAGACGAGATGCACGCTGAGATGATCTTCCGATACGGTCAGTTATTGAAAGATTCTGACGGGAATAACGTGGTTATTTCCACGGCGCAGGGAGTCCCGGTTAGAGATTTTTACCCCTATGCAAAAGAATTCGGGGAGGGCGATGTGAACGGGAAGCACTTCACTCATTATCGGATTTACCGAGGCTCTCATACCTACGATTCCAAAGAGATGGCAACGTTTATCGCCGGGATCGTGGAAGAATGTGAGGAGCAGGGCATTGATGCAAGAACGCCTGAAGAACGGGCGAGAATGTTGGAGGCGTGGAAACCATGAGGAATGAATTCGGTCTCCTGTTAGACCGCAACGGCTATGCACCATCCATCCTGCGGACTGCGCAAGGAAAGTGCTACATCTGCGGGAGGAGAGCGGAAACCGAACGTCATGAGCCTTTCGGCGCGGCTCTCCGCAGTAAATCAAAGGCTCTCGGCCTTTGGGTTAACCTCTGCCGGGAATGCCACCGAACCGGCGAACAATCGGTTCACAAATGCAAACTTGCCGCTGATGTTCTCCGGGAGGAGTGCCAGCGAGCCGCTATGCAGCAATACGGCTGGAGCATGGGCGAATGGCTCGCCCGATTTTATAAGAACTATATCGAGGAGGAATAAACCATGAAAGCTAAAGAAGTACTTAAAAAAATCTATCGTATGGCAAAACTGAAAGAAGAATATGAAAAGATCAAAGCGGAAATTTGCGAAGATGGATGGTTCGATGATCTCGGCGTATGGGATACATTTGGGGTCATGAAAAGCTGCAAAGTTCAAAATGGGACTCTTTACGATTCTGATGGAAACGAGGTAAGCGATGACTGCCGCTGCATGGACGAGCCTATCCCATATGCGGTAAACCAGAGTGTTGGATTTTGTGGAGACGATTTCTATGGAACCATGTACATCGCAACTGATGACAAGGGTACGTTCGTCGCTGTTGACTATAGCTGTTAAGGAGGAATAAACCATGTACAACAAAGCAATTCTGATTGGCCGTATGACCGCAGACCCGGAACGGAAACAGACCACAAGCGGTGTATTTGTCACCAGCTTCCGCATCGCGGTAGACCGCCCCTACAAGGACAAGACCGGAGAGAAACAGGCGGATTTCCTGACCATCGTTGCATGGCGCAAGACCGCAGAGTTTATTAAAAGCTACTTTGCAAAGGGTGATCCCATCGGGATTGAGGGCAGCATCCAGAGCCGGAACTATGAGGACAAGAACGGGAACAAGCGCACAACCACCGAAATTTGCGCCGAGAGAGCTTTCTTTATTTCTGGCAAAGCTAACAGGGAAATGAGAGAAAACGTCTCACAGGCCAATTCTCCCTCCACTCGCGCTGAATTTGAAGAAACGGAAGACTACGGCGACGACTTTCCGTTCTAAGGAGTGCAACCATGAACCACAGTTTTGACATCGACATCGCCCGAAAATACGGCGTGAACTGTGCAATCATCCTGCAACATATCTGGTTTTGGGTGGAAAAGAACAAAGCCAACCGGCAGAACTTCCATGATGGCAAGTATTGGACGTTCAACAGCGTCAAGGCTTTTCAGGAGCTTTTCCCTTACATGACCCAGAAGCAAATCAGAACGGCTCTTGACACTCTCAAACAGGAAGGCCTCATTCTTTCCGGGGATTACAACGAAGTGGCCTGTGACCGTACAAAGTGGTATGCGCTCTCAGAAAAGGGCAAATCGATTTTACATAGAGGGCAAACCGATTTGCCCTACAGGGCAAATGGAATTGCCCCACAGGGCAAACCAATACCAGATATAAACACAGATATAAACACAGATATAAAAGAAATAGATAAAGAAAAGCGGCACAGGTATGGGGAATACAAGAACGTTCTCCTTTCAGATGCCGATATGGAGAAGCTGAAAGCGGAGTTCCCCGATTGGGAGGAAAGGATCGAAAGGCTGTCCGAGTACATAGAGACAAGCGGGAAGTCCTATAAGAGCCATCTGGCAGTTATCAGAGCATGGGCGAGGAAAGAGACACCGAAAAGGAGCAGAGGATATGGGGAAGGGTTTAAGACCGTATGAAGTGACAACAGAATCCTGCCGGGAAGGAGACCCGCCGAAGCCTGTCCCCTGCGAATTTTGCGGGAAGCTGCGGCATCATCACGGGGTACGGATCGGGAAGGGGATTATCTGGTTTCGTGAGGAGCCGGAGCCCTGCACCTGCAAAGAGGGCCGGGAGAAATACGAAGCGGACAGGAAAGCAAAAAAGGAAGCCGAAGCCAGAGAGAAAGCGGAGGAAGAAGAACGACGGCGGCAGAAGCGGATAGCAAGGATCATTAAGAACTCCGGAATGGGGGAGCGCTTCCTGCAAAGGACATTTGATACATTTTCGGTCACACCGGAAAACAAAAGGGCGTTTGACATTGCTTCCCGCTTTGCCGAAAAGTTTGACGAGCTCCGAAAAGAACACGTCAAGCGAAACGGAATGATTATTGCGGGGCCGCCCGGGACAGGGAAAACCCATCTGGCGGCGGCGGTCTCCAATGCCCTGATAAAGCGCGGAGTGCCGGTTATTTGCATGACCATGATTGACCTTTTGGCGCGGATCAAAAAGACCTACAACGGCTATGAGAGCGAAGCAGAAAGCGATGTGCTGGACGAATACCGAAGCGTCCCTCTCCTTGTCATTGACGATATGGGGAAGGAACCGCCGACCGAGTGGGCAATCTCGACCATTTACAGCATCATCAACGGGCGATATGAAAACTGTCTCCCGACCATCGTCACAACGAACTACGGGACGGATGACCTTATCGACCGAATGACGCCGAGAGACACCAGAGACAGCATCACGGCAGAAGCGACCATTGACCGCCTCGCAGAAATGTGTGTGGCGGTTGTCATGAGCGGCGAGAGCTGGAGGAGGAAATGAAACTTTACATTGCGGGTCATGAGCTTGACCCCAGGCTTTTTGTGTTAAAGCAAAGGCTCAAAAACGTAACGGTTGAGATCCTCGAGTGTGAAGAAACCGGGGAAATATCAATCGGATGGTACCGACAGGAGAACACGGAGGAAGTGACATGATGACTGAAAACGAACAGGCCCGTTTACCGGGCGACTACCAGCGCAGGAAAACATATTGCCTTGAAAAGATGATAGATGGCGAATGGTACATACATGGCCGATATGGGAGCATCGACCGGCTTGCAAAAGCGGCAAACGCTCTGGGGGAGTACGGAATCCATGTAAGAGTAAAGGAGAGGGAATGTGATTAACAGCAAGCAGAAGGGCGCACGCTTTGAGCGGCAGCTCTCCGGAATCCTTCGTATGTATGGCTATCAAACACGCCGCACGGCGCAATATTGCGGTAATACAGGCGATGCATCGGATGTGGTAGGACTTCCGGGAATACATATCGAGGCCAAGCATCAGGAGCGGATGCAGCTTTATGACTGGATGGCACAGGCGGTAAGAGATTCGGCGGGAACGGGGAAGCTCCCCGCCGTGTTCCACAGAAAAAACAACGCAGAAATCCTCGTCACAATGCGGCTGGAGGATTGGATAAACATTTACAGGGAGTGGGAGGTTGGGAATATTCCCGGTAACGCAAAAACTGAAAAGGAGAAATTAACATGAAACGGAACGCTTTTCCTATCATTATGTTCGTCGCGGCGGCCCTTACGATTGCCGCAATCATTTTCCTTGATAAGGTTTATTTCGAGGCCGTTGTCAATTCTGACTGTCCCGAATGGGTCAAGTTTATTTTTCTGCGGAGGTGATAAGAGGTGGACTTGATGCTCCACAAGGTATGCGCAATGTGCGGGAAGGAATTTGATACCAAGTATCCGCACCAGAAGTATTGCAGTAAGGGGTGCGAAAGGGAGCAGGAAAGGAGAACGGCAAAAGCGTACCGAGAAAAG
Source organism: Angelakisella sp. (assembly GCA_020025195.1). Lineage (GTDB taxonomy): Bacteria > Bacillota > Clostridia > Oscillospirales > Ruminococcaceae > Angelakisella. The sequence continues at coordinate 39,308 of JAHHSN010000006.1, forward strand.
CAAGGGAAGGGGGAGCACCGGGCGGGGTCTGATTCCGAGTGGTACGCCGAAGTAAACAAGATTTTGCGGAAAGCAAAAAAATATGGGATGTCCTACGGGAAATACGTTGCGGCAAAGGAGGCCGGGTTGATTTGATAAATTACAAATGGCTTGCGATCCAGGAGCTCAATGATTATGACGCAAAGGTGGCGGCAATCGAATCCATTCAGGACAACATCAAGCGGCTGGAGGAAGAAGCGGAAAACCTGCATAGCACCCGCTACGATTCGGAGCCTACGCAGGGAGGCGGGAACCGGCGGGAGGAAATGCTCATCAGCAATATCTCCACTAGGGACGAGTACCGGCGGAACCTCAATATCGTTATCGGACAGGTTCACGCCGTCGAAACGGCCCTAAAGGGACTGGATGCGAGACAGCAGAGAATCCTGGAACTGTTTTATATCAGGCGGTGCCGGAACTACATCGACAGGCTATGCGAGGAGATGTGCGTGTCCGAAAGGACATTGTACCGAGAAAAGGAAAACGCTCTCAAAGCCTATACGCTTCGGAGGCATGGCATTACGGAGCTATAAAGTTGGCAGAAAAGTGGCAGAAACAAAGGGGAAAACCGTGATACAATAATATTGTGGAAAGTTAGGAAAAGACTTTTCACCCCCTTTCCGCTTCATTTTCCTTTTCCTACATCAGAAAATCCCCCCTAACTATGCGAACAGGCGCAAAAGAGGGGGGATTTTTCTATGGCAGCGTGGGGTAAAGAAGCCCGCCGCAGGGAGCAATGCGGAGATGCCGGGTCGTAACCGGCCGCTGTCCAACCAGCAAGGAGGAGATACTATCAAAACAATAAAAATTGACCTTCCGAAAAATCTTGAGCGGATCGAAATTTTCCCGCTTGCTGACTTACACCTCGGAGACGAGAACTGCGACTACAATCATTTTGTAACGCTGGTCGATTATATACGGGAAACCCCGAACGCCTATTGCATTCTTGGCGGTGACATGATGGATACGGCGGTACGCCAGAGCATTGGAGACAGTTACACAGCGACCATGTCCCCGATGGAACAGCTACAGCAATGCGTCAGCCTTTTTGGCGAGATCAAAGACAAGATTCTTTGCATTCTCCCCGGGAACCACGAACAACGGGTTTATAGGCAGGATGGAATCGACACCACCCAGATGATGGCGGTGCAGCTTGGGCTGGCAGACTGATACAGTCCGACCAGCGCACTGATGTTTATCCGATTCGGAAGAATCAAAGAGAGGAGGGGAGAGCAATGGCCGGCAAAAGACTCGACAATTTCAAAGACAAAAGCCACAAGTTAACCGCCGAGGATGCGGCAAAAGGCGGTAAAAACTCCGCTCAAGCCAGACGAGAGAAAGCGAATCTCCGCAAATGCCTTGAAATCCTACTCTCTCAGCCGATGGACAAAGACGGGAAAGAGATGACAGGAGCCGAGGCGTTGGCTGTTGAACTGTTTCAGAAAGCATTAAAGGGTGATGTAAAGGCTTTCGAGGTTTTAAGGGACACCGCAGGGCAGAAGCCAAAGGAAGAAATCCAAAGCGATACCAGCCTAACCATAAAAATGGGGGGCGAACTGGAGGAGTTTTCCGAATGATCCTTAATCTGCCGGAACCGAGCGAACGGCAAAAGGAATTCTTTCGATGCAAAAAGAAAGTGGTCAATTTCGGCGGCGCCCGCGGAGGCGGTAAGAGCTGGGCGTTAAGAGTAAAGGCGTTCCTGCTTGCCCTGCATTATCCGGGAATCACGATCATCATCCTCAGACGGTCTTTGCAGGAGCTAAGAGAGAACCATATGATCCCCCTGCGAGAGCTTTCAAAGGGGATTGCTACCTGGCGAGAGATCGACAAGACTCTTACTTTCCCCAATGGCTCCAGAATCCTTTTCGGCTATTGTTCAGCGGAATCGGACGTGCTCCAATTCCAGGGGCAGCAGTACGACATCATCATGATTGATGAGGCCACACAGTTTACAGAATCGCAGTGGACAAAGCTGTATCCGTCCTGCCGCGGCGCGAATGACTTTCCTCATAGGATTTATCTGTCCTGTAACCCCGGAGGCGTGGGCCACGCATGGATAAAGCGTCTGTTTATTGACAGAGACTACCGGGAGAACGAAAACCCGGAGGATTATGCTTTCATAAAATCGACAGTCTATGATAACAAGGCTCTGCTTGAAAAGGATAAAGACTATGTCCATATGCTGGAATCCCTTCCGGGAAACCTTCGCAGGGCATGGCTCAATGGAGATTGGGATGCCTATGAGGGGCAATACTTCTCGGAATTTAGGCGGGATGTCCATGTGGTAGACCCTTTTCCGATTCCGGGAGACTGGACGCGCTACGTCACAATGGACTACGGCCTCGATATGTGCGCCGCCTACTGGATCGCGGTCTCGCCGGACGGAATGGCCTATGCTTACCGGGAGCTCTACCAAAGCGGGATGATCGCATCCGAAGCGGCGGAAAAGATCAAAGAGTTAAGCGAGGGCGAACGGATATATGAGTACATCGCACCGCCTGATCTGTGGAACCGGCGCAATGACACCGGGCGAAGCGTTGCGGAAATATTCGGTCTGCATGATATATACCTTACCAAGTGCAACAACGACCGAATAAACGGTTGGATGGATCTGCACGAATGGCTCAAACCAATAGAGATAAGAACGGATGACGGCGAGAAAACCATCGCCCACATCCGTTTTTTTGTGAATTGCAAAAACGTCATACGCTGTTTGCCTCTGTTACAGTTCGACCAGCACCGCGTTAATGACGCGGCAAATGAGCCGCACGAGCTGACCCATGCGCCGGATGCAATCCGATACTTCTGCGCCGGGAGACCATGCGCAGAGTACAAGCCGCCGGCCAAGAAAGAAAAATGGCCGGAGCCTTTGAGAGAAGATTACAGACCAGAGGAGGGATATTGCTGGTGAAGAAACTGATTAGAAAGATTGTCCTGTGGGCGTTCGGCGGCGAAAAGCCGAAGAAGCAGGAAGATCTGACCCCGCAGATGATCCGGGAATGGATTTACGGAGGTGAAAGCAATGAACCGGACTAATACATGGGAGCAGTACCGGCAGGGGCTTCGGTATCAGACCTCTATGGGATTCCCTCATAAGTTTGCCCAAAACATCCGGTTCCGGGAGGGCGATCAATGGCCCGCACCGACGGATCTGACGCGGCACCTGCCGAGGCCGGTATTCAACATCATTGATTTTGCGATCAGGAACAAGCGTTCTGCCATCCTCGATCAGCCTGCCTCCATCATTTACAGACCGATGGAGACATCGGCAGACGAAGTAGAGGCGCAGATGGCGGCAGATGGCGCCAAGCGCTTCACGGACTATGCGGCACAGCTTTGGGATTCCGTTCAGATGGACAAGCTCAACAGCCACGCTGTGGACGATGCCGCCACAAACGGCACAGGGGTATGGCATTTCTACTGGGATACATCGGTAAAGGGCGGGAATCTGTATCCCTACATCGGAGAAATCCGAGGGGAGAGCATTGACCCCCTCAATCTGTTCGTCAGCAACCCTCAGTGCCCGGACATCCAAAAGCAGGATTGGGTGCTGGTCAGCCAGCGAGTCCCGACAGGGGCAGTTAAAGCGCTTGCAAAGGCCCGGGGGCTGTCCCTTGCGGATATTGAGCGGATCGGGAGCGATTCCAACACTTCCCCGGAAGCCTATGATTCGGCGCGGGAAGAACAGCCGGACAGCAAACTGACCGTTCTCACGAAGTATTACAGGAAGAACGGAGAAGTGGTCTTCGACAGATGCACGGAATCCGTGGAGATCATCAAGGGGGAACCGCTGACCCCGGCGGGAAGTGCATACCGAATCAAGACCTATCCCATTGCCATCATGACATGGAAGCAGCGGAAGAAATGCCTGTACGGAATTGGAGAGGTTGAGGGGCTGATCCCAAACCAGAAGCTCATCAACTTCATGCTTGGCATGGAGGCATACAGTGTCCAGCAAATGGGCGCTCCGAAGCTTGTTACCCTGCCCAATGCGCTGAAACAGCCGGTGACCAATCAGCCCGGCGAACATCTGATTGACTATTCTGCAACAGGAAACGGCATCCGATACCTCAATGCCCCGGCGTTTTCCGGCGCCGGCGTTGCACTCAGCGACAAGGTTTTTGAACTGACCCGAGTCGTAACCGGGACAACGGAGGTCGCAACCGGCGAAGTAATGGGCGCCAATATGGCGGCGTCTGCGATCCTTGCCTTACAGAATCAGGCCAAAGGGCCCGTGGAGGAGCTCCGGCAGCATTTCTGGTGGGCGATTGAGGACATCGGGCGGATCTGGGAATCTTTCTTCAAAACCTATTATTCGTCCGAGAGAGCGATCGCCGTGGAGGACGTTGATTCTGCTTTGGGGATCGAGGCCGTGACCTTTATCGGAACGGAATATGCAAAGATGGACTTTGCGCTCAAGGTGGACGTCGGCGCCTCCTCTCAGTATTCCGCCGTGCTTGCACAAGCGTCTCTTGACCGTCTGTTTGACGGCGGCTATATCACGCTTGACCAGTACATTGAGCTGTCCGACAAAAACACGTTCCCATTCAAGTATCGGCTTAAAAAGATGCTGGAACAGCAGGAGGAGCAGAGGGGCGGCATGATCCCCCAGCAGCAGCCCGAAGCACCCCCGAATGAAGTAATTCAACAGCTTGCGGGAGGTGAAACGAATGGTCTGCCCTAAATGCGGGAATGAGATGCGGATCGTGGGGAGCGGCATCGAGGTCAAAGGGGACAAGAGCCCTGACACGGTGACCGAAGTGTACCACGTTCACCGCATCAAATGTGTGAACCCTTACTGCACAAACAAGCAGGAAACCGAGGAACGAAGCCTGATTTATAAAGGCTAACAAATATAACTATGGGCTGATAAACGGAATCCAACCGAACCCCGCCCAAAAAAGGAGATCAACATGGAAGAAAACTTTATGGATGCTGCTAATGCCGAGACTGCCGAGGAAGCAGTGGAGGAATCCTCTCCCGCATCGGAGGAACAGGAAGAAGCGAACGAACCCGCAGGGGCTCCCGCAGCGGAGTCGGTCAGCGCAACGAAGGCTTTTTCCGACCGTCTTAACAAAATGGTCAGCCAGCGCATGGACGATTTTGTGGCCGGGATGGGACTCACAAACGAGTACACCGGCGAGGCGGTACGCACCAAGGCCGATTATGACGCCTACCATCGCATGAAACAGCTTGACGAGAGCGGGGACGCGAATCCCGCTTCTACTTATCGCTATGAAAGCAGAGACGCAGAAGTGCAGGAGCTTCGAGACAAGGTCAGAGATACCGAGCTCCAGAGCGACCCGGTAAAGGGAACGACCTATAAGGCGCTCAGGGATGAGGTCATGGAGCTTGTCGATTATTGCAGAGGGCAGGGGATTGAATGCTCTGTTGACTCTGCATTTTCCACCATTCTCGCCAATCGCTATTTCGACTTGACGAATCAGGCGTCAGAGGCGGCAACCAAGAGCGCTGTGGAAAAAATCAACAATAACGCCAACGCCACCCCCGGGCCTTTGTCCGGCGAAACCACAGAAGAAACCGGGGACTATTCCAAGATGTCCTCTGCGGACTTCAAAGACGCATACAACAAGGTGGTGTTTGGCGGCTAATCTTGAAAGGAGATTAACCTATGGCTACCATCAACTCTTATTCCGGTCTTACGAGCGAACAGAAAACCTTTTATGACCGTGCGCTCCTGGAGCGTCTGCTCCCTGCGACTATCTTTGTACAGCATGGGCAGAAACGGCCCATCCCCAAGAACGAGGGCGACAAGGTGAATTTCCGCCGGTATCAGTCTCTTGCGGTCCCTGCGGCATCCCTGACGGAGGGCGTTACCCCCGAAGGCGTGTCTCTTTCCATTTCCAAAATTGATGCAAGCGTCAAAGAGGAAGGCAACTACGTTACCATGACCGAAAAGCTTGACCTCATGGGCATCGATAAGAACATCGCAGAGGCGTCTTCCCTGATGGGTGAAAACGCTGCGGAGACCCTTGAAACCCGCTGCGCTGATGTTATTTTCGCCGGTACTACCCAGCAGTATGTGGGCGGTGTTTCCGCTGCCGCTGCTACCGGCGCGCTGACCTGCGCAGAGATTCGCAAGGCGGTAAAGACCCTGAAAGAGGCCAACGCCCGGAGACACGCTGACGGCTTCTATCATGCTTTCATTGACCCCGAAGGCGCTGAGAATCTCCAGGCAGACAAGGAGTGGCAGGAATGTAATGTCCACAACGGAACCAAGAACATTGAGCGCGGCTACATCGGCGAGTATGGCGGCGTCAAGTTCTATGAATCCACCCTTTGCCCGTTGGACGAGAACCAGGCGCACCGCTGCCTGATCTTCGGCGCCGATTCCTACGGCTGTACCTCCATTGAGGGGGAGAGCCAGCCCCGCGTCATTGTGAAGCCTGCCGGTTCTGCCGGTACTGCCGATCCTCTGGATCAGCGCTCTACCGTTGGCTGGAAGGCGTGGTTCGTGGCTGCCCGTCTGAACGAGGAGGCTATGTGCTGCATCTATTTCGGCAAAGCTGCCTAACATTTGAGGCTTGGGGGAGGGGGGACCTCCCCCGCCCTCTATCAATAAGGAGGAAACTATGGAAAACACTGAAAAACTGGACGTACTCGGCGTGAAGGAACCCGGCTACAAGAAAGTGTCCGTTTCCAAGGATATGAGTGATATGAAAAAATATCTTGACAGCCAGCCCAAGCTGCGGGTCAAGATCCCGCACAACAGCGCCAACCACAAGGACGAAGCGCCCGTAACGGTCCGTGTTAACGGTTATCTCTATGTTATTAAGCGCGGCGAGGCTGTTGAAGTTCCCGAACAGATCTATAACATTCTGGAGCAGGGCGGTTATATCTAAAAGGAGGCGATCCTTTGACCATTGCGGACTGCATTAAAACGGCGATGAGATGGATTGACCAGGCGACCGTCAACGGGACTCCGTGTTCCATTGCGTTTACGGCAGATTTTGAGGATCGGATGTCCTATCTCCTCGATTCTGCCGTGTCCCTTGTCGAAACGATTTTTCCGATTCATCGCTCCCATAACATCACACAGAACATCATAACGCCCACCTTCGGCTTCTTTGAACCTCGGTCCTTCAGACCGCCCAATCGGTTTGAGGCCAGAGGTGGGCTTTCTTACACATTTGAGGTATCCGGGGACGTGACCATTGTCATTGACGGAGTGGAGACAAAAAGCGATACACACGAATTTGTCCGCTTCTCCGGCGAAGGGGATTCCATTGAAATTTACAGTGAATACCCGTTCATGGTTCGCGGCTTTGCTACCTACAACTGCAAATTCAAGGAAATCCCGGAGCATCGGTACTGGATCCCCTGCAAGATGCCGGAGGACTTTTCTTCTCTTGACCGTATCCTTTTCAGCGGAGACGGCGTAAATTGGGAGAACTTTTCCAACTATCGCTTTGAAGACGAGAAGACCTTTCTTGTTCCCTACAACAGAGTCGGGCAGTTTAAGTTCCAGTATCTCCACCGGCACAAACCGATTCTCCCCGGGGCGAACAAGGGAGACGAGATCGACGTTGACCCCAAAGCATTGCCGTGCGTACCCCTGCGGCTTGCCATTGAGGTCACTTCCGGCGTGGAAGAAATGGAGGCCGTCAACCAGTACCTGAACGCTCGGTTCGTTGAGCTGACAGGTGCTCTTAATGAGCCGACCGTCGGAGACTACGCCAGAATCGAAACGGTGTTCCATGTATAGGCCGCAGAATCCCGGGAGAGCGCCCCGGATGAAGATGCAGGCCATCAATGTTACGGACTTCTTCGGGGCGGATTTCGCGTCGGGCGACACGAATGTTTCCCCCAGCCGAAGCCCGAACCCGGAAAACATGATTCGGTCAGCCCCCGGCAAGATTCGGAAGCGGACGGGGTACTTTCACGTTGCCGATTATTCCGGGCGGATCAACGGACATTATGACCTTGACGGTGTGGACATCATCCACGCGGGGAAAAACCTTTATGCCGATGGGAAGCAGATTTCCACGGTATTTGCAGACAGTTTTTCCTCCGGTGTTTACTTTAACGGCGCGCTCTATCTGCTGGACGGACAGGAATATTGGTGCATTAAAAAGGAAACCGATGGGACTGTTTCTGTAAAACCTGTGAGCGATAATCCCTATATCCCGAAGGTGGTCATCAACAAGAACCCGGACGGCACCGGCGGCTATGCTTATCAGGATGTAAACCTCTTGTCAAACAAATGGACGGAGTCGTTTTATGTGAGCGAAATAAACAAGGCGGCGACAGTATTCCAGCTTACCATGAAAGAGCTGGACAATACGCCCGTCACGGTTCGGCTCCTGCAAGAGGACGGAACCTATAAAGACCTCACGGAAGGGACAGACTTTACGGTTGACCGGCCCAATGGGACGGTTACCTTCACCAAAGCGCCCGGGAAATCCCCGGCAGAGGGACATGACAGTGTTGAGATCACGGCATCCAAAAACATGGATGAGCAGCGAACCAAAATCACCAAATGTGACATTATGATAACTTACGGGGAGTACGGTTCCGGCGCTCGTCTGTTTGTTTCCGGGTCTCCGAAGTATAAGAACCGGGATTTCTGGTCCGGCCTTAACGACCCGACCTATTTCTCCGACCTCTCCTATTCCATTCTTGGTGAGGACGATTCCCGGATCGTCGGCTATTCCATTGTCGGTTCCCGCATTGCAGCTCACAAGAGCGGGAATAACGGGTCTGTGTACGTCCGAGAGGGCGCTATCATTTCCGAGAGGGACGAGCTCAACAACCGGGTGGACACCTTTGCATTCCGCACCGGTAACGTTATCACGGGCCGGGGAGCGATTGCGCCAAAATCTTTTATTGCTACCGATAACGAACCCTTGTTCTTGACTGCAAACGGCGTATTCGCCCTCACCCCTTCGGACGTCACGGGGGAAAGATACTTCCAGAGCCGGTCGTTCTACATCAACCCCCGGCTTCTCGCGGAACCCAATCTGCAAGATGCTTATGCTTGCGTGTATAAGGATTTTTACTTTCTGGCAGTAAATGGGCATTGCTATCTGTTAGACCTGTTACAGCGCAGATATGAGCGCAGTGAGCCCTATTCCAATTTCCAGTACGAGTGCTTCTGGCTGACGAATATCCCCGCCCGGATGGTGTGGGTAAAGGACGGGAGCCTGTTCTTCGGGACTTCGGACGGGAAGGTCTGCCAATTTTACAACGATGTGTCCGTAAGCGAAAGCTACAATGACAGCGTGGACGGAATTGAAAAGAAGCCGATTTACTGCTGCTGGGAAACCCCCGGCATTGACGGAGGCGCTTTCTTCATCAACAAAAACTTTAAGTTCTTCTCGGTTCGTCTTTCCTCGGCTCTTGCCACAAGCGCGAGAGGCCTTTTCAGCAGCCGGGGGAAATGGTATGAGTTCCTTAACGATTCCAACTCTGCAAGATTTTTCTCTTGGGCGCACATCAACTGGGGGAAATGGAGCTGGTCGAGCGACCAGAGCCCCAAGGTAATTTCCAGAAGGTTAAACATCAGAAACGCCGATTCCGCAAGGTTCCGATTGGAGAACGGGGAGCTGAACGAGCCGTTCGGCATTGAGGATCTTGCTATCGAATTCACGGCGTTTGACAAATACAAGGGGTGATGAAATGCCATTTAACAAAATCAAAGCATCCAACGGCTCCGAATATACGCCCGATTCTGTTTTTACAAAAGACGGTGAAACGCTCGGAGTAATAGGGCAGCCGGAATCCCCCGGCCTTTCCGTCACGGAGATGCAGAAAAGTGTGGAGGCGGTGGTGCGAAACATCTCCATCCCCGCCTTTAACAAACACATTGACGAGCTTACGGCCTCTACCGCTTCCGAAAACATTGGAGCGAATGATAAGAACGGCAAGCCCACGACCGTTCAGAAGGCGTTAAAAGCCGCCGTAAGTAATGACGGGACGATCCCCTATATTCGCCTTAACCCGGACAAGCAAATCGAGTTCAGCCTTAACGGGCAGGATTATGAAGCCACGGGCTCCAGCGGACACATCATCGTGGATTCCAACGGCGTAGTTCTCCCGCAGAGAAGCCGGATGCAGTTCACAAACGGAACGGTTATAGATTCCGGCGGCGTAACCGTTGTTACGGCAATGAAGGGAGACCGGGGAGATATCGGCCCTCAGGGCCCGAAAGGCGATCCCGGAGATACCGGCGCGCAGGGTCCGCACGGAAAGGTCATGGTGCCGTCCATTAACGTGTCCGGCGTTATGTCTTGGGAGCTTCAGGACACCGCACTTCCCCCGTCTCCGGTAAATGTGAGAGGCCCGCAGGGCCCGCAGGGCGTACAGGGCAGACAGGGCACTCAGGGTGTTCAGGGTGTACCCGGGCCGCAGGGCATTGAAGGGCCGCAGGGTGTTCCCGGCGAACCCGGCGAACCGGGTAGGGACGGAACATCACTTTACATTGAGGACACCTATCCAACATTACAGGCACTTCGTGATGCATTCCCCACAGGCAACGCAAATATGTATTATGTTGTCGCAACAGAGCAGTGCTACATCTGGTCAGAAACCATCCTGGCGTGGGTATCTGTTGGCAAACTGCGGGGCCCGCAGGGCGTTCCCGGTCAGCAGGGTATTCAGGGCATACAGGGCGTACAGGGACTGCAAGGCCCTCCCGGAGCAGACGGAACCGCAGGCAAGAGCGCCTATCAGTCCGCTGTGGAGGCTGGCTTTGCGGGCACCGAGACCGCTTTTAATGAAGCCCTCTCCAAAGTGCCGGGCCATATCGCAAGCACTTCCAACCCTCACAATGTCACAAAGTCACAGGTCGGCCTTGGGCAAGTGGACAATACCGCAGACAAGGATAAACCGGTCAGCACGGCACAGCAGGAAGCGCTTAACATGAAAGCCCCCCTTGACAGCCCTGCCTTTACAGGAAATGTGACTGTCCCGGATCAGCCGGATTCGGATAACAGCACCAAGGCGGCGAACACCAAGTTTGTACAGTCCGCCGTTACTAGTGCTATGCCAAAGAAGGTATCTGTCACGATTTCGGAAACATGGTCTGGCACCGAACCGGATTTCACGCAGACCGTTTCCATTGCAGGGCTGAAAGCGACCAGCAAGATCGACCTCCAGCCGGACGCGGTGGCAATCCAGCAGCTTATTTCGGACGGGGTCACCGCCCTTTACATCGAGAACAATAACGGCACCTGTACAGCACACGCGATTGGGGCAAAAACCACAAAGCCGATCACCGTACAGGCAACCATTGAGGAGGTAACGGCATGAGCATCATCGGGAATCCTATCACCCTTGGCGGTGGTGGCGGAGAACTGAACATCGACTATGGGATGTCTGAACCTGCGGATACCTCTAAGTTGTGGGTTCCGCTGGAAAAGAAACCCGCAAATACGGTGTTTGGATTCAAATTGTCCTATGGTAATTTGTCTACTTTTGGTGTGACCACCCCCCGAAATTTTAGAGAGGTGTATGGCCCGCTTCACTACTACAACGGGTATATTTATAATATGGGATACAACGAACCAGAGTTCGGAGACAATGTTGTAGTATCAAAATATAACATAGCCAATAACTCATACCAATATTTTGAACTAGGCACCAAACTTAAAAGAGATGTTACATTTTTTGGAAATGGTAAATACATCTATGCTATGACATATATTGATGGAGGGCCCAAGCTGTATTCATGGGATATAGACACACTTTCAGTTATAACCATGGATAATGCCACGGTTAGCAATGTAAACAAACAAGGCGGAGAATCTTTTCCGGCACATGGTAGTACTGTCGTGGTTGACAACAATGCCTATGTATTTGGAACAGTCGGTACTAACGGTGTAAGAGGCGTATATGAGCTATCACTGGAAAACTATTCATTGGTATATCGCGGTCGCACCACAATAAGCCCAAAAGGCGCCAATAAATCAACGGTATTATACTATAAAAACAATTTCTACATAGTTGTAGGTTCCGAAGGAACACCGTATATACACAGGTATAACATCAATGATAATACTACAACCTACCTAGTTGGAAATGGTTCTACTACGAACAACGTCGTACCGGCTGCTTTCATATATAACAACCGAGTATACGTTGTGGGTGGATACGGAAACAGCCTAAGAACCATAAGAGTCTTGTCGGAGGCGGAAGACTCTTTGGTGACCGTCGGAACGTTACCAAACGATTTGCCGTATGCGAAATCAGTTGTTGTTGGAACGAAAGTATATAATTTCGGTATAAATTCCAGTTCTGCTAATTCGATTGGAATAAACATGGAATCACCGCTCGAAACAAACCATCTATTCGTCCTTACAGATTATAGTGAGGATAATGAATTCCCTATCTATAAAACTAAAGATTTCACTGTCAATATATCGCCGGTCAAAGCATATTTGGGAAATAGCAATGGCATAGCTGAGGTGACAAATGCTTATAGTTACGACACAGCATCTGGAACATGGAAGCCATTAAGCGGCGAATCGAAAACAGCAGATATGCTTAACGCTCTGAACGTTCTGGGGGTGAATTAAATGGGTTACTATACCGAAAAGGCACTTAAAGTAAAAGCAGAGAACGAAGAAAAACTGAAAAAGTCTGAGGACGAAATCAATGAACTCTTAAACATAATCGGCGTCGACCCGGAGGACGGAAAAACCTACCTCTGCAAGCGGCTGGATGAGACAGGGACAATCTCTCTGCATTATCTGCTGCATGAACCGGTTGGAAATTATTTTGAGGAGACGTAAACCATGGAATCGATTATCGTTGCACTTATTTCGGGGGCGGTGACCCTTGTCGGAGTCCTCTTATCCAACAGCAAAAGCAAAGCGGTTGTTGAAACGAGAGTGGAAGAACTGACAAGAGAAGTCCGTCTCCATAACAATTTTGCCCAGCGTGTTCCTGTCATTGAGGAACAAATCAAAGTGATCAATCACAGGGTCAAAGACCTTGAAAAAGGAGGAGCAGATCGATGAATTTTGCAGTACGTTTGAAAAACCCCTGGTTTTGGGTCGGTCTGATCGGCGTTATCCTGACCGCCATGGGCGTATCGCCCGAAACTCTGACCTCTTGGGAAATCCTGCGGGATTCCCTTTACGCCCTGATTCAGAACCCGTTCATGCTCGGGTCGGTACTGGTCGCCATTCTCGGCGTATTCATCGACCCCACCACCAAGGGCGTCAAGGACAGCAGCAGAGCCAGAAAGTACACAAAGCCTTCCAAAATGGAGCATGAGGAAACCGTTACGGATGAGGTGTTCACGGCATGACAAAGATATGGCTCTCCCCCGAGCGCAGACCGAACCCCCACGGAAAGTATTGGGGCTTCACCAATGTTTATGAGCATGACCTTTGCTGTTACATTGCGGAAAAAGTAAGGCGGCATCTTGTGCGCTGCGGCTTTGACGTAAAAATCGCAAGCCCCGAGGACCCGATTGCCGCCCGGGTGGAAAAAGCAAAGGAATGGGGGGCAGACCTTTACTTCCCGATTCACACCAATGCAAGCAGTAATGGAGAAAAAGAGGGCCGCGCTCATGGCCCTCTTATGCTTCACTACGGCTCTGTTGGGGGGCTGTCCTACAAAGCCTGCATGACAGTGTATAACCGCCTGATGGAGGTTTACCCCTTTGGAACAAAGCGCGGCTCTGTTCCAAGCACAAACTTTTATGAAATCATCAAAACTCCCATGCTTTCCGTTTATGCGGAGCTGGCCTTCCATGACAATGGCCGGGATGCCCGCTGGCTGGTGGACTCCCGGGATGCAATCGCCAAGGCGCTGGCGCAGGGCGTCTGCGACTGGTACCACATCCAATACAAAGACGAGCCCCCAACCGAAACGGGAGAATACTGGAAAGAAAAATATGAAAATCTCCGCGCAGAGCTGTTAAAGCTCTGTGAGAAGTTAGAAAAGGAGGGAACCTAATGTACGATGATGTAGCTTTCGCCCGTGGTTGGAAACGAGGCGGCAATGGCCTGAAAGAGAGGCCGCAGAAGACAGCGGCGAGAGGCCCCGGCTACGGCGCAGCCACAGCAGGAACCGAACTTGCAAAGGGCGCTTATGTTGACTACAACATGACCCATATTCCCGATACATCCAGCACAAGAACGTTTTACGATACTTCTGAAAGGGACAGCTACCTTTCGGCACTACAGGCACAGATGTCCGCACAGCAGGCGGCATATGACAATATGTTAAGCCTTGCAAGGCAGCAGTACGGGGAACAACAGAAACAGCTTGCGCTTGAAAGAGAGAACATGAAGCGTAATGCGTATGTTGCTTCTCAGGTTGCAGAGACCAATCTCCCGCTGGAGCTTGCGGCCGGCGGCATCAACGGCGGTCTTGCCGAAACCTCCAGAGTAAAGCTGAAAACCGCGCTTGGAAGAAGCCTTGCGGATGCAGACCTTCTTTACAATGACAAGGTCGGAGATGCTTACCAGAATTATCTTAAGGCCAAGGCCGGCGCACAGAGCGGCCTTGGTAATCTGGCCGCCAGCTTCGCGGGCGCTGCTGCAAGAGCCCCGAAGCCTCGGAAGGTAACGCAGACTATCCCCGGGAACGGCTACAAGAACGCCCTGTTCAACACTATGGACAAACTTATTAGTGCTGGTATGACGGAGCAGCAGGCTCTTGATTATATCAAAGGCAGGGGCTATTGAGCCATTTTATAAAGGAGGGCAACATGGCTTACAAAGAAGAAAACATTCTTTCCGAATACAAAGAATGGAAACGCACTAAAGTCAATTCTGCTCCTGCACAGAGCGAAACGCAGAACCTCCTTTCGGAGTACGGAGCATGGGCAGAAGCAAACGGAAAGCACAGGTCTATTGACAGGCAGGCAGCCCCGCAAGGGGCTCCTGTTGTTGCGCCAAAACGCCCTATTTATAACAGACCTCCCGTTAATGCCCCCGCAAAACCTGTTGTAGAAAATCCTTCTCTCCTCGGCCTGCATCTGAATGACATGGGGCAGGCGGCAGGAGCATTTCTCCGTGCCGGGATGCGCGATAAGGCAATCGAGGCGAACCGCGCTTACTTTGAACAGGATGCTCTGAATAGACAGGCGAAGCAGCAGGAAGCAATCAACAAGGCGGCAGGATATCAGGGGACAGATAATTTTGCAAAGAAGGGCATCCGTTCTGTCGGAGCCGGCGCCATGAGCGCATTGCAGGGCCTTGAGCAGAGCATGAACCAGATCGTGCCGGAAATTCGGAGACCATACAGGGAGAGAGCCGCCGAAGCATACCGGATGATGCAGAACAGAGAGGAAGTCCCCGCCGACCTTTTCAAAGATGAATACAAGCCGAGAATCACCGACACGGACACGGTAAGCGAAATCAAATTTCAGAAAGATATGGAGAAGGCCGGCGGCGCCGGGAAATTCGCCTTGCAGATGGGAAATGTCATCGGCGGAATGATTCCTTCTATTGTAGCAAATACATTTGTCCCCGGATCTGGCGCTTTTGTCATGGGCGCACAGGTCGCAGGAAATGAATATGTGGATGCCCTTGAAAAATACGGAGACAGAGCAAAAGCGCAGACTGTTGCCGCCGGGAAGGGCATCATTTCTGCCGAGGTCGAGCAGTTAGGCCGTCTTTTTGGGAACTCCAAAATCGCAGAGAGCGCGGGGAAACTGGTCAAAAAGGCCCCTTGGCTCGATAAGACGCTCAAATCCCCCTTCGGTAAATGGGTCGCCGATGCAATCAGCGAAGGCATTGAGGAAGGCGTGGAGGACGTCGCTCACTATGCGTTTGAGAAAGTCCTTACCAACGAAGCCGAACCCCTTGAGGTAAGAGCCGTCCTTTATGATATGCTGATGGGATTCTCTGCCGGAGGTCTTATGAGCGGCGCCGCCGGAGGCATCAACTCCGCACAGTATTCCCGGCTTGGCAAATCGGTAAAGATGAGCGAGAAAGCAACAGCAGACGTTATCGCAGAGGCTTCCGAAAACCCTACCGCTGAACAGGCATATTGGCTTGAAAAGGTGAGCAAGGGAGACACGTCAAACAATGTCATCGGCAGGCTTAAAGCGCTGAACGATGGCAAGGCGCTGGAGACCGCAGAAAACGCCATTTCAAACGGCACTGTGACCTATAAGCAAATCAGAGCCATCATCAGCAACAGCAGAGCGGCGAGACAGATCGAGAGCCGGCTTGAGCTTAATCCTGAAACCACAACCTCGGATGAACTCACTTCTGCCATTATTGAGGAATCGGCTGCAGCAGCGGCAGCACCCAAAAATGAGGCTCTGAGGGCGTCTGTCAACGTGCTTATCGAAACCCCTGCCAATACAGCAGAAACGGTCTGCAACAAAGCCATTTCGGGGGCAGCGCCGAGTGAAGCAGAAGCGAGAGAAATTGCCGGTTCTCCCTCCCTTGCGGCGGAGTTTTCCGCACGGACCGGGGCCAGAATGACCGGGAACATGGCCTATGATACGGCAGCTGTCAAGGTAGCGGCAAAGAAGCTCGGTGGGAAACCCGTTATGACCGAGGCACAGCTTGCCAAAGCGGAACAGGCGAATATTGCCGCGGCAAAAGAGAAACAGGCTGCAAGGATTCAAATGGAGCAGGCCGAGCATCAGCGGCGGCAGCTGGAATATATCGAGGAGCTGAAAGGCACGGCGACAAAGCGGGAGCTCCGCGCGCTGGATGATCTCGCGAAGAAAGTCGGGGTAACCATCGTCATCGATGAGGATATTCCCGGCTCCAACGGCTTCTATGACCCCGAAACGAACACCATCCATATTTCCGCAAGGGCCGACAACAAAGTGGGGGTGGTAGCGATTCATGAGGTCACCCACGCTCTTGAAAGCCTTAATCCCGAGGCATATGAAAAGCTGAAAGGGTATGCTTTTCAGATGGCGGATGAAAGCCGGCTCGCAGAGCTGAGCGGCTTCCTTGCACAGAACGGATACGAAGCCGAAGCGCTTGAAGGCGAACTGACCGCCCATCTGATGCAGACCCTTGTCACAGATGAAAAGTCCTTCGAGGACCTTATCCGGTATGACAGAACTCTTGCAGAAAAGGTGGTTGATGCCATCGACAAGGTTGTCCGCAGATTCAAGAAAGAACTTGACATCGGCAGAACCGATGCCAACGAATCGCTCCGAAACGAGATCGGCGCAACCGCGGAGAGCATGGAGAAAGCGGCAGACGCCATGCGGGATGCCCTTGGGATAAAACAAGGGAACAAGGGAACCGCGACCTCTCAAGGGAAGGAGTCCAAGAAACTCGGATTGAATGAGGACGAGGAATATGATAAAATTAAAAAAAGAAGGGCAGAACCCGAAAGGCAGAGAGCCCTTAGACCGGGTGAAATGGTCAACGGAGCATACGCAAAAGTGGATTGGCCAGCATACTATGAAGAAATCAAAAAGCCTGAATTTGACCCTGACTATTATGATGTCGGCGATATGACATTTATAAGTGTCGGCGAGGAAATCCTTACCATTCAGCTAATGGAAAATGGAGAATTTTCTGTTGTGTCAATAGGAGGTGAACAAGTTGAAAACAACGACCGATTTGATCGAAGAAGCTCTGGACAAAATGGAGGCGAATCCGGCAGCGAGGAATATCGCCATTATGATGGCAGAGGTGAACAAAGAGGACGAGGAACTGAAAAAAGAAATCCTGAAGATAGTAGAATCGGCGAAGACATCAAAGGAAATCATAAAAAGATGCCAGCCGCTAATAAAGAAAGCTTAGGGCAGGGTGAAAAAACCGACACGGACAGTGCCGGTTTTTTAATGCCCAAAAACAAGCCTTCCAAGAAATTCTCCCCCGAAGTCCAGCAGATGATTGACGAGCGGGTAGCGGAAATCATGGAGGAGCAGGAGGAGCAGCGCAGGGCAGAAGCAATCGCTGACCGCAACGAAGCGATAAAGAACAAAATCGACCGCCGGGAATCGAAAGAATCCACCGGCATGGGCGAGGCTGTCATTCTGGGCAAGAAGCCGAAACCCGTTGATGCGGAATCCGCCGACAAGAAGCTGTCGAGATATCGCACTTTACTTACCAACTCCATGAGCGAGGTGGAACGCTTCGGAAAGGCGGTGGGAGACAAGACCATCCGCTATATGGCCAACAATGTCGGCCAATCTTATGCGGCGGCGCAGACTGCAATCGGCGAAGGGCTCTACAATCTGACCGGCACAAAGAAACTGAGCGGAAGCCTTGTTGACGCTTTTTCTCCTGCCGAGAAAGCCGGGCTCATGGATGAGTTTTCCGACTTCCTCTATAACCGCCATAATATTGCCAGAATGCGCCTGAGAGCCGAAGAAAAGAAAGTGTTCGATGAAACGGCAAAACGCCTTAGGGCGAAAATTAAGGGACTTTCTCATGATGATATCATCGATGCCGCCCGTCTGACCGGAAAGTATGATGCAGAAGTGGAGCAGGCGGCAAAGGAATATCTTGACGCGGAGGAAAAGTTCCTGACGACTCCCAACAAGCCGGTATTCGGCGAAAGCAGAACGGCAGAAAAGTCCGAGGAGATTGTCGAAAGGTATCTCGCAGAGCACCCGGAATTTGAGGAATGGGCAAAGCCCGTTTATCAGTACCTTGACGGCCTCATGAAGCTCCGCATAGAAGCCGGACTGGTGGACAAGAAAACCGCGATGGATCTTGCCCAAAAATATCCCTATTACGTCCCAACCCATCGTGACATGAGCAAAGTCCCCGGTCGAGGAACCGGCGGCGGTGTTTCTGCCGGAAACGGGCGAGTTTCCGTTAAGAGCACCATCAATGAAGCAACCGGCAGCAATCTTCCGCTTCTCCCGCTGAAAGAGCAGATTGCCGATATGACTTCTTCGGTGGAAAAGGCGGCACGGACGAACCCCCTGTTCCGCAGGATCTACAAGGACGCCATGGAGACGTCGGCAGACATCAGCGAATTTATCAGCGATATGGATACGCTGACGGAGCCTTTCGACATTGCGGACGAAATCAATGACGGCCTGCGTGAGCCGGAACAGCCCGGCAGGCTTTCTTTCTATGAGAACGGCAAGAAGGTCACCGTGAAGGTGAACCCGGAAATGCTTGCCGGTCTTATGCCGAAGAAGGGAATCGCGGAAGATATCAAGGCGGCAAAAGCCATGGAAAAAGCAATGAGCACCTTCCGAAAGGTTACCACACAATGGTCTCCTGCCTTTATTTTCCGCAACTTCTTCAAGGACCTTGGCGCGGCGCTGGTCTACACGCATCAGGGTTTGGGCACCTATCTCAAGAACTACGCGAGAGCGTATCACGAGATGCTTACCAACGGAGAACACTGGACAATGTACAAGGCCCTTGGCGGCACGGCTTCTACCTATTACTCCTATGAGGACGGCTTCTCCGAAGCACCCAAAACAGAAACCGGCAAGAAGTTTGAAAAGATGTTCCACTGGCTCGGCGATATCAATATGTTTGTCGAGCAGTCCAACCGAATGGCGGAGTTCATCTATCAGGCAGAACGGGGCGGAAAGTCCTATGACAACCTGATGGAGGCTCTTTACAAGGCGGCGGACATCACGGTGAACTTTGGCCGGACTGGTACGCTTATCCGATATGCGAACCGCTACTTTGTGCCGTTCTTCAATGCCGGGATTCAGGGCACGTCCAGACTGGTTCGCAACTTCTCGGAAGCCAAGGACGCCAAAGAGATGGCGAATCGATTCCTCCGCTTTATCCTGTGCGGCCTTACCCCCAAGGTGCTGACCGCTCTCATGCTGGCAGGATTTGGCGACAAGGAGGACAAAGAAGGCTATGAGAAGCTGAGAGACATCGACAAAGATGCAAACATTCTGATCCCTCTCGGCGGCGGATCATTCGCAAAGATCCCTATCGGGCGTGAGGTTTCCGTTGTCACTTCTCTTGCGAACCGCGTAGAGCGAGCCGCTAAGGGCGATAAGGACGCGTTTAAGGGTTACTTTGAATTTGTGGGGAATCAAATCCTCCCGAATAATCCTCTGACGAACAACATCCTGTCTCCTGTCCTTGCCATGACAACCAACAAGGCGTGGCACGGCGGCGATGTCGTCCCGCTGTCTCTCCAGAGAAAGGCCAACTTTGAGCAGTACGATGAAGGGACGGACGCGTTCTCCATCTGGCTCGGTCAAATCTCGCAGAAGATCACCGGCGGAGAAGGGCTTTCCCCCAAGAAGATCAACTACCTGATCGACCAGTATTCCGGCTTTATCGGGGACTTTATTCTTCCTGCCATGAGCAAGAGAGCCAGCGTAAACCCGATGGTCAAGGCTTTCGTGGTAGACTCTGTGAGAAGCAACCGGCTCGCCGGGGACTTCTACGACCTCAAGGAACACGCCACTGCAATGAGCTCGTCCTCTATCGGGACCCCTTCCGACCAGCTTGTTGCCAAGTACCTCAATAAGGTATCCGGTCAGGCCAACAACATCAAGAAAGCGATCAATGAAATCTACCAGAGCGACATCCCGAATAAGCAGAAGATTGATGATACCGAAGACCTTCTCCGGCTCCAGAACAAGCTGTATGAGGAGGCCCTCCTCAATGTGGAAGAATTTGAGCGCACAGCGAAGGACAGCCTTCTTGAAACATCTGACGCGGAAGCTGCTTACAACGCCGCAAACCGCAAAATGTTCGGTGGAGAATACGCTTTGCAGCTTGCAGACCCGGACAGATACGAAAGAGCAAAGGCTCTTGTCTCTGACGGCATATCCTATGATGCGTACTTCGATGCGTGGAGCGCACAGAAAGGCATCGTCAGTGACAAGGACGAGAACGGCAAGTCCATCCCCAATTCTGCCTCCAGAAAGAAGAAAGAGGCAATTGACAAAGCGGTCCATCTTTCCCCCAGCCGGATGCACAAGCTCTATGAAGAGTTCAATATTTCCAAGAAAGTATGGTAAAAAGAAAGGCCCCTCTTCGGAGGGGCTTTTTCTTTTTGTTTTTACGAAACTTTTACGAAACAATATGCATTATAAAGGCTGATTTTTGACCATTTTTGTCAACCCCAAAAACGCCGAAAACCCGCATAAACAAAGAAAAACCCCGCATTTCTGCGAGGTTTTATTTGGCGGAGATGGAGAGATTTGAACTCTCGCGCCAGTTACCCAGCCTACTCCCTTAGCAGGGGAGCCCCTTCACCACTTGGGTACATCTCCAAGGGAAAACACGCGAGGCGTGTGTTTTTGTCGGTGTTGGCGGAGAGGATGGGATTCGAACCCATGGCTCTTTCGAGTCACTGGTTTTCAAGACCAGCTCCTTAAACCGCTCGGACACCTCTCCACGGCCTAATGTGCTTTCCTATACTATCACATCCCGAGACGATAGTCAAGAAGAAAGTGCAAGAGAATTCACCTTTTTCTGGCGCTCAGGGAGAGATTTCCACCAGCTCGGCACCGGGGTAATAGTGGAGCAGGATCTCCCGAAAGCTTTTTCCAAGCTCCGCGAGATGGTTGGCGCCGCACTGGGAAAGCCCCACGCCGTGTCCGTAGCCCCGCACGGTAAAGGTGATGCGGTCCTTTTTCCAGAGGAAATCGAAGGAGGAGCTTCTAAGCCCCAGCAGCGTCCGGAATTCCTGCCCGGTAAGGGTGCGCTTTCCGGCGCGGATGGAGGTTACATAGCCGGCGTCGGAGCGGGAGAGTACCTCAAGCCAGTCGGCAGGGTCCTTGCCCGGGGCGGCTTTTGCCTCGGTGAGGAGTTTCCGCAGCTCCTCCTCAGTGAGGGTGCGGGTGCTGAGGTAGCCCGGAGCTTCCTTGTCCCAGCTGTTTTCCACGGGCTTCAGATAGGGGAGAGGGCTGCACCAGACATTGGAGGGATCTTCGGTGGTGCCGCCCGCGCCAATGGCAAAATAAGCCGCCAGAATGGGCTCTCCCTCATAGAGCATGAGATGACGGACGGCAATCTCGGCGGCATGGCGCACCCGGCTGTAATATTCCTCGTAATGCCCGCCCCAGGCGGTTCGCATCGATTTCTCGGTGAGATAGCCCTCGTTCTTTTCGGTATTGACCGAAAAATCCGCGCCTTGGAGCTCCTTTTCCGGCTGTTCCCTCCGGAGGGCGGCGAGAAAATTGCCGTTCGTATAGGCGGCGACCCCCTGCGCGATGAGTGCCTCCTCCCCAAAGACAGCAGGCATTTCGGAGGCGATGGCGCCTGTCACATAGTCAAGAGCGGAAAGCTCCATGACCCGCCCCGTTCCGGTATCCAGCACCCGGAAGGAGGAAAGCCCCTTCGGCTTGCGGGCTTTGGGTTCGTCCGGCGGCTTTTTATCTCCGGGGAGGATGAGAGCAGGTTCCTGTTCTAAGGGGAGCGTCTCGGCGTTCCCCAGCGGGAGCCCCCTCCACAAAAGCACCGAGAGCGGAACCGCGAGAAGAAGCACCGCGGTCCCGAGAAAAAGCGCAAGCATCGCCTTCATGGGAAAATCCTCCTTTTTGGGTCAAGAGTTTGTCCTTACCCCCAATCTATGCGGGAGATTTCCGGAAAAGACCGCAGCCGGTGTCCTCTTCTTGGCAGGATGGAACAAAAAAGACGTCTGCCCCAAAGGACAGACGTCTTATAAATCGAAAAGATCCGATTAGGAAGTGGCGGCTATTGCGACCCGCTCGCCCTCCTCTTGTGAAAGATCGGAAAAGGCGGAAGCGGTGAGGTCCCACAGACGGTAGCTGGCCTCCAGCCCGTAGCGGCTGCCGTTTGCCTCGAAGCAGATCATGGTGTTTTCCGAAGGGGGATTCCCCGGCGCCCAGGAAAGGGAAAGGAGAAAATGACCGAGCGCATCGGTCTGATCCGGATCATCGTTTCCGCCGGTGACGGGACCGCCTGCCGTAGGCGGATTTGGCATTCCGCTGCCGTTGGAAGGATTTCCAACCATAGGAGGAGGGGTCGTTTTTTCGCCTCCTCCGGTGGGAGGATCCACCTGCGGGGTCGCGTTATCGCCGTGATCCGGCTTCGGCTTTGCCGAATGGAGCAGGGATTCTTCTTCCGGAGACTGTTTTTCCCCGGTGTTTCGGGCGTCCGGATCGGAGGGATTCCCGACCTCGTACTGCACAGGCGCCGGTGCGCCGCCGTTCAGAAGGCCGCGTGCCGCGAAAGCCAGTCCAGCCACCAAAAGGAGAGCGGCGGCGACCGCTGCCGCGCGGGTGGGAAAGGCGATGACGCGGGCGGGCTTTTCGGGGGTCAGTTCCCCCTCAGGCAGGGAGAGATGATCGTTATCCAGCCGACGGAACAGCTCCTCGGAGCGCAGCGAGGACGGAAGGAGCGGTTTTCCGGCAGCGTCAAAGCGGGCCTTTACACGCCCCAGATCCCGAATGGTATCTTTTTCATTCATGATGACTCCCCCTTTCCTCAGTGTTCCAGCTGACCGCGCAGCTTTTTGAGGGTACGGTGCAGTTTGCTGCTCACCGTGCCCTGCGGCAGCCCCATAATCAGGGCGATTTCCCGCATGGTGTAGCCCTCCAGCACCGAGAGCAGCACGATCTCGCGCTCCTCCACGGTGAGGCGGCCCAGCGCTTCGGAAAGCTCCGCACGGACCGTACTGTCCTCCTGCGTCGCCTCAGACGCGGTTTCAAAATAGCTGTCGAGGTCAATCTCTCCGCGATGAAGGATATATTGGCTCACCTTCCGTTTGCAGCGAAAGGAGAGAATGCGGAAGATCCAGGAGCGGAAGGCTTCGGTTTCCCGCAGCTTTGCGATCCCGCGGAAGGCCTCCAAAAAGGTCTCGGAGACGACGTCCTCGGCGTCATGCGGATTGCCTAGGGTGTAGAGAGCCATACGGTAGAGATCGGGCGCCACGGCGTCATAAAGCTGTCCGAAGGCGGCTCGATCTCCCTGCTGGGCGAGCGCGACCTGTTCAGTCATTGTCATTCCTGCACCTTCCTTTTGCACGGAGATTCCGGCAGCGGGAATGCGCGTTCACCATATCAGTGCCGCGAAATCCCGATTTTATTGCCTCAAGGTTCGGGAAAAATTATAGCACAACCGGAGAGAAAAGGGAATCGTCTGCCCTAAAGTCGCCAAAAAGGAAAAAACGGGGCGATTTTGGACGAAAAACAGGGAAAAAGACCCTCTCTCCCCTCGAAAAAGAGTTTCCCTGGCTCACTCCTCCGGGAAAAACCCTCCGAATTGCTTTTCATTTGCGCCCGGTAATGATATAATCTAACTTGAGCAAATCTGTATTATAATATGATTCGATCATTTTGTCAGTCGTTTGCCGTTTGAACGGAGGGATATTTTGCTGAAAAGACTGAATCAATATCGCCCGATCCACGGGATGCTGCTTGCCGTCTGTGCCGTGATGACCCTGCTTTTCTACCTGCGGGAGGGGCGGCACGCGGGCTTCTTTATCTGTGTTGGGCTTTTTGCGGCGGCGCTTGTTTCCACCGTCCTCTGGGATTACTTCATCACCCGCAGCAACAAGACCCAGTTCGCCGGGCTCAAGGCGGACCTGGAGCGGGTCATGAGCGATGCCGTGGCGGCGCTGCCCTACGCGGCGTTCATCGTTCGGGAGGATGGAGAGATCATCTGGGTGAACGGCGTCTGCAAGCGCACCGTGTTCCCGGGACAGGAGCTTTTCGGGGCGAACATCCGGGAGCTGATGCCCGGCTTTGAGTGGCAGACGGAAAGCACCCCGGAAGGCGTCAATGTGGAGATCTGCGCCCACAAATACACCGCTTACCTGATGCACTCCTCGGTGAAGCGGGGCAACCTCACCATCGTCGGGCTGGTGGACGACCACGACCTCAAGGTCTGCACCCAGCAGTACTTTGACTCCCGCCCCTATGTCCTCACCATGGTCATTGATAACTATACCGAGCTTTTCACCGACGCCAAGGAGAACGAGCGCAGCAAGATGATGGGCGACATCGAACACATCATCGAAAGCTTTGCCGAGGAAAACCACGGCATGGTGAAAAAGCTGGAGCGGGACCGCTATCTCTGCGTCATGGAGGAACGCTATATGAAAAAGGTCCTCGCGGAGCGCTTCAAGATCCTTGATGCCATCCGCGGGATCGACGCCGGCGACCGTCCCTCTCCCACCCTGTCCATCGGGGTCGGCTCCCGGGAGGGCAATCTCCACGAAAGCGAGGAGATCTCGCGGCAGGCGCTTGATATGGCGCTGGGACGCGGCGGCGATCAGGCAGCGGTCAAGCAGAAGAACGGCTATGAGTTTTTCGGCGGCGTTTCCCGCGGCGTGGAAAAGCGCAATAAGGTTCGTACCCGCATCATGGCCAACGCCATCACCGAGGTGGCGCGCACCTGCGATAACATCCTCATCATGGGGCACCGCTTTGCCGACCTCGACTGTCTCGGCGCCGGCATCGGCATGTACGCAGGACTTTCCTTCCTTGGCAAGCCCTGCAAGATCGTCCTCGATACCGAAAAAAGTCTGGCGCAGCCCCTTTATGAGCATTACATAAAGGATAACCCCGAGCATGAAAGCGCGTTCGTCAGCCCCTATCATGCGCTGGAGCTCATCAATAAAAACACGCTGCTCATCGTGGTGGATACCCACATTGCAAACATTCTGGAAAGCCGCGCGGTCTATGAGCAGTGCCGCAGCGTCGTTATCATCGACCATCACCGCAAGATGGTGGACCACATCAACAACGCCATCATCTTTTTCCACGAGCCCTATGCCAGCAGCGCCAGTGAAATGGTGTCCGAGCTGGTTCAGTATTTTAATGACGGCAAGGTCCGCATCTCCGTTTCGGAGGCGGAAGCCCTGCTCGCCGGCGTGATGCTGGATACCAAGAACTTTACCCTGCACACCGGCGCCCGTACCTTTGAGGCGGCGGCCTACCTCCGGAGGATGGGGGCCGATACCGTTGAGGTGAGAAAGCTCTTCTCCTCCAGCATGGAGAGCTATCAGGAGCGCTCCCGTCTGGTCGGCTCCGCGGAGATCTACCGCGGGTGCGCCATCGCCTATTCGCTCACCGCGACGGAGGATATCCGCGTGGTGGCGCCGCAGGCGGCGGACGACCTGCTCGGGATCAGTGATGTGGACGCCTCCTTCGTCCTCTTTGAGGATGACAGCACCGTCAACATCTCCGGGCGCAGTATGGGCGTCATCAACGTTCAGGTGATACTGGAATACATGGGCGGCGGCGGCCATCAGACGATGGCGGGCGCGCAAATCAAGAACGTACCTCTGGAAGACTGCCGCCAGCGCCTGCTGGAAGCAATCGACCGGTACTTTGACGAGAACAATAAGGGAGGAAATGAAAGATGAAAGTAGTATTGCAGGCGGACGTAAAGGGCTCCGGAAAGAAAGGCCAGCTCGTGGAGGTGGCTGACGGCTACGCCCGTAACTTCCTCATAAAGAAAGGCCTCGCCATCGAGGCGAACAGCACTGCGATGAACGAACTGAAAAACCGGGAATCCGCCGAGCAGTTCCGCCTCGCGGAGGAAAAGAAAGCGGCTCTCGAGCAGAAAGCCCTCATCGACGGCAAGACCGTGAAGCTCACCGCCAAGGCGGGCGCGAACGGCAAGCTCTTTGGCTCCGTCACCGCGAAGGAGATCGCGGAGGGCCTGGAGAAGCAGCTGGGCGCCTCCATTGATAAGCGCCGGGTGAACCTCGGGGAGGACATCAAGGCGTTCGGCACCTACACGGTGGAAATCAAGATTTATAACGGCGTCACCGCGAGCGTTTATGTGCTGGTCGGCGAAGCCTGATTGCAAGAAAAACCACGGAAACCTTGAGAACGAAAGGAGGGGACGGCATGGCGGAGGAACGCTTTGACCTGGGGCTTGCCAATCTGCCCTACAGCGAGGAAGCGGAGCAGTCGGTCCTCGGCGCGGCGCTTCTGGATTCCAACTGCGTGGCGGAGCTGGTGAAGCTTCTGCGCGGGGAGTTCTTTTTCCGGGAGCAGCATCGCCGCATCTTTGAGATCCTCACCCGCAAGTTTACCCTCGGCGAGACCATCGACATTGTCACCGTGATGGAGGACTGCCTCCGGGAGGAGGTCTTTTCCACCCCGGAGCAGACCAAGATCTATCTCGCGCAGCTGGCGGAAGCGGTCCCCTCGGTGCACAATATCGAGGCGTATGCCGCCATCCTTCAGGAGAAATACTATCTCCGCAGCCTCATCCGCACTTCCCGGGAGATCGGGGACGCCGCCGCCGAGCCGGGTGCCTCCGCCAAGGAGCTCCTGGAGCTGGCGGAGCAGCGAGTCTATGATATTCGCGAGGGACGGGACGCGGGCGGCCTTTTGCCCGCCTCCACCGTTGTGATGGAGACCTTTGACCGGCTGCAGAAGCTGTCCGGCGAGAATAAGAAGGATTACCTCGGGATCTCCACCGGCTACGGCGACCTTGACCGCATGATCACCGGCCTCAATAAGTCCGACCTCATCCTCATCGCCGCCCGTCCCGGTATGGGCAAGACGGCATTCGCCCTCAATATCGCGGCCAACGTGGCGCTGCGCGGCAACAAGACCGTCGCCATCTTTTCCCTCGAAATGAGCCGGGAACAGCTGATGAACCGTCTCTTTTCCTCGGAAGGCGCCATTGAGAGCAAACGGCTCCTCACCGGCGATCTTTCCTCGGAGGACTGGATCAAGATCGCGGAGCTTTCCCCGCGCTTCAGCGAAGCGCCCCTTTATATGGACGACACTGCGGGCATCACCGTGGCGGAAATCAAGGCGAAGCTGCGCCGGGTCCGGAATCTCGGGCTGGTGGTCATCGACTACCTGCAGCTGATGTCCAGCGGCCGCCGCATTGATAACCGCGTGCAGGAGGTCTCTGAGATGACACGCGCCCTCAAGGTGATGGCGAAGGAGCTCAATGTTCCGGTTATCACCCTTTCGCAGCTTTCCCGCGGCACCGAGTCCCGCGCCGACCACCGCCCCGTGCTGGCAGACCTCCGTGAGTCCGGCTCCATCGAGCAGGACGCCGACATCGTTATGTTCCTCTACCGTGAGGGTTATTACGAGCGGGAACGGGAGGACCAGTCCGAGTCGGAGTGCATTATCGCAAAGAACCGTCACGGCGAGACCGGCAGCGTCGATCTGCGCTGGGACGGCCAGTATACCCGCTTTTACAGCATAGACCGTACGAGAGAATGAAAGAGCTGAGAGAAAAGGCGCTGGCCGCCTTGCAAAAAGATTCGCTTCTCTGTCAGGGTGACAGGATCGCCGTCGGGGTCTCCGGCGGTGCGGATTCTGTTGCCCTGCTCGCTTTTTTGTGTTCGATCCGGGAGGAATATGATCTCGCCCTTACCGTCTGCCATCTGAACCACTGTCTCCGCGGCGCGGAAAGTGACCGGGACGAGCGGTTCGTGCGGGAGCTTGCGGAGCGCTTTTCGCTTCCCATTTTGGTAAAACGGGTGGAGATCGCCGCCCTCGCCGAAGAAACCGGCTCCTCGCTGGAAGCTGCAGGACGGGAGGCGCGCTATGCCTTCTTTCAGGAGGCGGCAGGGGAGGATGGGAAGATCGCCACCGCCCACACCCTCGATGACAGCATCGAGACCCTCCTCCTCAATC
This sequence comes from Angelakisella sp., assembly GCA_020025195.1. GTDB lineage: Bacteria > Bacillota > Clostridia > Oscillospirales > Ruminococcaceae > Angelakisella. Next base: position 67,779 of record JAHHSN010000006.1, read on the forward strand.
TCACCCGGGGGACGGGTCTCCGCGGGCTTTGCGGTATCCCAAAACGGCGGGGGAACATCATCCGACCGCTCCTTTCCTGCACCCGGGAGGAAATTTTGGCCTACCTTGAAAAGGAAGGACTCCCCCATGTGGAGGACAGCAGCAACGACGGCGACGACTACACCAGAAACCGCATCCGGCACCGGGTCATCCCGGAGCTTTTGGCCATCAATCCCGCGGCCCCCGCGGCAATGGAGCGCACCATGGAGCAGCTCTCGGCCCAGTGGGAGCTTACCGAGACCTTGGCGGACGAGGCGCAGCAGCGGCTCGCCGCCGGAGGCGGCGGGCTTCTCCGGGCGGGCGTGCTCGCCCTCCCGGAGCCGATCGGAGATCGGCTGCTGCTGCGCCTTCTGGAGGAGGCGGGCCTGCCCCTTTCTGCGAGAACTCTTGGGGAGATGCGGCGGGTGGCCGAGGAGGGCGGAGTCCTTGACGTGGGGCAGCGGCGCTGGTATTTTACCGCGCGGGGGAACATCCTGCGGCTGGAGGAACGCCCCCGATGGGAGCCGCCGGAGCCGTGTTCTCTGCCAAATCCCTTGCCCCCGGAGGGTTTTTACCGCCCGCTCTGGGAGGGTCGATGTCTCAAAATATCACAATGTAACAATTTGGTCAGGAAAGAACCAGAAATTTTTCACAATTACCCCTTAAAAAACCAAGTGGATTGTGATAAAATAAAAGGAAATATCATGATTCGCACCCGCAGGCCGAAGGACCGTCTGCGGCTCCCCGGGAGGGCGGGCGGAAAACCGCTTTCCAAATGGTACGCCGAGGAGGGCGTTCCGGCCGCGCGCCGGGATCATCTCCTGGTTCTCGCTGATGACGAGGGCGTCCTCTGGGCGGAGCCGATGGGGGCGGACCGGCGATGCCGCGCGGGAAGCGAATCTCAGCATATTTTGACAGTTGAAGTTTTGGAGGAACGTGAAAGCTATGAAAATGGATAAGGATATCTGCAAAGTATTATTTACCGCCGAGGAGCTGCAGGCTGCCTGCAAGCGTCTCGGGGAAACGCTTACAAAGGACTATGAAGGAAAAGAACCCCTGATGGTTTGTATACTGAACGGCGCATCGGTCTTTTTCACCGATCTGATCCGTGAGATGGATATGCACGTCAATATCGACTTTATGGCGGTTTCGAGCTATGGCTCCGGCACGACTTCCTCCGGCAATGTCAAGATCATTAAGGACCTCAATTCCGACATCCACAACCGCGATATCGTCATCGTGGAGGACATTCTGGATACCGGACGTACCCTCCATCGGCTGGTGGAAATGCTGAAAGAGCGCGACCCCGCCAGCATCAAGATCGCCGTTCTGCTTGATAAGCCCGCCCGCCGGGTGGATGACATCAAGCCGGACTATGTCGGCTACACCATCCCGGATGAATTTGTGGTCGGCTACGGCCTTGACTATGACGAGCGTTATCGCAATCTGCCCTATGTCGGTGTGCTTGATCCTTCCGTTTACGCGTAAAACGCATGAACCGCGCTTTTTTAGCGCATAGTAAACTGTATTCCAGTAGAGACAGGAGTGAATTCATTGGGCTCCCAAAAGAAAAATTGGATCTGGCCGATTGTTCTCATCCTTCTGTTCGGCTTTCTTGCCGTACAGATCTTTTCGATGAACAACACGGCGCCCAAAACACAGTATAATACCATCATCGGGTACTTCAAGGATCAGAAGGTTTCCGAATACGAGCTGGATTTCGGAACCGGCGAGCTGACCATGGTGCTGAACGACAAGGATAAATCCATCGTGACCTATATGGTGCCCAGCATCAATCTCTTTGTGAACGACACCCACGAGCTGGTGGACGCCTACAATGAGGAGCATCCCGACGCCCCCATCAAGCAGTATTATGACGCCGCCGAGCCGATGCCCTGGTGGCTGGAGATGCTGCCGCTTTTGCTGGTGGTCGTATTGATGGGCGCCTTCTGGTATATGATCATGAAGAAGTCCGGCGCGGGCGGGAACCCAATGGCATTCGCCAAGCTGAAGCCCAAGCAGCAGGACCCCAACCAGCGCGTCACCTTCCAGGATGTGGCGGGAGCGGAGGAGGAAAAAGAAGAGCTGGTGGAGATCGTGGAGTTTCTCCGCAATCCCGCCAAGTTCAATGCCCTCGGCGCCCGTATCCCCAAGGGCGTACTGCTCATGGGCCCTCCCGGAACCGGTAAGACCCTGCTTGCCAAAGCAGTAGCGGGAGAGGCGGGGGTTCCCTTCTTCTCCATCTCCGGTTCGGATTTCGTCGAGATGTTCGTCGGCGTGGGCGCGTCCCGTGTCCGCGACCTCTTTGAGCAGGCCAAAAAGAGCGCTCCCAGCATCATCTTCATTGATGAGATCGATGCGGTCGGCCGTCACCGTGGCTCCGGTCTCGGCGGCGGTCACGATGAGCGTGAGCAGACCCTGAACCAGCTCCTTGTTGAGATGGACGGCTTCGCCGCCAATATCGGCGTTATTGTTATGGCGGCCACCAACCGGAAAGATATTCTGGACCCGGCGCTGCTGCGCCCCGGCCGGTTTGACCGCCAGATCACTGTCAACTATCCCGACGTCAAGGGCCGTGAGGCCATCCTGCGGGTCCACACCCGCAATAAGCCCATCGGTCCCGATGTGGACCTCGCCGTCATTGCCCGCTCCACCGGCGGCTTTACCGGCGCAGACCTTGAAAACCTTACCAATGAGGCGGCGCTGCTGGCGGCTCGCAAGAACCGCCGCGCCATCACCATGGAGGATATTCAGGAGGCGACCATCAAGGTGGTGGTCGGCCCCGAAAAGCGCTCCCATGTCATCACCGAAAAGGAACGCAATCTCACCGCCTACCACGAGTCCGGTCATGCCATCGTCACCTACAACTGCTCCGAGCAGGATAAGGTGCATCAGGTCTCCATCGTTCCGCGCGGCTGGGCGGGCGGCTTCACCCTCTCCCTGCCGGAGAAGGACGTCTCCTACCAGACCAAGCACTGGATGGAGCAGGAAATCGCGGTGCTTCTGGCGGGCCGTGTGGCGGAGCAGCTGGTGCTGGAGGATATCTCCACCGGTGCCTCCAACGACATTGAGCGGGCGACCAAGATTGCCCGTGCCATGGTCTGCCGCTACGGCTTCAGCGAGCGGCTGGGCCCCATGATTTACGGAACCGATCAGAACGAGGTATTCCTGGGACGTGACCT
>JAHHSN010000060.1 GCA_020025195.1 Angelakisella sp.
CACCCGGTTATTTAGTTTTTGCTGGAACTGTGCCTGAACTCCCAAAGCAGGCGCGCTGCCAACTGCGCTACACCCCGATAACGGCTTATCTTTTCTGTTTTTCTTTGTTTGCGCGCTCCGCCCGCCCGGATTTTCCCGGCGCTTCAGGGCAAAACAGCTTTATCAGTATAGACGATTGGAAAACGATTGTCAACTGCGGGAAGCGCTTAATTGCGGCGGTTCACTTGACTTCTCCCCCCCTTGGAAGTACAATAAAATGGTTAATTATCCGTGAGGAGGAAGTAGCATGAACAATTCCGATAAGACGATGGATATGGTCGTCGGCCTGTGCAAAAGCAGAGGCTTTGTATATCCCGGCTCCGAGATCTACGGCGGTCTCTCCAACACCTGGGACTACGGTCCCCTCGGCGTTGAATTTAAGAACAACGTCAAGCGCGCCTGGTGGAAAAAATTCGTTCAGGAGTCCCCCTATAACGTCGGTCTCGACGCTGCCATCCTGATGAATCCCACCACCTGGGTCGCCTCCGGCCATGTGGGCGGCTTCTCCGACCCGCTGATGGACTGCAAGGACTGCAAGACCCGCCACCGCGCCGACAAGCTCATTGAGGACTTTACCGGCGAGCCCGCCGACGGCATGAGCCCCGAGGCGATGATGGCGTTCATCAAAGAGCACGACATCAAGTGTCCCAACTGCGGCGGAAACAACTTCACCGATATCCGCAAGTTTAACCTGATGTTCAAGACCTTCCAGGGCGTGACCGAGGACGCCAAGAGCGAGCTTTATCTCCGCCCCGAGACGGCGCAGGGAATCTTTGTCAACTTCAATAACGTTCAGCGCACCACCCGCAAGAAGCTGCCCTTCGGCGTCTGCCAGATCGGCAAGTCCTTCCGCAATGAGATCACCCCCGGAAACTTTACCTTCCGCACCCGGGAGTTCGAGCAGATGGAGCTGGAGTTCTTCTGCAAGCCCGGCACCGACCTTGAGTGGTTTGAATACTGGCGGAGCTTCTGCCATCAGTGGCTCCTCGATCTCGGCATGAACGACGAGCATCTGCGTCTGCGTGACCACAGCCCGGAGGAGCTCTGCTTCTATTCCAAGGCGACCACCGACTTTGAGTATCTCTTCCCCTTCGGCTGGGGCGAGCTCTGGGGCGTTGCCGACCGCACCGACTACGACCTCACCCAGCACCAGAAAACCAGCGGCGTGGACTGCACCTACTTCGATCAGGAAACGAATGAGCACTATATCCCCTATGTGGTGGAGCCCTCCCTCGGAGCCGACCGTGTGGCGCTTGCCTTCCTTGTGGAGGCCTATGACGAGCAGGTCATCGGCCAGGACAAAAACGGCAAGGATGACGTTCGTGTCGTGATGCACTTCCATCCCGCTCTCGCGCCCTTCAAAGTGGCGGTGCTGCCCCTCAGCAAAAAGCTGGCGGACAAGGGCCGTGAGCTCTACGCGGAGCTTTCCAAGTACTTCATGGTGGATTATGACGACGCCGGCTCCATCGGCAAGCGTTACCGCCGTGAGGATGAGATCGGCACTCCGTTCTGCGTCACCGTGGACTTTGAGACCGTCGGCGACGAGAACACCCCCGGCGACAACTGCGTCACCGTCCGTGACCGCGACTCCATGGAGCAGGTCCGGATGCCCATCTCCGAGCTTCGCGCCTATATTGAGGAGAGGCTGGTCTTTTAAGAAACTTTCCCCAAGACAATAGCCGTTCCGGCGCCGCTTACCCTTCCCGGGGCAGGCGGCGCCTTTCTTTCCCCGCTTTTCCTCTCCTGTTCGGTTATATTTTCCGTTTAGTCTACATAAAGTATATGTTTAACAGAAAGAAATCCCCCGCCGCTCCCAGTTTATCGGGAAAGGCAGGGGATGTAATTTTTAAGGAGTTTCAGGGGATGCAGCCTTTTGGCCGCTGCCATTTCCCAAGAGGAAGATAACAAGTGCCAACACCAGAATCCCCGTACAGAGATAGAGATAGCCCGGAACGCCAATACCCTTAATGAGGTACCCGCCGAGGAGATTACCGAGAATACTGCCGACGCCCTGTGTCACCGCGATACTCACCAGAATGGCACGGCCGCTGTACTGCGGCGGGAACAGCCCCGCGGCGTACTCCACGCTGAAGCGGATAAAAGAGCCAAAGGCCACCGACAAAAAGACCTGTGTCAGCATCACGAGGGTCATATTATGTAAAAAGCCGAGCAGCGCCAGCCGAACAGAAAGGGTGATGAGCGCGATGGTAAAGAGAGATTCCAGCCGGCAGCCCCGCTGGATCATGCGGGAGGCAACGCGCATCATGATGCACTCCCCCACGCAGTAGAGAAAGACCGAAAGCCCATAGGAGGAAACATCCCCGCCGATATGCGCCAGCACCACAGGCATAAAGGTGTTGATGGCACGGGTGGAAAAATAATAGAGCGTACCGGAAATGAGAAAGATAACATACGGCCGGCTGGAAAAGAGCAGCGCGAGTCCCTCGCGGGCGGAGACCTTATCCGACGCCTCGGAAAAAGCGGAAGTACAAGGCGGTTCGGGAAGATCTTCGGGCGCTTCCATCCGCGCCCCCAGAATCATGGAAAGGCCAAGGAAGATAAAATGCAGGATGAAGAGGGATTTGACCCCCAGAGGGACCATCAGATAGCCGGAGACAAGCGCCGTCCCGGCATAGAAAATGGAGCCCGCGCTGCGAATCCTCCCATAATCGAGCGCCGGGTCCCGCCGGATAGTCATGCTAATCCAGGTATCCAGCACGTTGGGTCCGCAGAAATCCAGGAACGAGATCACGCCGAAGGCGATCATGGTAAAGACAAAACCGTGCTCCAAAGCGAGCGGAAGAAGGGGTGTCAGCAACATGCCGAGGGCTGTAAGGATAAGGAACAGCTTTTTGGGCGAAAGCCCGCGGTCAATGAGCTGGCCGTAGAGGGGGCCTGCCGCCATCATAACGATGTACTGCAGCATACTGACAAGGCCGCACTGCACCTCGGTATAACCATATTCCAGCATAATGCTGGTCACATAGGCAAAGAGGGAGCAGAAGGCCACAAAGAAAATGCCCTCCATCCAGAAAAACCGGGCGCCTCTTGTTTGTTCCATCATCGCACCCCCTCCTCTCTTGACCTATCATATCAAAATTGCATCAAAAAAACCATCCGCATAGGATGGTTTTTTTGTGCCGGCATAGACCTATTTTCCCGGGCCGCTTCCAGCCAAGTATCTTCGGCACT
>JAHHSN010000061.1 GCA_020025195.1 Angelakisella sp.
GCCTTTTATAAAAGGCGGGCGAAAATTTCACGTTTGGAGGGAAAGCGGGATTCTCCGCATCCCAGCCGAGAACGGTGAACACCTCTCCCCCCCGCAGCAAGTGTGGACGCGAGCGCGAGCCTAAGATCAACCACGACCTATGTCCGCGTCCGCCAGCCGGCGCTCGCCGGCCCGGGGCATCCCGACCCGGTCGGGACGAAAATATTTCGCCCCGGTGCAGTAAAACAGGAAAATGGTGCCACTGATAGGGAAAGGACCGTTTCGGTTCCCACCAAAAAGGAGGACGCCCCGATGAAAAAGCTGATCCTGACCCTGACGGCCCTGCTGGCCGTCCTGTCCTTCGCGGCCTGCGGGGAAAAGGAGCCCCCGGCCCCGGAGCCCGACCGCCCCTCGCTGACGATAGATCCTTTTGAGAAAATGGAAAAGCCGGAAGAAGCGGAAAAGCCGGTTTCTTCCGCGGTGCCGCCGGAGGCGCCGGAAGAGCCTGCCCTTTCCGAAAAGCCCGAACGGCCCGAAATGCCGCCCGCCCGGGAGCAGCCCGGCCCCGGAACCGGGACGGCTGACGACCCTCACCATAAGGAATATGCCGGGGAGTCGCGGGACTTCTGGCAGATCCGCGAGGACATGGTGAAAAACGTCGGGGAATTTAAGAAGAAAAACCCCGACACCGTCGGCTGGCTCTATCTCTACGACACCACGGTGGATAGTCCCGTCTTCCAGCGGGCCAAGGACAACGATTATTACCTCAAGCACAATGACTACAAGGAAAAGGACAAAAACGGCGCCCTCGTCTCGGATTTCCGAAACCGGCTGACCGGGAGGGACAGCCAGTCCCGGAACCTTGTCATCTACGGCCACAGCAAGGACGAAAACCCGAACGGCGGGGTGGAGGCCTCCCGGGAGTTTGAGCATTTCACCGAGCTGAAACGCTGGCAGAACATCGATTTCTGCAAAAATCACCCCTATTTCCTCTTTGCCACCGAGGAGGAGAGCATGGTTTTTGAGGTGTTTGCCGTTTTCCACACCAAAACGAGCTTCCATTACAACCTGCCGGACCCCACCCATGAGGAGCTGGCGGCCATTCTGGAGGAGGCGAAGCACAAGAGTCTCTTTGACTTTGGGGTGGAGGTCAGTCCGAGCGACCGCATCATGACCCTTTCCACCTGCTGTCGCCGCATCGTGAAGAGCTACCCCAACGGCTACCGCTTTGTGGTGATGGGGCGTCTGGTGGAAAAGGGCGTGCCGCTCTACTATGAGCGCACCGTCACCGTGAATCCCACCGCCCTCACCCCGCAGAATATCTATGAATAAGAAAAAGGGGGAGCGGAGATCACTGCTCCTCCCAAAAGAGCATAACAAAAAGCCGAGCGGCCCTTCGCGGTCACCCGGCTTCCTTTTTTTAGGGGAGTTATTTTTCTTCCAGCGCCATTTTATAGAGGACGCCCTTCTGGTAGCCGCTGTCCCGCGCTACCTGCTTTGCGGCGTCGCTCAGGGAGACGCCCGATCCGACCAACTGCCGCACCAGCTCCGCGGCCTCCTCCGGCGTCAGTCCCGCGCCGGGTGCTTCCGGCTCCCGGCCCGCCACAATGAGGACGTATTCCCCGCGCGGCTCCCGGGTCTCATATTCCCGGTTTGCCTCCCCCAGCGTGGTGAGGGAGACCTCCTCGTATAGTTTCGTCAGCTCCCGGCAAAGGCTGATTTTCCGGTCGCCCAGCCCCTCCAGGAGGTCGGCCAAGGTTGCCCGCAGCTTATGCGGCGCCTCATAAAAGATGAGCGTCTGCGGAAGGGGGGCCAAAAGCGCCAGCCGTTCCCGCCGCTCCCCTTTTTTGACCGGGAGAAAGCCCTCAAAGACAAAGTGCCTCGTGGGAAGGCCTGAAACCGCGAGGGCGGTCATTGCTGCCGTGGGTCCCGGCACCGCGGCGATTTTGACGCCGTTTTGGTGACAGAGCGCCACCAGTCCTTCCCCGGGGTCGCTGATGCAGGGCATCCCCGCATCGGTCACGATGGCGGCGGATTCCCCCGCCAGCAGCCGACCGATGATCTCCGGCCCCCGCTGGGCGGCGTTATGCTCATGGTAGCTCACCATCGGCTTTTTGATTTCAAAGTGCGAGAGCAGCTTCATGGTGACACGGGTATCCTCCGCGGCAATAAAATCCACCTCCGAGAGGATCTCTGCCGCGCGCGGCGAAAGGTCCCCCAGATTGCCGATGGGCGTACCGACCAGATAAAGCGTTCCCATAGGGTAAGTCCTCCTCAAAGATGATAAATCAGCTTCATTTCGGGGGAATAATCCCCCTGCCCATCCTCCGTATAAAGCGGCGGCAGCACCGAAAGCCCGGGGCGTCCGCCGGCCCGGCCCTCCACCAGAAAGAGCCATGGCGCGGTTTCGGGGCGCTTCTGCACAAAGCGGAGACGTTTCGGCTCCAGCTTGCAGTCCCTCAGCGCCGAAAGGACGTCGGTCAGGCGCTCCGGACGCTGGCAGAGGCAGAATCTTCCGCCGTATTTAAGGGAATAGGCCGCCGCACGGCAGACTTCACGGATGGTGCAGCTGTCTTCGCTCTCATGCCGTTGGCCCCGCCGTCCCTCCTCGGGACAGAGAAAGCCGGTTCCTGCCTCAAAATAGGGAGGATTGCAGGTGACAAGCGAAAACACCCCCCGGCCGGGGAGAGCTGCCGTCTCCCGGAGATCCCCTCTGAGCGGCAGAAAACGCTCTCCAAGGGCGTTTTTCTCCCTTGCGGCCTCCATAAGATGAAAGGGCTCCTCTGCGATCTCCAGCGCCAAAACAGACCGCGGCGGCCGTTCCCGGCGAAGCATGAGCAGCCCCACGATGCCGCACCCGGCACAGAGGTCGAGCACGGCGTCATCCCCGCGGACGGCGGCAAAGTGTTCCAGAAGAAAGGCGTCGGTCCCAAAGCGGTGGACGGGGGTCACCGCGACCGAAAGCCCGTCTGCGAGCGTTTCAAACTGAAGCGCCATCGGCCCGCCCTCCTTTCGTCATAATGGCAGAAGCTCTGCCGGATCTGATAGTAGTATAGCATATTTACGGGGGGAATGCCGCAAAAGAAACCGAGGAAAAAAGAAAATGAATAAAAAACGAAAAAAATCGAAAAAAGCCCTTGACATATCGGCAGGGAAATGATATGATAACAAAG
>JAHHSN010000062.1 GCA_020025195.1 Angelakisella sp.
GAAGGTAAGTCCCGAGGCCGGGGTTCTTCCCGAGGGATGGGCTTCGGCGCGGCGGGGGGAATGGGCGCGGCAGCAGGATGCGCCGTCCGTTCCTTCTTCGCTTTGACCTCCCGCAAAATATCATCTACGTTATATCTGCTGTCTGTCATTTTGCTTTACCTCCGCAGTTGTTGTCACTGATGTTCCTCAGCGTGCTTTGATGCCGAGGCGCTGACGGGCCATTTCATAGAGGATGATCCCGCCCGCCACCGAGGCGTTGAGGGAATTGATCTGGCCCCGCATGGGGAGCGACGCCACGAAATCGCACTGCTCCCTGACCAGCCGGCTGACGCCTTTGCCCTCCGAGCCGATGACCAGCGCGACGCCGCCCGTAAAGTCCAGAGAGCACCAGCTTTCGCCGTCCATGTCGGCACAGGTGATCCAGACGTTTCTTTTTTTGAGTTCCTCCATCGTCGAGACGAGGTTGCTGACCCGCACCACCGGCAGGCAGACCGCCGCGCCCGCGGAGGCCTTGACCGCCGCCGCAGTGAGGCCCGCGCTGTGCCGCTTGGGGATGATGACCCCGTGCGCGCCGCAGGCCTCCGCCGTCCGGATGATGGCGCCGAGATTGTGGGGATCCTCGATCTCATCGCAGAGGACCACAAAGAGGGGTTCCTCCCCCGCCCGGGCGTAAATATCCTCCATCTGGGAGTAGGACGCCGCCGAAAGCACCGCCGCCACCCCCTGATGGGTGTCGATGCCGGTGAGCTGGGTGAGCTTTTCACGGGTGACCTCCTTGATGGGGACGCCTGACTCCCGCGCTTTGTTCAGAATGGCGCCGAGCGGCCCCTTGGGCGCGCCCGACTGTATGTAGAGGCTTTCCAGCTCCTCCCTGCAGCGCAGAGCCTCCATAACGGGATTGCGCCCCGCCAAAACACGGGTGCGCTCCTCGGTTTCATTACGATGCTGCATTGATAGTTCCGCCTTTCCCGAATACTTTGGGGAGCCGGAGGGGGGTACTCCGGCTTATACAGCATCAGTATACCACAAAGCGCCCCGGTCTTTCCACCCTGTTTTCGTCATTATTTGAGAAGAAACGCCGCCAGCGCCACCCCCGCCGCCAGGGTCGCCGCCCAGAAAAGGGTGATGAGCAGCCAGCGCTTCCAGCTGCCGGCGCTCCGCGGACGGTAGCGGATGCTCCCCAGATACCGCCGTGCGGATTCCTTGAGGGATTCTTCCCCCTTCCCTTGCTTTCCCGCCTTCACAAAGAGGATCGCTCTCTCAAAATACTCATTATCAAAGTCCACCACCTCGACCACATGCTTGTTGACGCCCTTCAGCATAGCTTCGCTCCCTTTCAGATTGGATTGGTTCGTGGTTAGTTTGTGCTTTGTTGCAAAATTTATGCAAACCGACCGCTCCGGCAGATGAATGCGATTACTGTTCGTATAATCTCGGCTTTCCACTTTTTCCACACGGTTTTCCCCATTTCCTGTGGAAAACCCGGTGGAAAGTGTTAAAAGTATACGGTTTTAAGCCCCTTTTCCCCCCGTGTTCAAATTGTGTAAAACAGTTATTCAAAGTTTGTTCATCCTTTTCGCGGTTTACTGACAGTTATCCCCCCTTTCCATCTCGCTTTGTGGGGAAGCCACAAGCCTTCCCGGGGAAGGGGTTCTGTTTCCCAAAAATATTTGTGATTTTTTTATCACATTCGAAGGTTTCCCATTGCAATAAGCCTGCAAAGTTGGTACAATATACTTGTTAAAAATAATATTTTCGCGGAGGAGGATCTATTATGCCACTTGTAACTACCAAGGAAATGTTTAAGAAGGCCTATGAGGGCGGCTACGCCATCGGTGCTTTCAACGTCAACAATATGGAGATCGTTCAGGCGATTACCGAGGCCGCTGAGTTGGAGAAGGCTCCCGTCATTCTTCAGGTTTCCGCCGGCGCCCGCAAATACGCGAAGCATGTCTATCTCACCAAGCTCGTGGAGGCCGCTATTGCCGACACCAGCATCCCGATCGCGCTGCACCTGGATCACGGCGACAGCTTTGAGATCTGCAAGGACTGCATCGACGGCGGCTTCACCTCCGTCATGATTGACGCTTCCCACTATGATTTTGACAAGAACATCGAGATCACCCGCAAGGTGGTTGAGTATGCTCATGACCACGGCGTTGTTGTCGAGGCCGAGCTGGGCAAGCTCGCCGGCATCGAGGACGCGGTCAATGTTTCCGCTGAGGACGCGCAGTTCACCAACCCTGCCGAGGTGGAGGAGTTCGTCTCCCGCACCGGCGTCGATTCCCTCGCCATCGCCATCGGTACCAGCCACGGCGCCTATAAGTTCCGTCCCGGCCAGAAGCCCCAGCTGCGCTTTGATATTCTGGATGAAGTTTCCCGGCGTCTGCCCGGCTTCCCCATCGTACTGCACGGCGCTTCCTCTGTCATCGCGGCGGACGTTGCCACCGTTAACCAGTACGGCGGCCAGATGCCCGACGCCATCGGCATCCCTGAGGAAATGCTGCGTGAGGCTGCCAAGAAAGCGGTCTGCAAGATCAACATCGACAGCGACCTGCGTCTCGCCATGACCGCTGCTGTCCGCAAGCACTTTGTGGAGCATCCCGATCATTTCGATCCCCGTCAGTACCTCGGCGACGGCCGTGACCACATCCGTGACCTCGTTCGTCATAAGATTGTCGACGTCCTCGGCTGCAACGGCAAGGCGTAATTCATTGTTTCTTACCCCCAATTTCCTATAAAAATCCCGTCCGGTGTTTTTTCCGGGCGGGACTTTTCTTTTTTCGCCATCACAAAAAATTCATTTTTTACGCATTGAAAGGGACAGGACAAGTCACTATAATAAAGGATAGCCTATGTACCGAAAGGAGGACCCCGCCTTGAAGCGAGAGCGTTTGATCGGACTCATGCTTGCGGCCCTGGTGCTTTCCGGCTGCGCTGCGGAGCCCATCACCCCCATGCCGACCGTCAAAAACAATCAGGTAGAATTACCGGACCTCTCAAAAATTCCTTCCATTGAGAGCCACCCCTCCGAGGAGGATCCGGAGAATAAAGAAACACCGGAGGACAAGCCCAAACCGGAGGATAAACCGAAGCCGGAGGATAAACCGAAGCCCGGGGAGAAGCCGAAGCCGGAGGAAAATAATCCG
>JAHHSN010000063.1 GCA_020025195.1 Angelakisella sp.
AATAATCTTCAAAAAAGATTATCAAGCTCAAATGTTGTTCAATTTTCAAGGTGCAGGCGCCGTCTTGCGGCGTTTATTAGCATATCACAGTGAGAACGGCTTGTCAAGTTTTATTTCGATACTTTTTCGTTTTTTCTTCTCGCCGCGCTATTGAAATTGCTCCGAAGAGATGTTATATTTGTGTCAATGTCCGCCAATATATATAGGTATCTATTACGCCTGTTTTCCCGATTTTCAAGGCGGACGACCCATCGATATTTTTTTAATTGACTCTTTGTGAAAAGGGGGATTTTTATGTATGACGTAGCTGTAATCGGCTGCGGAGTGACCGGCGCCGCCGTTGCTTACCACCTTTCCCGCTATGACTGCCGGGTGCTGGTGCTGGAGGAAAAAAACGACGTTGCCAACGGGACAACCAAGGCCAACAGCGCTATCCTGCACGCGGGATACGACCCCGCACCCGGCACACTGATGGCCCGGCTCAATGTCCGCGGAGTGGAGCTTGCCAAGGAAATCTGCCGAAAGCTCGATGTGGAGCGGGAGGAGATCGGTTCCCTTGTGCTCGCCTTTAACGAAGAGGATGACCGCCATGTGCGGCGTCTCTATGAGCAGGGTCTTGCAAACGGCGTTCCCGGGCTGGAGATTTTGAGTGCCGAGGCGGTGCTTGAAAAAGAACCGAACCTCAGCCGGGAGGTAACCTCCGCGCTTTGGGCGCCCTCTGCCGCGATCGTCAACCCTTGGGAATACGCGCTCGCGATGGCGGAGACCGCCGTTACAAACGGCTGTGACCTGCAGCTCTCCTCCCCTGTTACCGCCATAGAAAAAACAGAAGGCGGCTTTCGCATCACCACGCCATCCGGCTCCTATGAGAGCCGCTTTGTGGTGAATGCCGCCGGACTTTACGCCGACCGTGTGCATGAGATGGCGGGCGGTTCCGGGTTCCATATCCAGGGCGTGCGCGGGCAGTATTATATTATGGATAAATCGCAGGGCGATCTTGTTCATTCTGTCATCTTCCAGTGTCCCAATGAGATGGGCAAGGGCATTCTGGTCGCGCCGACGGTGCATGGCAACCTCATTGTGGGGCCCTCTGCCGAGCCGGTGGACAGCCCCGATGACGTTTCCAATACGGCCGACGGTCTTGACTATGTCCGCCGCTGTGCCGCCCGCTCCGTTCCCTCCATCAATTATCGGGAATCCATCCGCAACTTTTCCGGCGTCCGCGCCGCCGCGGAGATCGACGACTTCATCATTGAGGAGTCAAAGGAGGCCCCTGGCTTTATTAACCTCGCCGGCATCAAATCTCCCGGGCTTTCCGCCGCCCCCGCCATCGCGGAGGAGGCGTTCCGGCTGTTGGTGAAGGGCGGCCTTGACCCCAAAGAAAAGGAAACCTTTACCGATACCCGCCGCCGCGTGATCTTTAACCGGCTCTCCGGAGAGGAAAAGGCGGCGCTCATCCGAAAGAATCCACTCTACGGGCAGGTCATCTGCCGGTGCGAGACCGTCACCGAGGGGGAGATCGTGGAGGCTCTGCACCGCCCCATCGTTCCCCGCTCCATCGACGCCATCAAGCGCCGCTGCAATGCCGGCATGGGCCGCTGTCAGGGCGGCTTCTGCGGGCCCCGTGTACATGAGATCATCGCGCGGGAGCTGGGACTTCCCATGGAGGAGGTCCTGATGGACGAGGACGGCAGCTACCTGCTGACCGGCCCCACAAAAGGAGGCGCCGCACAATGAATAAGCAATATGACGTCATCGTGATCGGCGGAGGCCCTGCGGGGCTGGCCGCTGCCTGCGCCGCCTGCGAGAACGGCGCCGAAAGGGTGCTGGTCATCGAGCGGGATCATTCCCTCGGCGGCATCCTCAATCAGTGCATCCACAACGGTTTCGGTCTGCACCACTTTAAGGAGGAGCTGACCGGTCCCGAATACGCCGGACGTTTTATCAAACTTCTTTCCGAGACCCGCGCCGAGGTGCTGCTGGACACCATGGTGGTGAAGGTGACCTCCGACCATAAGGTGACCTGCATCAGCAGCGCCCAGGGCTATCAGGAGCTGACCGCCGGCGCCATCGTTCTGGCTATGGGCTGTCGGGAGCGCACCCGCGGCGCCATTGCCATTCCGGGCGACCGCCCCGCCGGCATCTTTACCGCGGGAGCCGCCCAGCGCTATGTCAATATGGAGGGCTACATGGTCGGCCGCCGGGTCGTCATTCTGGGTTCGGGCGATATCGGGCTCATCATGGCACGGCGCATGACCCTGGAAGGCGCAAAGGTCCTCGCCTGCGTGGAGCTTTGCCCCTATTCCAACGGCCTGAACCGCAATATCGTCCAGTGCCTCAATGACTATGACATTCCTCTCTATCTCTCCCACACCATCACGGACATCATCGGCCGGGAGCGGGTGGAGCAGGTAGTCATCAGCAAGGTAGACGAAAACCGCCGTCCCATCCGGGGGACGGAGCAGACCTTTGACTGCGACACCGTTCTCCTTTCGGTGGGACTCATCCCCGAAAACGAGCTGACCCGCGCGGCGGGCATCCCCATCGACCGGCGGACGAACGGCGCTCTGGTCTATGAGAACATGGAGACCATGATTCCCGGCATCTTTGCCTGCGGCAACGTGGTGCACGTTCATGACCTTGTTGACTTCGTGACCGCGGAAAGCGAAAAAGCCGGCGCCGCTGCCGCCCGGTACGCCGCCGGAAAACGAAACGGCGGCCGAGTCATTAAGCTCAAAAACGGGAACGCCGTCAATTATACCGTCCCGCAGGAAATCCGTCCGGACGGGGTGGAAAAGCTGGCGGAAGTCTTTTTCCGGGTCAATAACGTCTATCGCGACCGGCTCATCACCGTGACCGATGAGGCGGGAACGGTCCTCTGCCGCTTCCCCCGCGAGCATATGGCGCCCGGCGAGATGGAAAAAATCCCGCTGCCCCGCGTGCTCCTTGAAAAGGCAGAAGGGGACATCACCATTTCGGTCATCGCAAAGGAGGCGGAAGCAAAATGAAAGAGCTCATCTGCATCGTCTGTCCCAAGGGCTGCCACCTGAAGGCGGAGAAAAAGGCGGGCGAATGGGAAATTTCCGGCTACTCCTGCCCCCGCGGGAAGGAATACGGTCTCAATGAAATGACC
>JAHHSN010000064.1 GCA_020025195.1 Angelakisella sp.
TGATAGTTCGCGCCTGCGCGAACTATTAGGGTCAGCTTCTTGCAGGAACTGCGATGCGGTAAGGTTATGAAAGCGAAACATTGCAGAAAACCTTCAAAGATTGAAAAACAAAATACTATCGAATCGGCAGAAGGTGGCGAAATAACAGTACACCCTGACGGGATGTACTGTCACGAGAATACCGCGGTTTTCGCAAAGGCTCAAACCGCCGCATTCTCGGCTTGGTTCGGCAGCTTGTGGGGTACAAACCATCAAATATCACTAATGAAAAGCTGCGATTCAGCAGAAGATATAACCCCACGTACAAATTATCAAAGACAGAGAGCCAAAAACCCTCGCTCCGGCGGCAGCTGCAAATCAAAGCTCCCGATCATACCCATGATCCCGCAGCCAGCCGATGGCATACTTCTCCCCCTGCTGCGCCGCCTTCTTGTACCAGTACACTGCCTTTTTGTAGTCCATCTTGATGCCGCTGCCCCAGCCGCCGTTGTAATACTGATACGCAAGGTCCGCCTGAGCGGAGGCATCGCCGTTTTCTGCGCCCTTGGTGTTCCAGTAGAAGGCTTTTTCTGCGTCCTTCGCGGCGCCGCAGGTGCCAAACAGATAGATGTACCCCAGCATCGCCTGTGCGCGTTCCACCGCGCCGTCGTCGCCCGGCTCGCGGCTTGCCGCCTTCGTATACCATTCGAGCGCCTGCGCCTCGTCCTTTTCGGTGCCAAGCCCGTATTCGCACATCCACCCCATCTTGAGCTGTCCGCGCGCATCGCCGCCCTCGGCAGCCTGCCGATACCATTTCGCCGCCTCAGTATAATCCTGCTCGACGCCCTTGCCCTTCTCGTACAGCACCCCGATGCAGCATTTTGCCTTCGCATCGCCGCGCTGCGCCGCCTTGAGGTAGCAGCTCATCGCCTTGTCGTAGTCGCAGAACGGTCCCGGCGTTTCGTAGACGCAGCCAAGATTGCACTGTGCGACCTTGCTCCAAAGCTCCGCCGCCCTTGTGTAATACTCGATTGCCTTTGCAGTGTCTTGCTCCAGTCCGCTCACGCCCTTTTCGTAGGCGTAGCCAAGGTGACAAAGCGCCTCGGTGGAATTGTACTGCGCCGCACGCTCAAACCAGTCGAACGATGCTTTGTAGTCTTTCTCGACCACCTTCCCCTCATCGAGGAGCCAGCCGAGGTTGAGCATGGCGCGCAGCGAGCCCTGCTCGGCTGCTTCCTCGTAAAGCTCCTGCGCGCGCTTACCGTCGAGCGTTACGCCGAGTCCCTTCTCGTAGAGATAGCCGAGGTTCGTCAATGCCATCTCGTATTTTTTCTCTGCCGCCTTTTGATACCAATAGGCGGCGCGCTCATAATCGTGCCGCGCATCCGCCCCGTTAAAATAGGCGTTCCCGATGCAGTAAAGCTCGTAGCCGGACGCATTCTCCCCGGCACGGTCGTACCAGTAGTCCGCCTGCTCGTCGTCCGGATCGATGCTGTCCCCGTGGTGATAGCACTTCGCCAGATCCATTTTGGCGGAGATCCCGCCCTCCTCGGCGGCACGGGTGTACCAGTAGAGCGATTTCTCCCGATTCGGCTCGATGCCGCTTGCGCCGCAGTAGAAAAGTCCCCCCAGGCTCATCCGTGCCTGACTGCCGCCCTGTTCTGCCGCGCGCAGATACCAGTGAAGCGCCCGTGTCGGGTCCGCGCGGATGCCGTCCCGCCCCCAGCGGAACAACTGCCCGATCAGATAGGCGGTGCTGCTGCCGCCGTGCTCGGCAGCCCGTTCGAACCACATTTCTCCCTGCTCCTGGTCCTCCTCGGTGCCGATGCCGCTCCAAAAGCACTTGCCCAGCAAAAGCTCGCTGTCGCTGTCGTTGGACTGGGCGGATTTTTTCGCGTAGTAAAACGCTTTTTCCATGTCGGGAGCAAACTCTGCCCCGCCGTAGAAATAGAGCAGCGCAAGGTCATGCGCCGCGAGCAGATTGCCCTCCTCGTCGGCTTTGGTGAGCCAGTATTCCGCCTTTTTTTCGTCCGGCGGCACGCCGTCCTCCTCGTTGAGATACAGGGTGCCAAGCTCATAGTGGATGTCGGAATCCCCGTGCTCGCCGGCGCGGTCGAACCAGTGCCGCGCGGTGTCATCGTCCCACTCGACGCCAAGCCCCAAGGCGTAGATCATCCCGATGGCAAGCTCTGCCTGCGGATCTTTCTGCTCGGCGGCACGGGTGTACCAGTAGAGCGCCTTTTCCTCGTCTATCTCGGCGATATAGCAGCCGTTGAGGTAGCTGTTCCCCAGCATGACCTGTGCCTGTGTGCTGCCAAGCTCCGCCGCCTGCGTGAGATAGTGCAGGGATTTTTTGTCATCCTGCAAAACGCCATCGCCGTGCGCATACATCTCCGAGAGCGCAAGCAGCGCATCAATGCTCCCCTCCTTGGCGGCCTTTGTGTAAAGAAGGAGCGCTTTTTTGCTGTCGCGCTCGTGCTGCGCCGATTCGAACAGAGCGTTTGCATCGTCTGCCGCCGACGGATCGAGCGGAGATTGGTTTTCTTCAAGGAAGGTGTTCCCCTCCTCGGCGGAGCTGTTGTTTTTGTGTGATGGGTGTTTCATACGGTTTCCTTCCTTTCTTTTTGGCGGGGTCTGAGAGGGTTTATACTCTGTATCTTACAGGAAAGCGTTCGGGAAATCAATAGATTGTATCGCATTGCGGTTCCTGCAATAGGCGACCAGTTGCTTCTTCTGCATTGGCAGCTCTTTATTGTCAATAGACGGGAAATTCTGCGAAGGTTTCGCCTTTAGAGTTTGTATCTTATTGCAGCTCCTGCAATAAGCGACCCCATTCTTTGAGATGAGTAAAGAATGGGGGAAGAAACTCATCTAAGGGCGGGCGCTGCCCCCCTTAGA
>JAHHSN010000065.1 GCA_020025195.1 Angelakisella sp.
GCGACCGCCGCCTGCGGCGGGCCGACGAGCGTCGGCGGGCAGGCGCGGACATAGGGGGATGATGCTTTGAGGTTTGCGCTCGCGTCTGCGCTTGCTGCGGGGGGAAAGGTGTTCACCGTTCTGGGCAGGGTTTGTTGAAAATCCCGCTTGCCTCCCAACGTGAAATTTTCGCCCGCCTTTTATAAAAGGCGGCGGGGGCAAGGGGCGGAGCTCCTTGGCGCGCTCCGCAGAGCGCGGCCGGGGAGCCCCGGCGGGCAGGCGCGAACATGGAAAATTGAAAATCCAAAGTTTTTGCTCGCGTTCGTACCCTGCACAAAAGGGATAGGTTTTTTGTGCAGGGGTCAAAATTTCAAGGCAAGCGAACAGCGCGAAGATTTTTCCGGGCACCGCAAGAGTTTAAGCCTATGGGCTTTGATTGGCAGTTCCCTGCGTCACACAGCCTTAACGCCCCCTCCGCGCGGAGGGGGCAGCCCGCCGACAGGCGGGCGGGGGAGCGCGGGAGAAAAACGCTGTTCTCCGCGCGCCGCACTCCCCCAGCCTCTGCAAAACGGAGAGGCGCGCGTGTCTTTCGCCGGGAGTCCTCCCAAAGAGAACAAATAGACTCCAAGGTGTCCACAGTACGTAAAATGGCACTTTATGGGAGTTCGTATGCCCTCTAAAAACGACTGTTTATCTTGCAAAAACAAAATGCAAATGACGCAAAACTTTCATAATGACCCCCAAAAACATTCGTCGATCCGGGGTGTTTTTCTGCTCCAAATCGCTTGAATTCCCCCGGCCCCCTTGTTACAATCAGGGTAGAAAGAGCGTTCAGCTTTTAAGAAAGAGGGGTTATTTATGCTGACCAATTTACTTTGTACCGGGTACGGCGTTCTCAACACCTTCCTGCTGTTTGGACTGCGTGGATGGATCGTCAATTACTTTGCGCTTTCCGCCTTTGAGTCCAATCTGCTCCTGTTCTTGGCGCTGCTTCTGCTCCTTTTGGTGACGGTTCCGCTTTCCGTCCTTTCCGGGGAAAAGACCGCGAAGCTCATCGGATGTGCCTGAGGTTCGATGATTTGTTAACCTTTCCGGTGAAGCCGGCTCTGGTTCATGGGGCCGGCGAATCCTTCCTTTTACCTATGCGGCTTGCTGCCGCCCTCCAAAAATGAGCCGCCCTTCCTTTTTCGGGAAGAGCGGCTTTTTCCCTGCCCGTTTTGGGAAATCTCCCCCCAAAAAAAGAAACCGCCCTCTTTTGGAGAGCGGTTTTTTTGTTCTGTTTTAGAATACCAAAGTGAAATTTTCCTCATCGACAGAGGTCTCGCCCTCTTCGGCGTTCGCGTTGGGGTCGTTGATGAGCTTGTTGGACACGGCGGGGTCCAGCTTCACATATTTCGGCGGGGTCAAGAGCAACTCCGGGTTCATAAGGAGCTTTCTGAAATAGCGCATGGACGCGGCGTAATAGTAGCCGTCGCAGATGCGCTCATCGTTCACGGCCTTGATGCCGACGGTGCGCTTGACGTGCGCGACGCCGTTTTCATCATAGACGGTATGCCGCTCCCGCTTGCCCATCGCGAGGAAGCAGCTGTAGGTTCCAAACTCGGTGAGATGATGATAGATGGGCCCGATGCCGAGCGAGCCGACATTGGTGAACATGGCGCTGCAGTGCCAGGGGCTTGCTTTGTGGATACTGTTCGGAAGAATCCGGTGGTCATCCATCTTAAAGAGCACCCAAACAACAAAGCGGAAGAGCCAGCTGGGCAGCTTTCCCAGAACGGTAGCGACTTTATCGATGCCGTCGGTCTGCTCCGAGGGGAGCGCCGCCGCGATGGCTTCCTCCAGCCGTTTCTGGACGTCCATCAGGGTATCACGGGGATCAAAGCTGGGCTTGATCATGGTTTCCTCGCCCTCATCACTCATGGAGCGCTTGATGGCGATGCTGATTTCGATGGAATTATGGGCATAGATCTTGTTATGTACCACGAAGCGGTTGAGCTGGGGGCGCTGTGAGATCATCCGCACAATCGCGGCGAGGAACACCGTCATCATGGTGACATTGGGGAGTTCCTCCCGGTGGGACTTGAGAAAATCCATCATTGGCTCGACGTCGATGCTTTCCTCGTAATAGTCCTGGCTGTCAAGGCGGGTGCGCATAACAAAGGGAATGACGCGGAAGAAAAGGGCAACGTTGCGAAGCTTCCAACCATCCTTGCGGTCGCCGAGCTTCTTCTTATAATAGTTTAACTGCATTGTAACCTCCCAAATTAGGTTCTCACTTACACAAAGTCAGTATAGCATATTCCCTATATTGATGACAACTGACATTTTTCAGCTGCTGGTTATGGCAGAAAGTCCTTCACAAGTTACGGTGCTTCCGGTGGAAAACCAAATCGCCCGCGTCTCCCGGAAAGTCTTTCCTCTTTCGCGCGCCTCGCCCTTTGCGGAGTCAAAGCAAGTGCGGCGCGCGGGGGAAAACCAAAGCGCCCGCGCCCCCTCGCTTCGCTCCGCCCCCCGCGTGGGGGGCTTTTACATTCCCCTTCCTTTCTCCTATACCTAAGAAAAAGGTGAAAAGTCCCCGCCAATAACCTGCCCCCCTTGTGGGAGGCACGGACGCGAGAGAAAGTCTCAGAGCTTGAGCCACCTCGGCCCGCGCCTGCCCGCCGGGGCTCCCCGGCCCGCCACAGGCGGCGGTCGCGGTTTTTTCCCGCGTGGGGGGCTTTTACATTCCCCTTCCTTTCTCCTATACCTAAGAAAAAGGTGAAAAGTCCCCGCCAATAACCTGACCCCCCTATGGGGGGCCGCTTGGGGGACCCCTCTTTCGGGTCCCCCACTGAGAAAC
>JAHHSN010000066.1 GCA_020025195.1 Angelakisella sp.
CGCAGCGGTAAAAACCTTGCCATAAAATCCATTATGCGGACGCGAGAGAAAACTTGAGAGCTCCGGAAACTTATGTCCGCGCCTGCCCGCCGCGGCATCCCGGCCCGCGCCCTGCATCCGCCGCAGGCGGCGGTCGCGGTTTTTTCCCTTCCGGCGCTTTTTGAAGGAAAAAGATTTCGCGCTCTGCGGAGCGCGCCAAGGGGCCCTGCCCCTTGCCCCTGCAAGCTTCTCCAAAAGCTTGACCAAAACTTTAACGTTGGGAGGGGGAAGGGGATTTATAGAATCCTCCCCCAGAATGGCGAAACCCTTTTTCATCGCAGTAAGTGCAGACGCGAGTGCAGCCCTCAGACCCGCGCTTACTCGTGTCCGCGAGTGCCAGCTGACGCTCGTCGGCCCGGGGCTCCCCGGCCCGGCTTTCGCTCGACAGGCTCCGACGGCAGGCGGGGGCGTTCGCGCTCGACTTTGCGGGGAAGGGGAGGAATTTTTTCCAAAGACCCCGTTTTGCGTCGTTTTCGGTCGTGCGAAATGGCTGGACAGGCTCCTCCAAAACGGTATAATGAGGACAAAGGAGGGGAACACGATGGGTTTCCTGCGACAGAAAACAAAAAACATCCGAACGGTGGAGCTGCTCCCCATCGACGCCATTGAGCCAAGCCCCCATCAGAGCCGCCGCGTCTTTGAGGAGCGGGAACTGAAGTCGCTTGCCATAAGCATCGACCGGAGCGGCCTGCTCAATCCCATCTCGGTGAGAAAAACGCCCGAGGGTACTTACTGCCTCATCGCCGGGGAACGGCGCCTCCGTGCCTGCAAGCTGCTCGGCTGGACCGAGATTCCTGCCCTGATCTGGGAAAAGGACGAGGTTGCCGCCGCGGCCCTGACCCTCGCGGAAAACCGGGAGCGCGCCGAGCTGCACTATTTTGAGGAAGCGGAGGGCATCCTTCGGCTCCTCACCGCCGGACACCTCTCCCAAAGCGAGGGAGCGGCACTGCTATCCATGAGTCAGCCCGCCCTCTGCAATAAGCTGCGGCTGCTGCGGCTTCCCCCCAAGGTGCAGGAGGAACTGCGCCTTCGGGAGCTTCCCGAACGGGTGGCGCGCGCCCTTTTGCAGCTTCCCGATGAGGACCTGCAGCTTCGCGCTATCAAGCGCGTTTCGGCAGGGGGAATGAGCGTGCGGCAGGCGGAACAGCTCATCGCGGAGCTGGCCGAGGGAGAAAAATCCACCCGTCCCTACCACGGGCTCCTCCGTGATTACCGCATTCTCTTTACCGCGGTGGACCGCGCAGTGGAGGAGATCCGAAAGATCGGGGTGCGGGTCACCACCCAGAAAAAAGAGGAGTCGGACTGCGTCAGCTACACCATCCGTATTCCCAAGTCCGCCCGGCGGAAGGAGGAACCTGACCGCCAGATGAGCCTTTATTCCGCGCTGTGAGCGGAAAATGCGGCCGTTTTATGCGTTTCCTCTCCCAATGGAGAAAAGATATTTCCCAACTGACAAAGAGAGAAGACTCTTCGCCCAAAAAGCGGGGGTCTTTTCTCTTGTTTCACGTGAAACAGGAAGAAACTCTTTGAAACCGGGGCAAGCTATGTTATAATATAGGTTGCGAAACGGCGCTCCCGCCGCCCAATGGGGAAAACGGCGGAAAACAGGCCTAAAAGGTGCCGGAAAGGACGAAAACGGAGGACAGCTATGGGGAAAATCATTGCGATCATCAACCAGAAGGGCGGAGTCGGCAAGACCACCACAGCGGTCAACCTTTCGGCGGCGCTGGGCAAGGAGGGCAAACGGGTCCTCCTCGCGGATCTGGACCCGCAGGGCAACGCCACCAGCGGGGTCGGCGTCAACAAGCGGGACGTCACGGTCTCCAGCTACCATGTTCTCATGGAGGAGGCGGGCTGCTCCGACGCCATTCAGCACACAAAATTCAAGAATCTGGACGTTCTGCCGAGTAATATTGACCTGGCCGGGGCGGAAATAGAGCTGGTGGAAAAGGAAAACCGTTCCCGGAGTCTCCGGGCGGCGCTGCTGCGGGTCCGGGAGCAGTACGACTATATTTTTGTGGACTGTCCGCCCTCACTGGGGCTTATCACGGTGAACGCGCTCACCGCCTCGGACAGCATTCTCATTCCCATTCAGTGCGAATACTACGCGCTGGAGGGACTTTCCCAGCTCATCCAGACGGTGCGGACCGTCAAGCGGCTTTATAATAATGACATTGAGGTGGAGGGCGTTCTGCTCACCATGTATGACAGCCGGCTCAATTTGACGGAACAGGTGGTGCGGGAGGTCAAGAAATACTTCGCGGGGCAGGTATTCCGCACCCCCATTCCGCGGAGTGTTCGGGTATCGGAGGCGCCGAGCTACGGCGAGCCGCTCTGCTATTACGACCCCTCCAACCGCGGCGCGCGCGCCTATGAGGCGGTCGCCCGGGAGCTGATGGAGCGGAACCGTTAACCGGGCCGGGATGCCCCGGTTCGGGAAGCCCCGACAGGCATCCGCGGACATAAGTTGCTGGAGCTCCTAGGTTTTCTCTCGCGTCCACACTTTTTGCGAGGGGAGAGGTGCTCGCCGTCCTGGGAAAGGATTCTGTAAATCCTGTTCTCCCCCAACGTAAAAGTTTTGGTCAAGCTTTTGGAGAAGCTTGCGGGGTCAAGGGGCGGAGTCCCTTGGCGTACCCCGCAGGGTACGAAATTCTCTTTTCTTAAAAACGCAGGAGGGGTGAGAAACGTCCCGGTGGGACGTTTCTCAGTGGGGGAC
>JAHHSN010000067.1 GCA_020025195.1 Angelakisella sp.
GCGTGCTCGGTGTTCGGGCAGGGGAGAACCCCTCGCACGCGCTCCCTTCCGGGCCTCCGCCTTTCGCGGCCCTTCCAAGCCCCGCCCGATAGACGAAAAGCCCCCGGAGAAGCATTTCCTCGGAGGCTTTTCTTTGGGGGCTAGCTTTGAGGGAAGAGGGGGGAACCTTCCCTTTCCGGAAAACGCTCCATCACCCCCGCGCGTGCTCGGTGCTCGGATGGGGGAGAGCCCCTCGCACGCGCTTATCCTCCCCCGAAAGCCGCCCGAAACAAAAAGACAGGGAGGACAAGCCCCCCTGTCTGCCATTTCATCAGTTGCAGATAGTTTTTTCGGTCTCTGCGTCAAAGAGGTGAACGCGATCCATCGCGATGGAGATGGCGACGTTGCTCCCGGTCTTGTAGATGTTGTGGGAGGGAACGCGCGCGGTGAGGTTGTTACCCTCCACCGTCATGTAAAGATAGATCTCGGAGCCCATCATCTCGGCAATCTCCACGTTGGCGGTGACCGCCACGCAGTCGGGATTTTCCCCGGAGCGGTCGCCGTCATGGATGTCCTCGGGACGAACCCCCATGAGGACCTGCCGGCCGACATAGGGCCCAAAGACCTCGCTGCCGCCCTTCGCTTTGGGGAGAGGCAGCTCCAGCTGACCGATGCGGCAGAGATAACCGCCGTCCTTCTTCTCAATGACGCCGGAGAGGAAGTTCATTTGCGGCGAGCCGATGAAGCCGGCGACAAATTTATTGCAGGGCTTGTCATAGAGGTTCTGGGGGGTATCCACCTGCTGAATGAAGCCGTCCTTCATGACGACGATGCGGTCGCCCATGGTCATGGCTTCGGTCTGGTCGTGGGTGACATAAACAAAGGTGGTGCCGAGGCGCTGATGCAGCTTGGTGATCTCGGTGCGCATCTGGGCGCGGAGTTTGGCATCCAGATTGGAAAGCGGCTCATCCAGAAGGAATACGGCGGGGTCGCGCACCATCGCACGACCGAGGGCGACACGCTGGCGCTGACCGCCGGAGAGCGCCTTGGGTTTCCGCTTTAAGAGGTGCTCAATGTCAAGAATCCTGGCGGCTTCCTCCACCTTTTCCTTGATGACCTCCTTGGGGACCTTGCGCTGCTCCAGACCGAACGCCATGTTCTTATAGACCGTCATATGCGGGTAAAGCGCGTAGTTCTGGAATACCATCGCGATGTCGCGGTCCTTGGGCGCCACGTCGTTGACCAGACGGTCGCCGATGTAAAGCTCGCCCTTGGAGATCTCCTCCAGCCCCGCGATCATACGGAGGGTGGTGGACTTGCCGCAGCCGGAGGGGCCGACCAGAATGATAAATTCCTTGTCCTTGATTTCGAGATTGAAATCCGAGACGGCGGTGACATCACCGGGATAGACTTTGAAGATGTTCTTAAGGGTAATGCTTGCCATACCAAAACCTCCTATGGGTAATATATTGATATTTACCTTGATTTCTGCTACCATCATACCATGGAATCAGACCCTCCTCAAGGGTAAAATATTGATGTAATGAGGTGCAAGATGGAGGAAAAAATCTATTCACCCCTGATTCGGGAAGCGCTGACCCTAATAGACCGGGAATACGCGCATTATGCCGGGGTACAGGAGATCGCCGCGCGGCTCGGCGTTACCAAGGAGCATCTGGTGCGGTCGTTCCGGTCGGCCGTGGGGGAGTCTCCGGGTAAATATCTCACCCGTGTGCGGCTGGAGAATGCCTGCCTCTATTTGAGGGGGCGGGACTATTCGGTGGATTTTGTGGCCGGGCTCTGCGGCTTTTCCTGTGGGAACTACTTTGACAAGGTGTTCCGCCGGGCCTATGGCATGACGCCGCTCCAGTACCGTGCCCGCTATTGGGATGAGAACACCCCTGCCCCGGAGGCGGAGCGAGCTACCTTCCTCTGAGGGCTTAGCCCCCGGAAAACGTCCCACCCACCCCGCGCGTGCTCGGTGTTCGGATAGGGGAGAACCCCTCGCACGCGCTCCCTTCCAAGCC
>JAHHSN010000068.1 GCA_020025195.1 Angelakisella sp.
CTCTCAAGCGATCGCGCCGCAAAAAGGCGCTCCTGATCCTTGGGTTTATTGTCGTACCCCTCGCGGCTTTTTTTATCTCCTTTATGATCGGTAAATTCCCCATCCCTCCCGGAGACTTCTTCCGGATCCTGCTCTCCAAGATCTTCCCGATCCCCGTCACCTGGAGTCCGACGGCGGAGGGCGCGCTCTTCCGCATCCGGCTGCCGCGGGTCATTGCCGCTATGGTCGTGGGCGCGGCGCTTTCCGCCGCGGGCGCTTCCTATCAGGGTATGTTCAAAAACCCGCTGGTCTCCCCCGACATCCTGGGCGCTTCCGCCGGAGCCGGCTTCGGCGCCTCGCTTGCCATCATGCTTTCCCTCGGCATGGGGCAGATCCAGCTGTTTGCCTTTTTGTTCAGCATTCTCGCGGTCACGCTGGTCTATGCCATCGGCAGCATCATGCGAAACAATCAGGTTCTGGGGCTGGTGCTCGCCGGCATGCTCGTCGGCAACCTCTTCTCCGCCTTTCTCTCTATCCTCAAGTTTATGGCGGACCCCAACGATAAGCTTCCCTCCATCACCTTCTGGCTGATGGGCGGACTTTCCGACGTGGACTTTAAGGACATCCTGAGCATTTCCATTCCCATCCTCATCGGGATCATCCCGCTCTTTCTCCTGCGGTGGAAGATCAATCTTCTCACCTTCGGCGATGAGGAAGCGAAGGCCATGGGCATCAACACCAAACTCCTCCGCTTTATCGTCATTGTCTGCGCCACCCTCATCACCGCCGCCAGCGTTTCCATCAGCGGCATGATCGGCTGGGTGGGGCTCATCGTTCCCCACCTCTCCCGTATGCTGGTCGGTCCCAACTATAAGATCCTGCTGCCGACCACCATCGTGATGGGCGCGACCTATCTTCTTCTCGTTGACGACCTCGCGCGGATGCTCTCCAGCGTGGAAATCCCGCTCGGCATCCTCACCTCCCTCGTGGGCGCGCCGTTCTTCTTGTTCCTGATTCTGCGCAGGAGAAAGGAAAGAGCATGATACTGAAAGCGGAAAATATTGTTTTTTCATATAAAAAAGAGGAGACGCTCAAGGGAATCACCTTTTCGGCGGAGGAAGGCGACTTCCTCTGCGTGCTGGGCCGCAACGGCTGCGGCAAGACCACCCTTTTCAAGTGTCTTCTGGGGCTTCTGGAGCCGCAGAGCGGCGACATCCTCATTGCGGGGAAAAGCATCCGGGATTACAGCATCAAGGAGCTGGCCCGGGAGGTCGCCTATATCCCGCAGGCACACGCGCCCAGCTTCAATTACAGCGTGCTGGACGTCGTCTCCATGGGGCGCAACGCCTATGTGGAGCCCTTCCGTTCCCCCAAAAGAGAGGACCTCGACTACGCCTACACCGCCCTCTGCCGCCTCAATATCGAGCATCTGGCGGAGAAGGGGTACAGCGAGATCAGCGGCGGCGAACGTCAGCTGGTGCTTGTGGCGCGGGCGCTCACCCAGAATTCCCGCCTGCTCCTGATGGATGAGCCGACCTCCAACCTCGATTACGGCAACCAGATGCTGGTGCTGCGGGAGGTTCAGAAGCTCTCCGCGGAGGGCTACACCGTTCTCATGTCCACCCACAATCCCGACCACGCCTTCATGTTCGCCAGCCGGGCAGTTATCATTGACCGGGGACGTGTCCTCGCCGAGGGGGCTCCCTCCGAGGTCATGAATGACGAGGTCCTGCGGCAGATCTACCACGTCGATCTCGATCTGGTGGACGTAAAGACCAAGAACGGCAAGGAGTATAAGGTCTGCCTGCCCACCTGACCCCGGAAAGCGGCTTTTATCCATGAAAAAAAGACTCTGTCCTTAGCCAAGGTCGTTTTCTTCAGTCGGTTTGAGAAAGCAGAACCGGAAGCCATGT
>JAHHSN010000069.1 GCA_020025195.1 Angelakisella sp.
TTTCTCGAAAAAATGGCGGGGTCAAGGGGCGGAGTCCCTTGGCGCGCTCCGCAGAGCACGAAATGCTCTTTTCTTAAAAAACGCAGGAGGGGTGAGAAACGTCCCGGTGGGACGTTTCTCGGTGGGGGACCCGAAAGAGGGGTCCCCCAAGCGGCCCTCAACAGGGGGTCAGCTCATTGGAAGGAACCTTTCCCCTTTTCCTTTGTAATAGGAGAAAGGGAAGGGGAGAAGCCCCCCACGCGGGGGGCGGAGCGAAGCGAGGGGGCGCGTGCGCTTTGGTTTCCTCCCCGCGCGCCGCACCTGTTTGGTTTCCGCGAAGGGAGGGGGCGCGCAAACAAGGGGGAGTGCCTGCCCGGAATGAGCATTTGCCCCCAAAGTACATTAAATCCAGAACCATCCAAGATTAAAAATAAAGGAGGGACCTTATTATGATCCCAAAAGAACAGTTTGAGGCGCTGATGTCCGAGATCGGCCTTCCGGAGGCGGGGGAGCGGTATGATGCGTTTACCACCTACTGCGAGGAGCTCAAGGCGTGGAGCGAAAAAATGAACCTCACCGCCATCAAGGACGACGAGGGCATCGCCCTCAAGCACTTTGCGGACAGCCTTCTGCCGCTCACTATGGTGGAACTGCCCGAGGGCGCCCGCCTCATCGACGTCGGAAGCGGCGCGGGCTTCCCCGGTCTCCCCATGAAGCTCCTGCGTCCGGATCTCCGGCTCACCTTCCTCGACAGTCTCCAAAAGCGTCTTACCTTCCTTTCGGAGCTTTCCCGGGAGCTGGGCGTGGAGACGGTCACCATCCACAGCCGCGCCGAGGAAGCGGGGAGAAATCCCGCCTGCCGGGAAAAATATGACGTGGTGACGGCGCGGGCGGTGGCGGCGCTTTCCCCCCTCGCGGAGTACTGCCTGCCCCTTGTCAGGGTGGGCGGAATCTTTCTCGCCCTTAAGGGTTCCACCGGACGGGAGGAGCTGGCGGCGGGGGAGAAGGCGGTCAAGGCGCTGGGCGGTAAGGTGGAGCAGGTCTTTGATTACACTCTGCCCGGCGGAGACGCGCGGGTGCTCCTTGTCATCCGCAAGGTGAGCCCCACGCCCCCACAGTACCCCCGCGAGACCGCGAAAATCCAGAAAAAGCCGCTGTGAGAGGTGCTTTTTCCCCCAAAGCACCGAGCGGCGGCATGACGCCGCGGGAAAGGAGATTCCGATGGAGAAACGTCTGGTTCGGGATTTTTTGGCGCTTACCTTTTTGCTAGACGCCCTCGGCTGGGGGCTGGCGGCGGTGCTTTCTCAGAAGCTGGGGCTGGTGCTTACCGAGAGCATCCCCCTTAAAATCCTGTTTTTCCTCGGTGGAATGTCGCCTACCATCG
>JAHHSN010000007.1 GCA_020025195.1 Angelakisella sp.
ACGGCCCTGCCGATCCAAAGGACGATGAACCCAAGAAGTCAGCGGAATATACCCGCGGTGCCTGGGAGGAAAACGTTTTCACCAATGAGTTTACCAATCTGGTTTTCCGCGCGCCGGAGGGCGTCAGAATCGCCTCGGACGAGAAAATCGCGGAGATCATGGGCATTGCCCCGGAGGAGCTTAATACTTCCGATACCTATCTCAAGGTGCAGAAAATCTATGACGCGATGGCCATGGACTTTGAGACCAGTGCTTCGGCCGTTATTATGACAGAGAACACCGCGCTTTCTCCCGGAGGGGCCGATCTCTCCGAGCTGGAGTATCTTGAGCTTGTGAAGCAGGAGTTGCAGTCCGGCAACGGCACAGCTCAGCCCGTCGGCGAGGTCCATGAGATAGCCATCGGCAGCGAGACCTACTGCGTGCTGCAGGATGTAGCAATCGACGGCGCGCTGTTCCGGAGCTATCTCGCCCGCCGCGTCGGCAGGTACATGAACGTCATCACTCTGTCCTATATGCCGGAGGATGTAACCTTTGAGGATATGATCTCCTGCTTTGATTCCGTAAAATAATAAGCGAAGCCGCTCCTCTTCGGGGCGGCTTTTTCTTTTCCGGGTGCAAAAAAAGAGACCGCAGCCCTTCGGTACGGTCTCCTTTTTCTCTTTTTCAGCAGTGAATCCGGGAAAGCACCTCGCCCACCTTATCATGCAGGGTCAGGGAGGTCTTGTCATCCATGGGGGTCCTGTCCCGGTTGATGAGCACCAGATAGTTTCCTCTGAAATACTGCACCAGCGAAGCCGCCGGGTAGACGGTGAGGGAGGTCCCGGCAATGATAAGCATATCGGCGTTCTGGATGGCGGAAAGGCTCGCCTGCACGGTGTCGTTGTCGAGCCCCTCCTCATAGAGGACAACGTCTGGCTTCACAAGACCGCCGCAGTCGCAGCGGGGAATGCCGCTTCCCTCTAAGATCCAGCGGGCGTCATAATGCCGTCCACACCGCCGGCAGGTGTTCCGATGCACGCTGCCGTGCAGCTCATAGACCTTCCGGCTGCCCGCCTTCTGGTGGAGTCCGTCAATGTTCTGGGTGATGACTGCGGTGAGCTTGCCCGCTGCCTCCAGTTCTGCGAGCTTTCGGTGCGCGGCGTTGGGTTCCGCCTCCAGATAAAGCATCTTGTCCCGGTAGAAGCGGTAAAACTCCTCGGTATTCCGCTCAAAAAAAGTATGGCTCAGAATGGTCTCGGGGGGATAGTCGTATTTCTGATGATAAAGCCCGTCCACCGAGCGAAAATCGGGGATGCCGCTTTCGGTGGAAACGCCCGCCCCGCCGAAAAAGACGATGCGGCGGCTTTCATCGATCATTTCTTGAAGCTTGCTTATGGATTCGTTCATCATATCACCTCAGGCTTATTATAGAGTGGCTGTCCCGACTTTGCAAGGAACGAAACAGTCCCCCAAAGGAAAACCTCCCGGTATTCTCTCCCAAAGGAGGAACCGAGAGGCTTTTTTAGTGTTTGACGGTCTTTTTTTGCTGTAACTTTTCTTTGGAGCCGTCGGGACGCTGGATGTAGGTGTTATCCAGAATGTTTTTCATGTTCCCGCGGAATTCCTCAATGTACTCCGTTCGGAGGGCGGTCTGTTCCTTTTTTTCCTCGGGGCTGAGCCCGACCGAGCGCTCCTTGCGGGAAAGCTCGCCGATGCGATCCATCTTGACTTTATCCATAGAAATTCTAATTCCTTTACTTGATGGGATTTCCGGTAATGTATGCCCAAAGATGGGCGGGGATGCTGTACTGGAACTGGGACTGGAAGAACAGGCAGACACCGACCATGATCGCGGTGAAGAGAATCATGAGCAGGAGCGCCGCAATGCCCAGATTGCGCTTGTTGCGGTTGATGTGGCGGGAGAACGCCCACTGGATGGCCAGTACGAGGTTGACGATGGGGATAGCAAGCAGTATGAGTGCCCCCATAAAGGAACGAACCTTCATCACCGAAAGATCGGGGGGTTGTTTCTCCTTTTTCTGTTTTTGGGGAGGCTCCTCCGGCTTCGGCTGGAGAGATTCCTGCACGGTCTGTGGGAGAGGCTCCGCTTCTTTCTCGGCAACGGGCGAGGGAAGCTCCTCCGGGGCTTCCGGGGGCGCCGCGGAGGAGGAAAGCTCCTCCTCCCAAAGCGCCGGCTCCTCCTCGGGCGTTATCTCTTTTTGTCCATACATGATGGTTTCCTCCACGAATGGTTATTTGGGCAGGGCAGCGCCGCACTTGTCGCAGAATTCAGCGTCCGGCTTCTGCTCGGCTCCGCAGGCAGCGCAGACCTTAGCAGGCTCTTTTTCGGGCGCATCTTCCTTATCCCGCGCCTCGTCATACTGCTTCTTGAGGGCATCGATCTCCTTATAGATCGCGGTGATTTTGGCGCACTTTTCTCGGTAGGGAGACTCTGCCTGATCCTTTTCGGTGTTGTAGGCCAGCTCGCCCAGCTCCAGAAGCTCCGCTTTCACCGCGGATTCCTTCCTCAGCATGTCGGCCTTGATGCCGGCGAGATCGCCCAGCTCCTTTGCTTTATCTGCCACCTTTTCGGCGGCGCCGGAGAGGGTCTTCCCCAGATTTTCAAAAAATGCCATGAGCGGTTACCTTCCCTTTCTTCCCAATGCTTTCGTGCTTTCTATTATAGCACCGGAAAGGGAGCGATTCAATGATCCGCGGCCAGTCCCGGGCGAGAGGGGCAAAGTTCTTTCAGCGGACATTCGGCGCAGCGGGGACGCCGCGCGATGCAGGTTTCCCGTCCGAAAAGCACCATCCGGTGACAGAAGTCGGAGGACTTTTCCGGTGGGATGCACTCTCGGAGCTGCATTTCCACCTTGTAGGGGTCCTTGGAGGTGGTAAGCCCCAGAAGATTGGTGATGCGGATGCAGTGCGTATCACAGACATAGGCGGGCTTTCCGTAAATGTCACCACAGATGAGGTTTGCGGTTTTGCGCCCCACGCCGGGAAGCTTCACCAGCTCGTCGATCTCATCCGGCACCCGGCCGCCGTATTCGTCCCGGAGCATCCGGCACATCATGACGATGTCCCGCGCCTTGGTGTGGTAGAAGCCGCAGCTTCTGATGAGCTCCTCTACCTCGGCGACGTCCGCCTCGGCAAAGTCCTCAATGGAGGGATAGCGCGCAAAAAGCGCCGGCGTCACAAGATTGACACGGGCGTCGGTGCACTGCGCCGAAAGCCGCACCGCGATGAGAAGCTCGTGCGGGATGCGGTGCTGCAGGGAGCAGAGGGCTTCGGGGTAGATTTCCTCCAGAATGGAGAGGATAGTATCGATGGTTTTGGGATCTCTCATGGGTTATCACGCCTTTCTGCCTAATGATAAAATTTATGACGGGAAATGTCAAGGAAAGCGGCCCCCGCCTTCGACCGCATTCGCAGGGGACGGCGGGTATAATGAAGCTCAACAGAAGGGGGAGGGGACAGCATGGGGATCAAGATCTACGGCGACGTTCTGGCGGCGGTCAATTTTACCGTCACGCTGCTCATTCTTCGGCTTACGGGGCGGCTTTTGGGGGTGGTCCCCGGAAAGGTGGCCCGCTATGTTTCCTCTCTCCTCGGCGCGGCGGCGGCATTCATCCTTTTTGTGCCTATCCGTTCGGTCTGGCTGCAGCTTCTCTATCGGCTCCTCATCTCGATCTTTCTGGTAGGGGTGGGTTTCCCGCAGCTGAAAGGACGGCTGCTGCTGCGGGCGGTCGGGCTTTTTTATCTCGTGAGCTTTCTCACGGCGGGGGTGGTCGCGGGGCTTCTCTGGCTTTTCCCCTCTGCGGGCTTCTATAC
The DNA here is from genome assembly GCA_020025195.1 of Angelakisella sp. Taxonomy (GTDB): domain Bacteria; phylum Bacillota; class Clostridia; order Oscillospirales; family Ruminococcaceae; genus Angelakisella. The sequence goes on from JAHHSN010000007.1 coordinate 3,814, forward strand.
GATGAACGGCGTGGTCTATTTCAATATTCATCCGCTGCTCCTCATTGGATGCGTGGCAGCCGCTTATTTGGTTACCGAGCTTTTTGACCGCTTCAACGCGCGGCGAACCCCGCCCACGGAGCTTTTTGCCATCACCCTTCGGCGCCTCGGCAGGACCGAGAGCATCGAGGCGCTGGCGGACAGCGGCAACCGTCTCACGGAGCCGTTTTCCGGGCTTCCGGTGGTGGTTGTCACCCTGCGGGCAGTCTGGCGGCTCCTGAAGCCGGAGGAACGGGAGCTTATTCTGGAGCCGGACCCGGCAAGCGGACTGGCGGGGGTTCGCTGGGTGATGCTGCGCACGGTGGGAGAGGAATGCCTTCTTCCCGCCTTTAAGCCGGACGCGCTCTCGGTTCTTTGGGAGGGACGGGAGACTCCGACAGAGGCGTATTTTGCGGTGACCCCGCGGGAACTGGAGGAGGAGGGGCGCTTCAGCGCTGTCTTTAATCCCAAGATGATACAAGTTTTACTGAGGTGAAAGGCATGAACATACTGAAAAAGCAGATGGCAAAGCTGCGGCTGTGGTTTCTCCTAAAAAGGAAACGGCGTGCTTCCGGCGTCTTTTATATCAACGGCCCCGACAGCCTGCCGGCGCCGCTTTCCCGGGAGGAGGAAGCCCGGGTTTTTGCCCGGCTGGAGCAGAAGGACGCTGCCGCGCGGGATATTCTCATCACACATAACCTGCGGCTGGTGGTATACATCGCCCGAAAGTTTGAATCGACGGGAGTCGGGATCGAGGATCTCATCTCCATCGGCACCATTGGGCTCATCAAGGCGGTCAATACCTTCTGCCCGGGGCGGAACATCAAGCTTGCGACCTACGCCTCCCGCTGCATTGAGAACGAGATCCTCATGCACCTGAGAAAGATCCAGAACATCCGCTCGGAGGTTTCCATCGACGAGCCGCTCAACATCGACTGGGACGGCAATGAGCTGCTTCTCTCCGACGTACTCGGCACCGAGAGCGACGCCGTTGACCATGAGATCGAAAAGGAGGCGGAAAAGAGCATTTTACTGGGGCTGGTGAGCAGGCTGGGCGAGCGGGAGCGGACCATCATGCAGCTGCGCTTTGGGCTGACCGGCGAGGAGGAAAAAACCCAGAAGGAGGTGGCGGACGAGATTGGCATTTCCCAGTCCTATATTTCGAGGCTTGAAAAAAAGATCATCCGCGAGCTTAGAACGGAGATGGAAAAGGTTTATTGAATGGGATACGGAGCGGCTTTCCCAAAGCGGGGAAGGCGGCTCCGTATTTTGCTTCTTTACTTTAGCTTGTAAAAGTGTTATATTAAGTAAGGAAATATAGATAAAGGAGGAACGAGCGGACGTTATGAATGTAAAACTGAGTGACGAAAATACCGAGTATTTATATCATGCGATTCTCGAGCTTAAAGATATGGAGGAGTGCAGCGCCTTTTTTGAGGACCTCTGCACAGGGCAGGAGCTGAGAGCGCTTTCCCAGCGCCTTCAGGTGGCAAAGCTCCTCAAGGAATCCTATGTGTACAGCGACATTGTCAAGATGACCGGCGCCAGCACGGCGACCATCAGCCGCGTCAACCGCTCTCTGCAGTTCGGGGCGAACGGCTATGACTGCATCTTTGACCGACTGAAGGAGAAATATGGCAGGATATAACGCGACCTTCGCGGAGTTTTACGACCGCCTCACCGATGACGTTGATTACGGCAGGATGGCGGAGTTCTGCATGGAAAAGCTCGCGGAGCATCATCCCAAGTGCGAGCTGATTCTTGACCTTGCCTGCGGGACCGGCTCCCTTGCCGCGCAGTTTGCCGCACAGGGGCAGGAGGTCATCGCGGTGGATTCCTCCCCCGAGATGCTGATGCAGGGCATGAACAAGAATACAGGTTTCCGGGTCCCCATCCTGTTCCTTATGCAGCGGATGGAGGAGTTGAATCTTTACGGTACCGTGGATCTCGCGGTCTCCGCGCTCGACAGCGTGAACCATCTGGAGGGCGCCCGGGCGGTGGAGGAGGCGTTTTCCCGCCTCAAGTTCTTTATCGAACCCGGCGGGCTGTTCATCTTTGATGTGAACACCCCCTATAAGCACCGGGAGGTGCTGGGGATGAGCACCTATGTCCGGGAAGCGGAGGACGTCTACTGCGTCTGGCAGAATGAATACCAGGAGGGGCCGGAGCACCGGGTGGAGATCACCATGGATCTTTTCGCGGAGCAGGAGAACGGCTCCTATCTCCGCACATCGGAGTGCTTTTCGGAGTACGCCTATCCCCTTGAAACGCTGGAACGGCTCCTGCGGGAAAATGAGTTCACCCTTCTTTCCGCTCACGCGGGCTATACGGAAGCTCCGGCGGGGGAGAGGGACGAGCGCTGGGTATTGGTTGCCCGGCGTGACTAAAAAAATATCTTCAATATGGTGAAAAAAGCGTTGACAAATGCGCCGTTATCCACTATAATAATTAATGTTGCTGGTGATGAGCCGGCGGTTGGCTGAGTGCTTTCAATTTGTTTGGCCTGGTAGTTCAGCCGGTTAGAACGCTAGCCTGTCACGCTAGAGGTCGTGGGTTCGATCCCCATCCAGGTCGCCATATTTTTTGCGGGTTTAGCTCATCTGGTAGAGCGCCACCTTGCCAAGGTGGAGGTAGCGAGTTCGAGCCTCGTAACCCGCTCCATTTTTTTGGCACCATAGCCAAGTGGTAAGGCAGAGGTCTGCAAAACCTTTATGCCCCAGTTCAAATCTGGGTGGTGCCTCCAAAAAACCAAAAGGAAATGACCATTCGTCATTTCCTTTTTTTATACCGAAAAAGGAGAAGCTGTTATGAAATATGGGATCATCGGAGCGCTCTCGGAGGAGATCGCGCTGGTTCTTGAAAAAATGACCGTCACCGCCACCCACAAACGCCTCGGCACCGTTTTTTATGAGGGGGAGATCGGCCGGCATGAGGTGGTGTTGGTCTGCTGCGGCATCGGCAAGGTGAACGCCGCTCTCGCCGCTCACACGGTCATTGCGGAATACGGCGCCCGGGCGGTCATCAATATCGGTATTGCCGGCGCGATGGCCAAGGGGCTGGGCACCATGGATGTTGTCCTCAGTACCGAAGCGGCTTTCCACGATCAGGACGCCGTGATGCTTAAGTATTACCCCAATACCGAATTCTTTCAGGCGGACGAGCAGCTCCTTGCCCTCGCGGAGACCGCCTGCCAAAGCGTTTCTCTCCACGGCAAGTACATAAAGGGCCGGGTCATCACCGGGGACGTCTTTGTGAATGACCGTGCTACCAAGGAGAAACTGGTGGAGCGTTATCAGCCCGCCTGCACCGAGATGGAGGGCGCTGCCATCGCGCATGCCGCCTTCTCGAACGAGACCCCCTTCCTGATCATCCGTACCATGTCCGATTCGGCGGATGACAACGCGGACGAGAAGTACGATCACTTTATCGAGGACGCGGCGCGTCAGTCGGCATCCATCGTTCTCAAGATGCTGGAGCTGGCTTAACAGAAGAAAAAGAAAAAGGGAACCGGTTTCGGTTCCCTTTTTTCTTCTATTGGGCGAAAAAAGCGGCAAATAGAGCCACTCTACGATTCATAGGTTGTACGACGTCCGCCGATTTGCTACACTATCCCTAGAGAAAGGGGAGACTGATTTTTATGGATACTGAAAAAACAGGCCGGTTTATCGCGGCGCTCCGCAAGGAGGCCGGCTACACCCAGAAGGAGCTGGCGAACCGGCTTTCCGTTACCGACAAGGCGGTGTCCCGTTGGGAGACCGGCAAGGGGCTTCCGGAGCCGTCGCTCCTGAGACCGCTCGCCGAGCTGCTCGGCGTTTCGGTGGGGGAGCTTCTTTCCGGGGAGCGGCTGGCGGACGGCGAGGTGAAAGAGCAGACCGATGCCGTTATTCTGGATGCTCTCCGCTATTCCGGACGAACGGCCGCGCGGGCGGTGAACGGACTGCTCATTTTTCTGGGCGTTGTCCTTTTGGCGGCGCCGCTTTATACCACCAATATCGGGCCGTCACGCTGGCTTTGGATTCCGGGCGTCCTGATCCTCCTGTGGGCGGTTTTTCGCATCCTGCGGGGGAGAAGGGGGAAGCGTCTCCGCCTTCCCGACCGGACGCTCTATGGTATCAGCATCCTTTCGGAAACGCTGGCGCTGATCCTTGAGATTCTGCCGGTCGGCGCGGTGATGGCGTTTGCAAGCCCCGATGGGCCCCGGTTCAGCACCTTCTCGTTTTTCAGTCTGGTACCGGTGGGCTACGCCAATTTCATCCCGTTTTTGACCGGGATTCTGACGGCGCTGGCGCTTCTTCTCAGCGTGCTTTCCGTTCTTAAATGGGAGACGTCCCCGAGGAAAAGAAACGCGGCGTTTCTGTCCGTTCTCTTTGCCGCGGTGCTTTTTCTGCTGTCGCCCCTTGTCTTTGCCGGCAGTATGAACGGCTTCAGCTATGCCGTTTTGGCCCTCCTGCTGCTTTCTATGATTCTGCAGGCTGTCGCAAACCGCAAGGCGGCCTGAAGCCCTCCAAAAAGAAACACCCGTCCTTTTTTAGAACGGGTGTTTTTGTTTTACTGCCCTGGAGGGTCAAAACGATGCCAGAAAGCCGGCAAGCCCTTCCTCCCGGAACAAAGTTTTATAGTGCCCCAGTTCATCACGGATGAGGTCGTTGATGGCACGCATCCCCAGCATCTCCACAGGGGCCTTGTCGTCGGTCAGTACGTTGGTTCCCGGCCGGCAGGGGGTCAGCCCGGCGGCAACCTTCCCCAGCAGGGAACGCAGGGCCTCGTCCGAAACCCCGCGGCGGTTCTGCTCCAGCATTTCGATGGGATCGCCGTCCCGCCCCGCGAAGAGGAGCCGGTTGGTGCTGTTTTTTACATCCACTGTGCAGACCGGGCCGAAGACCGCCGCGATGGTGTCGGTAAGGCAGGCGTTGATGCTGCCCTCATCCCCGGTCCGAAGGTTCATATTGACCACCAGAATGCCGTTTTCGGTGAGGTGATCCCGCACTAAAGCAAAAAACTCCACCGAGGACATCTGAAAGGGGATCGTGATATCCTGATAGGCGTCCACCAGAATGACGTCGTAGGTGTCCTTTACCGTTTGCAGAAAGGCGCGCCCGTCATAGGTGTAGACGGTCTGCTGCTCCGGCAGGTCAAAATATTCATGGGCGAGGTCGGTGATTTTCTGGTCGATCTCCACCCCCGTCAGCTCGGCGTTCGGGAAATATCGGGCGCACTGGGCGGCGTAGGTGCCGGTGCCGTTGCCGAGCACTAGGATCTTAAGCTTGGACTGTTCCGAGGCGCCTGCCATGACCGGGGCCGCGAGGGCGTAATCATAATACATTCCGGTCAGACCGCCCTCCTTCATTTTGACCGACTGCACGCCGAACAGCACGTTGGTGGAAAGCAGGACCCGCCGGTCATCCTCCTTCACCTGAAGGTAGTTGTAGACGGATTCGCCCTCGTAGGCAAGATCCTTTTCCCAGAAGGCGAAGCCGGGGGCATGGCCGAAGACCGCCGCCAGAAGGAACAGCACCGCCGTAAGGGCGCAGAGCTTCTTTTTGGTATGGCTGCTGAGGAAATAAACCAGCCCGATGAGCAGAAGGATGCCCGCAAAAATGAGAAAGGTTACCGAAGTACCGACGGCGGGAATGGTGACAAAGGTGGGGAGAAAGGTGCCGAGGATGCTGCCGATGGTATTGTAGGCGCCCAGCCGGCCCACCACCTTGCCGCTGTCATCCAGCGAGTCCACCGTGCATTTGACGAGGGTGGGGGTAACGGTTCCCAGCAGAAACAGCGGAAAAACAAAGACGATCATGCAGGAAAAGAACGCCGCCAGAATGAGAAAGTTGGTGTTCACCGTGACGATGAGGAGCCCGGAAATGCCGAGGATCACATATTTCCCCACAAGAGGGATGGCCGCGATCCAGACCGCGGCGATGAGGATACGCCGGTACAGCCGGTCCGGGTTCGGGTCCTTGTCCGCGGTGCGCCCGCCCCAGAGGTTCCCGAGCGCCATGGCGATCATAATGGTGCCGATGACGATGGTCCAAACGATCTGTGACGAGCTGAAAAAAGGCGCGAGCAGCCGGCTGGCGCCCAGTTCTACCGCCATGACCGAGACCCCTGCAAAGAATTCGGTCAGGTAGAGGTAGAACTTGTTTTTGAGAATAGGCCTGGATTCCATTCATCATTCTCCTTTTCTTTCAGTTCCAAGAAGCTCAAGCTTTTTTATTCTTCTGTTTTCTTCTTTTCCCGGCTCAAAAGCCGCGCCACGGGAGGTCGGTGCACCTGGAGCGCGCCCTTGGGACAGAACTCCTGACAGCAGAAGCAGCGGATGCACTTTTTCCGGTCGATGCGGGGCTTATGCTTCACCATGGTGATGGCGTCTGCGGGGCAGACCTTTCGACACTCCTCACAGCCGACGCAGAGGGCGGGGGAGAGGAGGGGGCGGGAGCCCATAAGCTGTTTAATCACCCGGGAGGAGAATACCCCCCAGAGTGCCGCGCTGCCGTCCTGCTCCCAGAGATCGCCTAGGTTCGGGATGTTCTTAAAATCCGGGACGATGAAGTCCGCGAGGGGAAGGCTTACGGAAAGCTCCTCTGCCGTCTCCGGAATGAGGGAAAGCTCCCGGGAGGCCATGAGCGTCGGAACATTTTCCTTGGTGAGGCCGATGAGCTTTGCCGCCGCGAGATCGAGTTTATAGGGGTCCTTCGCGGCAAGGAGCGCCCCGATATGCTTCGGAGTCCCTGCGGTGGGACCGTTCCCCTCCATGCCGACCACTGCGTCCATCAGGCAGAGGGTCGGCGGAAAGCGGCGGTTCAGGTCCACCAGCATCCGGGCGAAATCCATGGGGTCGGGGAAGCGGTAGTGATACTCCGGCTTAATGGTGCCGGGCACGATGCCGAACATATTTTTGACCGCGGCAGACATCGCCATCATGCCGTGGGATTTGAGCTTGCAGAAATTGATGAGTGCGTCCGCCTCATCGAGATAAGCGGTGTAGGGGAATTGCCGCAGCACCGTTCCCTCGGGAAAGTCGGCTTCGGCCTCCTCAAAATTGCGGTTGAGCGAGCCGCCTGCCTCGGTTACGGCGGAAAGTCCCGCCGCCTTGTAGACGCGCCCGACGGCGAAATCATTATAAAGTCCGCCGGGGCTGTCGCCCACAATGACCTTTGCCCCGCGGGAAACAAGCTCCCGGGTCAGGGCCGCGAGGAGAGACGGGTGGGTGGTCGCAGCGGCGTCCGGACTTTTTAGGGCGACGAGATTCGCTTTGATGACAACGGTCATACCGGGCGTTACCCAGTCCAGACCGCCGAGAGGCGCCAGAACCTCCCGAAGGGCGCGCGTGACTTCCTCCGGTTCATAGGAACGGCACCGCGCCAGGCATACCTCCGGCAAAATAACTCCCCCTTCATAAATCTTTTTGTCATTATAGCAAACAAAAGGGGTCAAAACAATGCGAAAGCCACCCGCCGGCGGACTTTCCCCGGGAAAAATCAAGAATTGTACAAAAACCTGTTGCATTATTTTTGATCCCTGCTATAATATAATGTGCATCTGGGTGTGGCGCAGGTGGTAGCGCGCTACCTTGGGGTGGTAGAGGCCGCTGGTTCAAGTCCAGTCACTCAGACCAAAGGAGTATCCTTAATGGATACTCCTTTTTCTTGTTAAGCGAAAATCCCCGGCTGTGCCGGGGTACTATCCATACGAATAATCCTTCTCCTTTATTGCGGCATAAGTGTTATAATAACAGTATGAGAAAATATAAAGGAGTGAGATTATAAATGCTTTCTTTTTATTCGCCGTTTTCCGATAAAAAGGGAACTCCCATAGACATATTTCATATCCAGCATCACCATTTATATCAACTGCAATCGAAGGGGATCGAGGAAGGTTACCAAATTGAATATAAATCTTCCCTTACAGAAAGCGTAAAAAAGAAACTGCCTAAGATTATAACCTCATTTGCCAATTCGGCAGGCGGTTGGTTATTTGTAGGAGTTGATGAGAAAACACTGGAAATAGACCGATTAGAGAAGCCGCCGCGAACCGATTGCAGTCAAATACTTTCGCAGCTTTTGCGTGAACATACATCCCCGCTGCCCCATTTTGAAGCGCGTTTTTTGAAGCGCAAGGGTTCGGAAAAAGGTGTTTTGGTTGTCTATGTTTTCGAAGGCGTCGATCCTCCTTATATTGCGGATGGCACAGTCTATGTTAGAAACGGAAGCAGCTCTGAACCGGCCAGATCGCAACGATCGGAAATTGATACGCTTTATCAAAAAGGTAATTCTTTCAAGACACTGATCAATGAATTTTGCAGACGAGAAATATTCTATCCCATGGACGATGCAGAGGGAAATCAGGTCCCGCTATGTAATATTTACATTATGAACACCGCCGCGAATCGTACACGGCAGCCTTTTATGAGGCTGGACAATTTGGCGGCGGCATTCACGAGCATTTCTCCCAATCAATTTAAAAAATATATCTTCAGCAGTAATTCTGTTGTTTTTCAAAATAATCCGACCATCGGATATAAACAGATTGGAATAAATATCGAAATTTTCTCTGATTTGTCGGCTAAAATACATATTCCGTTAAATCAGCTGCAAAATAATGAACGTGATTTCGCAATCGAAAGACTGCAGTACGCTTCGGGACAGAATTCAATAGCGGATTTTTTATTCATTGATGGATATGCCGCTTGTTTGAGTTTCCAGTATATTGTACAGCAGTATTTCCAGTTTTTGAAGAACCAAAAAACAGATCTCTCCACCTTCCTCTATCGGATGTCGCTGGAAGATGCAGAAAACAGCATCTTGTATTTTGACAGCGCACCGTATCTTTCCTATGTTGTAAAACACGGCGTTCCTTACTGCTGTAAACATACTCTGAAAACGTCTGTCAGGAGTCTGTACCAGATGGGAAACAATAAATCCGAAGTGGATTTTATCTCTCTGCTCATTGACTTGTTCTATATGTTTGGGCTAAGCCCTGCAGACGCTGCAAAAATGTATTTAGCCGCCATGAAAGAAAATCCGGAAAGAGGACTTACGATTGTATGAAACATACCCTGCCGGCGTCCTGTACCCCCCTTTTGATATCGCCGGTTCCTTCGGCGCCCTTCCGTTGTACACAAAAAACTTAACCTGCAAGTTCCTCCGGGGAGCAGCTGACGGCAGCTCTCTTTCTGCTTTGCGCGCCGCTCCTCTTTGCCATGAGCGCTTACCGCTGGAATGAGGTCGGCGCCATTCTGCTGGGGCTCATCATCCTTGTTCTTATCATTGAGTCCATTTCCGACAGGACCCGGACCAAGCTGACAAGGGGGGATAAGCGTGAAGGAAGAAAAAACACGGCGGCTTTATTTTACCTCCGACATTCACGGCGATCTCTTTCCTACGGATTACCGAAGTACAGAGGAACGGGATGCCGGGCTCTTTAAGTGTGCCAACCGGTTTAAGAAGGACGGTAACACCCTGATTATTGACGGCGGAGACCTGCTGCAGGGCTCTCCTCTTGACGCCTTTCAGCATGACTCCGAGGGGAGCGCCTCACCCGTCTCACCTTTTAGGGGCGGGAGGTCTGCGACACGGACGTCTTTTCTCTCTGCCTCAACAGTTACCGGGCGAGCGGAGCGGGCGGCTATTCCGCCTATGCGGAGTGCCCCGTCCTTGGCAGAATGAGCGAGGAGGTCTCCACCCTCATTCTGGAGTTTTTCCGCCGGAATCCTGCGGTGGAGGTGCAGTGCTTCGGCGGCATGACCATTCTGCACTAAGGGAAAACTGAAAAAACAATGCCGAAGGGGAAAACCTTTCGGCCGAAATGCCAATATCCGCGGGGTTTTCTCCGCGGATATTGGCGTTCTTATGGGGGATAGGGAACGGCAAGAAAGTTCGGCGTTTTCTTGCCACCGCCCCTATTCCATGGTATGATGATACCCGAGTAGCGAACGAAAGGGGGGGATACGGTGGAGTTTCTTAACGGCTGTGACCTTTCCTTCTCCTATGACGGAGAGGGTGGGGAAGAGACGCTGAGGGATGTGAGCCTGACTCTTAAAAAAGGGGAGCTGGCGGCTCTCCTCGGAGCGAATGGCTGCGGCAAGACCACCCTTGTCCGCCTGCTTTCCACCCTCCTCCCTCTGCAGAAAGGGAACCTCACCGTGGCGGGGATGCCCGCCGAGCCTGGGAACCGCTATGAGATCCTCCGGCAATGCGGGATGGTCTTTCAGAACCCGGAAAACCAGTTTGTTTCCACGGAACTGCGGGAGGACGTCGCTTTTGCCCCGGAAAACTACCGTCTCCCGCGGGAGGAGGTGGACCGCCGGGTGGAAAAGGCTCTCAAAAGTGTGGGCATGGAGGCCTTCCGGAACCGCGCCCCGGAGAGTCTTTCCGGCGGGGAAAAGCAGAAGGCGGCGCTTGCCGGCGTTCTCGCCATGGAGCCGGAGCTTCTCCTCTTTGACGAAGCGACCACCATGCTGGACCCCGTGGGGCGGCAGGAGATGCTTTTGAGGATGCGGGAGCTTGCCACGGAGGGAAAGGCCGTCCTTATGGTGACCCACCGGACTGAGGAGGCCGTTTTAGCCGACCGGGTATTCCTCATGAAGGAGGGCGCTGTCATTGCGGAGGGAAGTCCCCGCGAGGTACTTACCGACCTTGCGCTCCTGCGGGAGGCAGGGGCCGCGGCGCCGGTTCCCGTCCGGCTTTATTATGATCTTAAAAAACAGGGCGTTTTGCTGTCGGAGTGTCCTCTCACCGGGGAGGAGCTCGCGGAGGTGCTCCGATGCAGATAGTATTTGACCGGGTAAGCTACCGCTATCCCGGAGGGGAAGACCGCCTGCCCGCCCTGCGGGAGGTCTCCTTTTCCCTTCCTCAGGGGTCGATCCTGGCTGTCATGGGAAGGACCGGCGCCGGGAAATCGACCCTTCTTCGGGTGTTGGCGGGCTTTGCCGCCCCTCTGAGCGGAACGGTCTCCCTTTTCGGCGAGGACATTTACGCCTCCCCGCAAGCGAAAAAGCGTCTCCGGCAGGAGATCGGAGTCCTCTTTCAGTACCCGGAAACACAGCTCTTTGAACGGACGGCGGCGCGGGACGCGGCGTTTTCCCTGCGGATGCGCCGCCTGCCCCGGGAGGAAATCCTGTCCCGGGTGAAACGGGCGATGGAAACGGTGGGGCTTTCCTATGAGCGGGTGGGGGAGGAGTCCCCCTTTGCCCTTTCGGGCGGAGAGAAGCGCCTGCTTGCCCTTGCCGGCGTCATTGCGGCGGAGCCCTCCCTCCTTCTTCTGGATGAACCCTTCGCGGGGCTGGACGAGAGGGGACGGGCGGGGATCTTTACCGCCATCCGAAACCTCCGCCGGACAGGCACCACTGTGGTGTTTGTTTCACATGATTCTGACAGCGTTGCGGAGCTTGCGGAACAGGTGCTTGTTCTGGAGGAGGGGACCCTCCGGGCACTGGAGCCGCCCTCTGTCCTCTTTTCCGACCGAAAGCGTCTGGAAGCCTTCGGGCTGACGCCCAGCGTCCCGGCCCAGCTTGCCCAAAGCCTGCGGGAGGAAAACTTTCCTCTTCCGGATGGCGTTACCCGCTATGAGGAACTGCTTTCTGCCCTTCTCACCCTCCCCAAAGGGGGTGAGACCCCTTGAAAGAGAGCACTGTCGCGTCCCTCGACCCCCGCACCAAGCTCCTTTCCTTCTTTCTTCTCCTCGCAGCCCTTCTTTTGACCGACGGCCCCGGGGAGATGCTGGCGGGAGCATTCCTTCTCGCGGGGCTGGTTCTTTGGTCGGGGATTCCTGCCCGGCGGGCCATGGGGAGCCTTCTCCGTTTTTGGCAGTTTTTCCTCTTTGTCTTTCTGCTCAATGCCTTTTTCTTTTCGAAAGAGGCTCCGCTCCTTCGCTTTTGGGTCTTTACCCTCACAGAGGCCGGTATCCGTCAGGGCGGAAAGGTCGTGATCCATGTGGCGTTCGTCCTTGTGCTGGGCGCCGTCCTCACCGAAACGACCCGCCCGGTGGAGCTGACCCGCGGAATCACAAGACTTCTTTCCCCGCTCCGGTTCCTCTGCCTCCCGGTGGAGGAGATCGCCCTCACGGTGAGTCTCGCGCTTCGGTTTATTCCAACTTTGGAGCGGGAGGCCGAGACGCTTCGGCTGGCGGAAACGGCGCGCGGTGCGGACTTCCAGAGCAAAAACCCTCTTCTTCGGGTCAAAAGCTATGCTTCGCTCCTTCTGCCCATCTTTCTTGTCTCTTTTAAGCGTGCGGATGATCTTTCCGTCGCTATGGAAGCAAGGGGCTACCGCGGAGCGGAGAACCGAACTCCACCCCCGCCCATGCCATATCCCCCGAGGGAGCTTTGGATCGTGGGGGGGTCCCTTGCTCTTGCGGTCGCCGCAGGACTGTTCTAAGTATTTTATAAATGAGGTAAACCGATTATGAATCACATTTCTCCCATCAAAAAAACCGCCATTACGGCAATCTGCACGGCGCTGGCGGTGGTACTGCCCATTGCTCTCCATTCTGTCGCCAATGCCGGACGTGTCCTTCTTCCGATGCACCTTCCGGTGCTCCTCTGCGGACTTGTCTGCGGCTGGCCGTTCGGGCTCCTCGCGGGCGTTTTGGGTCCCGTACTCTCCAGCCTCATCACCGGGATGCCGGGCGCGGCTCACCTCCCCGGCATGATTATCGAGCTTGCGGTCTATGGCCTTGTGGCCGGGCTTCTCATGCGATGGATCCGCACCGGAAAGACCGTGGTGGACATCCTGCTCTCGCTTCTCGGCGCCATGCTGGCGGGGAGAATTGCGGCGGGGCTTGCCAAGGCACTCATCTTCGCGGCGGGGGAATATTCCTTCGCGGCGTGGGTGACGGCACACTTTGTGACCGGACTTCCCGGCATCCTCCTTCAGTTGGTGCTCCTTCCGCTTGTTTTTCTTGCACTGGAAAAGGCACGGCTCATCCCCCGGCGGTATCCCCGCTAAAGGGGAAGACGAGGCTTGTGCCGAGCGTCCGTTTGCGGTAAACTATAAAGGTATGCAAAAAGGGTTTGGAGGCTAGTATCTTGGAACAAATAAAAGCAGAAGCCGAGGCGGTCATTCGGGAGCTTATCGAGGCGTCCGGCTTAAAGGCGGGCGACCTTCTGGTGGTGGGCTGCTCTTCCAGCGAGATGGTCGGCAGCCGCATTGGGAAAAATTCCAGTCTGGAGGCGGCCGAGGCGGCCTTTTCCGGTATTTATCCCGTCCTTCGGGAGCAGGGCATTCTCCTCGCGGCACAGTGCTGCGAGCACCTCAACCGGGCGCTCATCGTGGAGGAGGAAACGGCACGGCGCTTCGGCTATGAGCCGGTCAATGTCCTGCCGCAGCCCAAGGCGGGCGGCTCCTTTGCCACCGTCGCGTGGCGGAATTTTGCTCACCCGGTGGCGGTGGAGCATATTAAGGCCCATGCCGGGCTGGATATCGGCGGAACGCTCATTGGGATGCACCTTAAGGAAGTGGCGGTCCCGCTCCGTCTTTCTCAGAATCACATTGGGCAGGCCCCTATCCTGGCCGCCCGTACCCGTCCCAAGTTTATCGGTGGGGAACGTGCCTGCTATCAGGAAGAATTGAAATGACCGCGCAAAAGACTCTGCCGGCTAGACGGAGGCGCCTGAAACAGCAGTCCGCCAAATTACGATTAGCGGCGTCTCTGCGGCGGGACAGACGAACTTAAAATAAGCAGCATCAGGGAAAACCTTGGTGCTGCTTTGTTCATTCTGCCAAGGGGAAGAGCGAATCGCCGCCGGAGGGGGCGCTCCAAAGACGGAAGGCCGGGTGTTTAAGATGAGAAAAAGCGCCGTTAACAGGGGAAAAGGCGATTTTGTGCTTTTCTCTGCCGCATTTTTCATCTTTTTCTGTAACAAAACGGCCTTAGGCGGGACTAATAGGGCAGAAACACTTAAAAAGAGGGAGGGCGCCAATGGAAAAATTACTGAATGAGCTTTTTTCCCGCTATCAGCGCGAGGTGTTTGCCTATCTGTTCTCCCTCTGCCACGATGCAGACCTTTCGGAAGAGCTGACCGCCGATACGTTTTTTGAGGCGGTGAAGTCCCTGCATCGGTTCCGGGGGGACGCCGACGAAAAGACCTGGCTGTTTTCCGTGGCCTGCCATCGCTGGTACCACTATTTGCAGAAGCACCGCCAGCCCGCTGTCCCATTGGATGAGGAGCTTTTGCCCGCAGGCCCTTCGCCGGAGGAGGTCGTCTGCTGCCGGGAGACCGCGCGGCGGGTGCAGGAACTGCTGGCACGGGAACCGGAGCGGACGCGGACCATCGTGCAGCTCCGGCTCCTCGGCCTCTCGTTCCGGGAGATCGGCCAAAAAGTCGGCGTGACGGAAAACTCCGCCCGCGTCATTGATTTCCGCGCCCGGACAAGGCTCCGGGAGACACTGAAAAAGGAGGAGCACACAAATGGATGAGATTTCCTGTGAGGTCTGTATGGACCTCATTCCGCTGGTGCGGGACGGTGCGGCCAGCCCGGACAGCTGCCGTCTGGTGGAGGAACACACCGCTGTCTGTCCCCGCTGCCGTGCGCTGCTGAACGAAGCGCCCCCCGTCCCACAGACGCCCCCGCCGGTGCTGGGGCAGGTGCGCCGCCGGCTGAGGGCGCTGCTGCTGACGGCGCTATTTCTGGGCCTTTTCTTTGGCGTCGATTATATCCATCTGACGTCGCTGGAAGGAGAGCTGCAAATCCCCGGCGGGCTGGGCGCCGTTTTCCTGCTGCCGCTGGCGGGCGCGGCATCCTATGCCGCGTTTCGGTGGAAGGCGCTGTGGCAGACGCCGTTGATGCTGCTGGCCGTTCACGCGCTGACCTTCCTTGTTCTGCTGATGCAGGAGGGAATGTCGGCAAGCTGGTTCGCCTTTCTGCTGACTGCCGCCTTCGCCATATTGTTGGCAGAGGCGGGCATAACGATCGCTGGATTGTTCCACTTCGGGTTCAAAAAGGAGAAACAAGATGAAAAAACGTAAAATTCTGGCCATTGTTCTGGCCTGTGTGCTGCTGTGGGGCCTCATTTATCTGACCAACGAGTTGACCGGCTATCCCTTCGGCTACTTTAGGGTGAAGCAAGCGGCCGGCGAATATCTGGAAAAGACGTATCCCGACAGGGACTACAAAATCGACCGCATCGAGCACCGCATAAAGCCCGGCGGCTTCTTCCTGGACGTTGTGTCGCCCGGCGACCCGTCGGTTCACTTCACCCTTCATTTTTACAGTGACGGAACCAGCGCTGAGCCGGACAGTCCGGAACTGCCGGCCCCGTAAGAAAAAAGACCGGCACTCGGAGAGCCTTCTCCGTCTGCCGTTTTTTTCGTTGTCACCCGTCAGGGGAGAGAGGCCCCGGGGGAACATAAAAAACGGCGTGACCGAAGTCACGCCGTCTGCAAAAGCGCCGCCGGCGCTTTTGCTTTTTTCTGTTTACTGGGGTTTTAAGGGGACCGCGTTTTCAGCAATCGACCTTTTTGCCGCCGATATAAACCGCACGGAGGTCCAGGGTTTCCGGCTCCAGAAGCAGGAAGTCCGCACGCTTGCCGACTTCGAGACTGCCGCAGTCCTCAAAGATGCCGATCTCCTTTGCGGGGTTCCGGGTGGCGCACTTGACGGCGCTCTCCAGCGGGATGCCCATCTCCAGAACGGCGGTACGCAGACAGCCGAAGAGGTTGGTGGCGGAACCGGCGAGGGTGCCGTCCGAGAGGGTGGCAAACTTGCCCTTTACATTCACCTGCTGCCCGCCCAGCTGATAGCTGCCGTCCGACATACCGGTGGCTTCCATGCTGTCGCTGATGAAGATGATGCGGTCATCCCCGAGGAACCGGAAGGTGAGCCGTACCACGGTGGGATGGAGGTGAACGCCGTCGCAGATGAGCTCCGCCTTGGCTTCGCTGCTTTCCCAGACCGCACCGACCACACCGGGCGCCCGGTGGGTAAAGGGGGTCATGGCGTTGTAGAAATGGGTGATGTGGTGCATCCCGTTTTGGATGGCGGCCCGCGCCTCCTCATAGGTCGCGGAGGAGTGACCGAGGGAAAGCACCACCTCATCGCGGGTCTCCCGGATAAATTCCTCCGAGCCGGGAAGCTCCGGCGCCACCGAGATGATCTTGCAAAGACCGTTGGAAGCGCGGTTCAGCTCCCGGAACATCCGGACGTCGGGGGTGTGGAGATAAGCGCCGTTCTGGGCGCCCTTTTTCTTTTCGGAAAGGAACGGCCCCTCCAGATGAAGTCCCACCAGCCGGGCAGAGCCTTCCTCGCCCTCGGCGGCAAACGCCGCGGCGTTTTCGGCAACCTTTAAGAGCGTTTCCATCGGGAGCGTCATGGTGGCGGGGCAGATGGAGGTCACACCGTTTCGGGCTTCATATTTCGCGATGGCGCGGGTCGCTTCGGGCGTCCCTTCGCAAAAATCGTGGGACATACAGCCGTGGAAATGAAGATCGACCAGACCGGGGATCAGATAGCAGCCTCCGGCGTCCAGCACCTCACCGCTTTGGGAATCCGCGGTCAGGCGTTCGCCCTCCCAGGAGAGGGTACCGGGCTTAAACCGACAGTCGCTGCCGTAGATAAGAGCATTTTTTATCTGCAAAGTGGATTCACCGCCTTATCATTTATAATAGAGGGATCAAAGCTCGACCAGAGAGAGCGCCGCCTCATCAGCCACCAGCACGACGTCGGGATGGAGCTGCAGGATGGAAGCGGGGACCTCGGGGGTCACGGGACCGAAGAACGCCTTCTTAACGATCTCCGCCTTGTCCTTGCCGCTCGCGATGAGCAGAATCTTGTGCGCCATCATGATGGACTTGATTCCCATGGTGTAGGCGTAGTGGGGAACGAGCTCGGGGGAGGCAAAGAGGCGGGAGTTGGCGTCGATGGTGCTCTGGGTGAGCGCGACGCAGTGGGTGTCCTTCGGGAACTCGGAAGCGGGCTCATTGAAGCCGATGTGGCCGTTGTGACCGATGCCGAGCAGCTGAAGATCCACGCCGCCCATCGAATGGATGACCGCATCATAGCGGGCGCATTCCGCCGCATCGTCGGAGGCGAGGCCGTTGGGAACGTTGGTGTTTTCGGGACGGATGTTTACTTTGGAGAACAGATTATCCTGCATAAAATAGCGGTAGCTCTGGTCGTTGTCCGGGGCAAGGCCCTTATATTCGTCCAGATTGACGGTGCGGACCTCGGAAAAATCGAGCTCACCGTTTTGGTATCCTTCCACAAGACGGCGATAGGCGCCGATGGGGGAGGAGCCGGTCGCGAGACCGAGAACACAGTGGGGCTTGAGGATAATCTGTGCGGCAATGAGGGACGCTGCCCGGCGGCTCATGCCTTCGTAGTCCTTTTCTCTAAAGATTTGCATAATATTTGCCTCCTTTAAGTAATCTCCCAAGGAGATGGGAGAGTGAAATAATGAAATTTTTTGTGAAGAATACACAATCCGAAATTTCTCCAAGGGGGAACGTTTCGTGAATTCTTTTACTGCCGCCATCATAACACGGAATAATTTAGGTTGCAAGGGGCAGGCGGGGAGAAAAGTCCCGCGAAGGATAGGGGAGCGGCTTGCAAAGAGGATAAAAATAGGATATTATGAAAAAAACAAGGATTGGAGTGTGACGGTATGAAATATCTGCTGGAAGTCTGCGTTGACTCGGTGGAATCGGCGCGTTATGCCGAGGCGGGCGGCGCGGATCGTCTGGAATTCTGCGGAAACCTCATTATTGGCGGGACCTCCCCCAGCAACGCGTTCACCAAGGCGGTGCTGGAAGCGGTCAAAATCCCGGTCAATGTGCTGCTTCGTCCGAGATTCGGCGATTTCTGCTATACCGAGGATGAGAAAAAGGTGCTCCTCGGCGAGATTGCGGACTGCCGGGAGCTGGGCGCCCACGGCGTGGTCATCGGTGCGCTGACGCCCGACGGCGAGCTGGACGAGCCCTTCCTTCGGGAGTGCATCAGGACCGCCGGTCCCATGAAGGTGACCCTGCACCGTGCCTTCGACCTGACCCGGGACGCCTTTGCGGCGCTGGAGCAGGCCATCGACCTTGGCTTTGACACCATTCTTTCCTCCGGACAGAAGGCGAACGCCGAGCTGGGCGCGGAGCTTCTGGGAGAGCTTCATCAGAGAAGCGCCGGCCGGATTCACATTCTGGCGGGGAGCGGCGTCGGCGCCGGGAACATTCCGCTGCTGGCGGAAAAGGGCATCTGTCATTTCCACTGCTCCGGCAAACGGAATGTGGACGGGCCCATGAAATACCGCCGGGAAGGCGTCCCGATGGGGCTGCCGATGGCGGATGAATATCAGCGCACCTACACCGATCAGAAGACCGTGCGGGCCGTGAAAGACGTCATTGAGGGGCTGGCTGCGGCAGATAAATAAGACTAAATTGTGTCCGAGTTCCTGATTTTGCAGAGGCAAAACCACAAATTAGAGATTGATTTTCCACCGATTTATGGTAAACATTGTACAAGGAAAATATCAATCCTATGTGAATTTAGCTGAAAAATGAAGAAAACGCCTTCAAAATGTTGACAAGATGTTAACGAGTAGGGTATGCTTAGGACAGAAAAGATAGTTCCCTTGATTTGGGTTGTTACTGTTCGGCAGGCAAAACCAAATTTTGTGAGGCGTTTGCCTTGCAGAATTTGGTTTTTTTGTTTGCAGAAAAAAGAATGACAAATGAAAGGGAGGCGAAGCATGAAAATTCAGAAGGTCATCAACAACAATGTCGTAAGCTGCATCGACGATTCCGGCAGGGAATCGGTGGCGATGGGGAAAGGCCTTGGGTTCGGATCCCGCCCCGGGATGGAGCTTCAGGAGGACCGGGTGGAAAAGATCTTCCACATGGCGACGCAAAGTGATACCGACCGGCTCAAGGATCTTTATTCCAGCCTGAGTGAGGAGCAGATCGAGCTTTGCAACCGGATCATCGCCTATGCGACGGAGGTCTTGGGAAAAAAGCTGAACCCCAGCCTGTATCTTACGCTGACCGACCATGTGAGCTTCGCGATCAGCCGGATGAAGCAGGGCATCGTCTTTCAAAATGCGCTGCTCACCGAGGTTAAAACGTTTTACCCGAGGGAGTACGCAGTCGGTGAATACGCGATCGCCCTCATAGAAAAAGAGATGGGAGTCGAGTTCGCAAAGGATGAGGCGGCAAGCATCGCCCTCCACATCGTCAATGCGGAATCGGACGCTTCTCTCAGCGAAACGGTACGGATGACCCACTCTCTGCATGAGATTCTGGAAATCCTCCGGCAGAGTCAGGACATCACCTTGATGGAGGATTCTCCTTACTTCGACGAACTGACGGTGCACCTCAAATTCCTCGTGCTCCGCGTGTTCAGCGGCGATGAGGAGGAACGGCAGGAACCGGAATTTGTACGGGTCATCCGGGACTATAACCCCCAAGAGTACCGCTGTGCCGAGCTGGTGGCGGAATACCTCGAAAAACAGTGCCGGCATACGGTCTCCGATGAAACAAAAGCTTATCTGGCGGTTCACATCCGCCGTATCAATGCCAACTACGCAAAGAAAGAGGGTAAATCTTAAATGGGATTTTTCAAGAAACTGCTTGGCAGCTCCGAGCTTGAGATCGGCGCGCCGGTCGCGGGCGAGGCGGTAGAAGTCAAAGAGGTCAGCGACCCGACCTTCGGCGAGGAGATCCTCGGCAAGGGCATCGCGATCCGCCCTGCGGCGAATGAGATCAAGGCTCCCTGTGACGCCACGGTGGATCTCATGTTCGAGACCGGCCACGCGGTAAGCCTTACCGCCGATAACGGCGCCGAGATTCTCATTCATGTGGGCCTTGAGACCATCAAGCTGGAAGGGAAGCATTTCACCGTCCACGCGAAGAACGGCGACCACGTCACCAAGGGCCAGCTCCTCATCGAGTTTGACCGCGAAGCCATCGCCGCCGAGGGGTATGATATCATCACCCCCATGGTCATCTGCAATTCCGGCGATTACAGCGAGGTCAATACCTATGTGGGCAAGACCGTAGCTCCCGGGGAAAAAGTGATCGGCCTTGTGAAATAAGCAGGGAAGAACACGACATCACTTTTTAGAGAAAGGGGCAAAAACCATGCTGAAAGGAACCGGCCGTCCGGCCTATTCCGGTATCGCAATCGGCCGTGCTTATGTTTATCGCAAGCAGAGAAGCGAGCTGCCTACCTCCTGCGGGGATCCCGCAGTGGAGCAGGGCAAGTTCAATGAGGCGCTGGAAACGGCGCGTCAGCAGTTGGAGGCGCTTTTCCTAAAAACCAAGGAAGAGCTTGGAGAAGAGCAGGCCATGATCATCGACGTTCAGATGATGATGCTGGACGATCTCGATTACCTCGAAAGTGTAGAGGCGATGATAAAGGGCGGAGCAAGCGCCGCCGAAGCCGCGAAGGAAAGCGGCGACACCTTCAGCGCGGCCTTCGCCGCGATGGACGATGAATACATGAAAGCCCGCGCCGTGGATGTAAGGGACGTATCCTCCCGGATCGTGACCATCCTCTGCGGCGATCAGAGCGGCACCGTGATGGAGGAGCCCGGCATTCTGGTTGCCGAGGATCTCACCCCCAGCGAAACGGTGCAGCTCCCCAAGGATAAGATCCTTGCCTTTGTGACCCGTCAGGGTTCTTCCAACAGCCACACCGCTATTCTGGCGCGCATCATGAACATCCCGTCGCTGGTCCAGACCCAGATTTCCCTGGATGAGGACATCGACGGCAAGATGATGATCGTGGATGGCTTCGACGGCATCTATTATATTGATCCCGACGAGGAGACGATGCAGGCGCTTCAGGCGAAGCAGAAGACGGCCGAGGCGTACCGCCGTCAGCTGGAAGAATACCGGGGACGGGAGTCGGTCACCAGGACCGGAAGAAAAATGAAGCTCTATGCCAATATCGGCAACCCCGAGGATGTAAAGACCGCTCTGGCGGGCGACGCGGAGGGCATCGGCCTTCTGCGGAGCGAGTTCCTCTATCTCGGCCGGGAGACCTTCCCGACGGAGGAGGAGCTGTTTACCGCCTACCGCAAGGTTGTGGAGGGGATGGAGGGCCGGCAGGTTGTCATCCGCACCCTCGATATCGGCGCCGACAAAAAGGTGGATTATTTCGGCCTTGAGCCGGAGGACAATCCGGCGCTCGGCTACCGCGGCATCCGCATCTGTCTGGAGAACGAAGAAATCTTCCGCCCCCAGATGCGTGCCATCTACCGCGCGGCGGCCTACGGCAAGGTGTGCGTCATGTTCCCGATGATCATCTCCCTTTGGGAGGTTAAGCAGATCAAAGAGTTCTGCAAGACCATCCGGGAGGAGCTTGCGGCGGAGGGCATTCCCTACGGCGAATGCGAGCTCGGCATCATGATCGAGACTCCCGCCGCGGCCCTGATGAGCGAGGAGCTTGCGCAGGAGGTGGACTTCTTCAGCGTCGGCACCAACGACCTGACCCAGTACACCCTCGCCATCGACCGTCAGAACGCGAAGCTTGACCGCTTCTATGATTCCCACCATCCCGCCGTGCTGGCGCTTCTGGAGCTCATTGCGAAGAACGCGCACAAGGCCGGCATCTGGGTCGGCATCTGCGGCGAGCTCGGTGCGGACAGCACCCTGACAGAGGAGTTTATCCGGATGGGCTACGACGAGCTTTCCGTCTCGCCCGGGCGCATCCTGGAATTAAGAAAGAAAGTTTGCGAAAGTGAGGTAGTTCCCAATGAAGGAGTTTAAGTATATCATCACCGATGAGCTGGGCCTTCATGCCCGCCCCGCGGGTCAGCTCGTCAAGGTTGCTTCCGGTATGAAGTGCAGCGTCAAGGTCACCGCCAATGACCAGACCGTTGACGCCAAGCGCATCATGGGCGTCATGCGTCTTGCCGCCAAGAAGGGCAATGAGCTGACCATCACCTGTGAGGGTGAGGACGAGGAGAGCGCGGCCGCGGCTCTGGAAGCTTTCCTCAAAGAGAATCTCTGATTTATATTCATTACGGCAAACCGAGCCATTGTGGGCCGATGGCTCTTGCATAAAGTAGTTGTGAGGAGGATAACATACTATGAAACACTTGCAGAAACTGGGCAAAGCGTTAATGCTGCCCGTAGCATGCCTGCCTATCTGTGGTATTCTGATGGGTATCGGTTATGCTTGTGCTCCCGCGTTCATGGGCGTTCCCGGCAAACCTACTGAAGGTTTTCTCTATGTACTCGGTGTATTCCTGATCAAAGCCGGCGGTGCTTTGATCGATAACATGGCTCTCCTGTTCGCCATCGGCGTAGGCGTTGGCCTGGCTGATGATTCGGACGGCACGGCGGGTCTTGCCAGCCTGGTTTCCTGGCTGATGATCACCACCCTGCTGAACCCCGGCGTTGTTTCCCTCGTTGCCCCCCGCATGATCGCTTCTGAGACCAATGAGGTTGCGTTCTCCAAGATCGCCAACCCCTTCATCGGTATCATCTGCGGTATCATCGGCGCGATGTGCTACAACAAGTTCAAGAACACCAAGCTGCCTGACGTTTTGGCATTCTTCAGCGGCAAACGCTCCGTTGCCATCGTCACCGGCCTCGTTTCCATCATTGCTTCTGTCGTCCTGCTGTTCATCTGGCCTCTGGTCTTCGGCGGCCTCGTAGCGCTCGGCAATGGCATCAAGAGCCTCGGCGCTGTCGGTGCCGGTATCTATGCATTCCTCAACCGTCTGCTCATTCCCACCGGTCTGCATCATGCCCTTAACAACGTCTTCTGGTTTGATACCATCGGCATGGGCGACCTGCAGGCTTACTGGGGCGGCCTCGTTCAGGGCGATATGTTCCACAAC
Source organism: Angelakisella sp. (assembly GCA_020025195.1). Lineage (GTDB taxonomy): Bacteria > Bacillota > Clostridia > Oscillospirales > Ruminococcaceae > Angelakisella. The sequence goes on from JAHHSN010000007.1 coordinate 26,602, forward strand.
AACCCGATCGACTGGTCCGTTGGTATGTACATGGCGGGCTTCTTCCCCTGCATGATGTTCGGTATCCCCGGCGCTGCGCTCGCTATGATCCAGACCGCTAAGACCAAGAAGAGAAAAGCCACCATCGGTATCGTTGGTGCGGCGGCTCTCTGCGCGTTCCTCTGCGGCGTTACCGAGCCGTTCGAGTTCGCGTTCATGTTCCTCGCGTTCCCCCTCTATGTTGTTTATGCTCTGCTTTATGGTATCTTTGTTGCAGTCTCTGCTGCGATCGGCTTCCGTGCGGGCTTCTGTTTCTCTGCCGGTCTTACCGACGCCATCTTCTCTTCCTTCCTGCCTGCCGCGAACAAGACCCTGCTGCTGATCCCGCTCGGCATCGCTGCCTTCGTGATCTTCTATCTGGTCTTCCTGTTCGCCATCAAGAAGTTCAACCTCAAGACCCCCGGTCGTGAGGATGACGAAGAGGATGAGCTGAAGATCGAGCTCGCCAACAACGACTACACCGCGATGGCTGAGGTCATTCTCGAAGGCCTGGGCGGCAAAGAGAACGTAGATTCTGTTGATAACTGCATCACCCGTCTGCGCCTCGAGGTCAAGGATCGTCTGCTCGTTGATGAGAAGAAGATCAAATCCTCCGGCTGCGCCGGCGTCATCCGTCCCGGTAAGAACAGCGTGCAGGTTATCATTGGGCCCAAGGTTCAGTTTGTAGCTGATGAGTTCAAGAAACTGCTCAAATAATTAAAAACAGCGAGGTTTTGCCCCGGCCCACGGGGTACCTGACCTCCAATCCGATAAAAGCGGCGGCCGAAAGGCCGCTGTTTTTTATCCTGTTATAATGAAAAGTCTTTCCGCATAGCGGAAGTCCCCGCGGCGAAACTAGTAGTAAGCCCTTGAGTGACTTTGTCACGGAAGGGGGAAGAAATGGATGATAAAATCTAAATGTAGGAATGATTACTGTTTATTGTTAGGAGGTTTTATTATGAGACTAAAAGATAAAGTTGCCATCGTAACGGGAGGAAGCCGCGGGATCGGCCGCGCGACCGTAGAAGCTTTTTTAAGAGAGGGTGCCAAGGTTATCCTGACCGCGAGCACCGCAGAGAACGCCGAGCAGGCGGCTAAGACCATCCGGGAGGAGTTTCCGGGTGTTTCAGTGGAGGGCATCAGCCCCAACCTCTCCAGTCTGGAATCGGTGAAGGAAGCGTTTGAGGGTGTGAAGAATCGCTATGGCCGAATCGACATCCTTGTCAATAACGCCGGTATTTCAGAAAGCACTCCCTTTGAGGACTACACCGAGGAGACCTTTGACCGGGTCATTTCCCTCAACCTCAAGGGCGTTTACAGCGCCTCCCGTGTGGCCGCTGACTATATGGCAGAGCAGGGCTCCGGCGTCATCCTCAATACCTCGTCGATGGTCTCCCTCTATGGGCAGCCGAGCGGCGTCGCCTATCCCGTCTCCAAGTTCGCCGTCAACGGCATGACCCTTTCCCTCGCGCGGGAGCTGGGCCCCAAGGGCATCCGCGTCAACGCGGTCGCGCCCGGCATCACCGAGACCGATATGATGAAGAAGGTCCCGAAGGAGGTCATCGAGCCGATGATCCGGCAGATTCCGCTCCGTCGTCTGGGGCAGCCGGAGGACATCGCGAATGCCTTTGTCTTTCTTGCCTCCGATGAGGCGTCCTATATCACCGGCGTGGTGCTGAGCGTGGACGGTCTCGCGAGATCCTGATTTTGTGACTAGGTCACGGAAAGGAACGCCCGAAAAGGGGATAATAGAGACAACAAAGAAAGTTCATGCAAGGAGGATCATACAATGTCTATTATTACGATTACCAAAGATAACTTTAAGTCCGAGGTGCTGGAGAGCACCAAGCCCGTTCTGATCGACTTCTGGGCAAGCTGGTGCGGCCCCTGCCGTATGGTCAGCCCCACCATTGATGAAATCGCAGCGGATCGCACCGACATTAAGGTCGGAAAGGTCAATGTGGATGAGCAGCAGGAGCTTGCCGCGGCGTTTCACGTTATGAGTATCCCCACCCTCGTTGTGGTGAAGGACGGCAAGATCGCCAATCAGGCGACCGGCGTCCGTCCCCGCGCCCAGATCGAGGCGCTCTTAAAATAAGGAGGAGCTATGTCCATCCTGAATTTATGGGGACGGGATCCCGAAAAGGCGCTCCGCCCCTTCCATGAAACGCCCGGAGCCATCCTGCTGGATGTCCGCACCGAGGAGGAATTTGAGTGCGGGAGTCTTCCCGAGAGTCAAAACCTTCCGGTACAGCGCATTGAGGAGATCGAAGTGCTGATCCCGAAGCGGGACACCCCGATCTTCCTCTGCTGCCAGAGCGGCGCGCGGAGCTGCTATGCGGCGCAGGTGCTGCGGAAAATGGGCTACACCCATGTCACCGACCTCGGCGGTATCGCCGAATGTTAAGCCGAAACAACGTAAGAAAGGAGCCGCGCTATGGCCATCATCGAAATGAACCCCGAACTTTTTAAGCAGCACGTCAAGGAGGGAGACCGCCCTGTTATGGTAGAATTCTGGGCGCCCTGGTGCGTTTACTGCCGACGCATCGGACCTTCCATGGGAAAGATCGCCGAGCAGTTTGCGGACCGTCTCACGGTGGGCCAGGTCAATATTGACGACCATGGCACCCTCGCGGAGGAGGAGAAGATCGAGGTCATCCCGACCTTCGTCATTTATCAGAACGGCAAAGCCATCGGCTCTCTCGTCGCACCCGATTCCAAGGCGAAGGTGGAGGCCTTCATCGAGGAGACCCTAGGCCGATAAGGAGGCTTCTATGGAGCACATTTATGATATGATCATTGTCGGAGGAGGCCCCGGCGGCTATACGGCGGCGCTCTATGCGGCGAGAGCCGGACTGGATACCCTTCTTCTGGAGAAGCTCTCCGCGGGCGGACAGATGGCGCTTACCACGCAGATCGATAACTATCCCGGCTTTGAGGAAGGGATAGACGGCTTTACCCTGGGCGAAAAGATGCAGGCGGGCGCCGAGCGCTTCGGCGCCAAAACCGAGCTGGCCGAGGTCACCGCGCTGGAGCTTTCCGGAAAAATAAAAAAGGTGGAGTCCAGTGAAGGTACCTTCCTTGGAAAAACGGTGGTCATCGCGACCGGTGCCAGTCCCCGGGAGCTGGGAATTGCCAAGGAAGCGGAGCTTATCGGCCGCGGCGTCAATTACTGCGCCGCCTGTGACGGGATGTACTATAAGGGCAAGACCGTCATGGTGGTCGGGGGCGGCAATTCCGCGGCGGCGGACGCCCTGCTTCTGTCCCGCGTCTGCAGGAAGGTCTATGTGGTGCACCGGAGAGATTCCCTCCGCGCCACCAAGATCTACCACGAGCCGCTGATGCAGGCGGAGAACGTGGAGTTTATCTGGAACTCCACCGTGGAGGAGCTGCTCCACGAGCAGCGGCTCACCGGCGTCCGTGTTAAGAACGTCAAGACCGGCGAGCAGAGCGTGGTCCCGGTGGACGGCGTATTTGTCAGCATCGGCCGAAAGCCCGCCACCGAGCTCCTGGAGGGGCAGCTGACGCTGGACCCCGCGGGGTACATCGCGGCGGATGAATCCACCCGCACCAATCTTCCCGGTGTTTTCGCGGTGGGGGATGTCCGCACCAAGGTGATGAGACAGGTTGTGACCGCCGTCGCGGACGGCGCGGTGGCGACTCATTACGCCGAGGAATATCTGGCGGAGAACGCTTAAACTGAAAATCAAGACCCGACCGGAGCGGTTCGTCCCCCGGCCGGGCCTTTTTCATGACGCTGTAAAATAACTGTAAATTATGGAGCGGCGCTCTTGCATTTGTGCTTTTGCGGAGATTATTCTATAATAGAAGAAAAGCGGGCTTTTTAGCCAAAAGGATGGTATCAATGTTGGAAAAGCAGGCTCTCCGGGAGGAGAAATTGGAACGCCAGAAGAACGCGGTCATACACATTCTGTACTGGGTGCTCATCCTCGCGACGGTGTTTCTTTCCGTCAAATATCTTTTGCCGGTGCTGATGCCCTTTGTCATCGCCTTTTTTGTCGCGTGGCTCCTCAACCGGCCCATTACCTGGCTTTCCCAAAAGACCCGCCTGCCGCGCGGCATTGTCGGCGTTCTGGTCATCATCCTCTTCACCCTTGTGGTTTCGGGGATCGTCACCCTTCTCGGTGCGGCGCTCCTGTCCTGGCTGCAAAAGGGGCTGACCATGCTGCCGGAATTTCTGAAGAACGGGGTTTTCCCGTTCCTCAAGCGCTTTCTGGAGCGCATCGAGTCCATCGCGGCGCTCATTGACCCGGTCATCGGCATGACGCTCGGCAGCAGTATCGACGGGATGTTCCAGATTCTTAACGAAGGCATCGTCGGGGTCTGCGGCGGGCTCATTTCCGCCCTCGGAAAGTTTCTCACCGGGGTACCGTTTGTCCTTATGCGGCTCATTATCACCCTTATCGCCTGCATCTTTATCGTCATCGACTTTGATACCATCAGGCGGTTTCTGTACCGCCTCCTGCCGGCGGGCCTCAAGCGGGTGCTGCGGGAGGGCGGCGCCTTCTTTGGAAAGACCCTGCCGCGCTGTCTCCTCTCCTATGCGGCCATCCTTTTCATCACCTTTTTGGAGCTTTGGCTGGGGCTTAGCATCCTCCGGGTGCCAAGTGCCGTCTTCATCGCCTTTTTCATCGCAATCTTGGATATCCTCCCGGTGCTCGGGACCGGGACCATCCTCATCCCGTGGGCGGTTATTTCCTTTGTCAACGGACAGATTCGGCAGGGCGTGGGACTTCTTATCCTCTATGGCGTTATCACCCTCATCCGCAATATGCTGGAGCCCCGCCTTGTGGGAAAGCAGATTCATCTCCACCCGGTGGTCACCTTCGCGGGGATGCTGGTCGGTCTCCGCTTCTTCGGGATTCTGGGGCTGCTGGGGGTCCCCCTGACCCTTTCCTTCCTCCGTTTTCTGCACGAACAGGGGATTCTGCACTTTTCGATTTTCGATGAGGAGAAAAGAGCGCCCGCCGCCGAGGAGACCGCCGTCCAAAAAGAATAGAAAACGGTCCTTCCCTCAAACCGACGCCGGAAAAAGGGAAGGACCTCGAAAAGGGAGCTGTCATGAGCCAATTTTACACCACGGGGGACCTGACCTATTTGGATAAGATCCATTATCCGGAAATCACCATTAAAGAGAACTCGTTCACCTTCATTACGGGAAAAAGCGGCTGCGGAAAAAGCAGCTACTTAAAAATGCTGAACAGAAGCATAGCAACGCGGGAAAATACCGTCTTTTTTCAGGAGCGTCCCCTGTCCGATTATGATATTCTGTCCTACCGCAGGCAGGTCCTTCTGGTCCCGCAAAATGTTTATCTGGAGAATGGAACGGTGGCGGATAATTTCCGTTTCTACTACGAAAACCGGGAACAGGAGCTTTTAACCGAGGAGGAAATCCGAAAATATCTCTCCATCTGCTGTATGGACACCGATGTGAATGCCTCCTGCGAAACGATGTCCGGCGGCGAAAGGCAGCGGGTCTTTTTGGCCATCTTTTTGTCGCTGGCGGCCGACGCCCTGCTTTTGGACGAGCCCACCGCGGCGCTAGATGAAAAAACGGCGGATCTGCTGATGAAAAATCTCAAGGATTACAGCAGGCGGCAGAAATTAACGGTGGTTTGCGTCTGTCACAGCAGGCAGCTGGTCGACCGATATGCAGACGCCGTCATTGATATGGGAGGACCTTCGGATGAATCAGATCATTGAACTGCAGATCTGGCAGTTCCTTTGCATTTATCTTCTTCTGATTGTTATTTTGGCGATTATGAAGAAGTGCCGAATCGACAAGTCCCGTTTGCTGCTGACGGCGAGCATAAAGATGACGGTGCAGCTGGTGCTGGCCGGCCTTATCTTATCTTATATTTTTGAAAACCCCCATCCCGTTTTCACGGGGCTTTATTTATTGTCTATGTTGGCCTTCACCATTTATCGGGTGCTGAGTAAATACCCATTCCTGCAGACGCGGTTCAAGCTGATCGTCGGCGCCTCCATTACCATCTCCGGGCTCTTTATTGTTTTCTATTTTATCTTTGTGGTGGTGGGCTCCGGCGCCTTTACGCCCCAGTATGTTATCCCAATTTCGGGAATGGTGATGGGAAACACCATGACGGGCGTATCCTTGGGTCTTAAAACATTCACGGAATCGTTGGACGCCCAGCACGCCAAAATAGAGGCCCTGACCTGCGCGGGCGTGTCGGCGGACCGGATCCTGTTGCCCTTTGTCAAGCAGGCGCTGGAAACGGCCATCCTACCGACCCTCAATACCATGCTCGGCATGGGTATTGTGGCGCTGCCCGGAATGATGACGGGTCAAATCTTATCGGGCACGCTTCCTACCACCGCCATTCTTTATCAGATCGCAATTATGATCGCGATCTGCACGGCGGTGACCTGCTCCTGCTTTTTCACCCTGTATTTCGGCAGCAAGACGCTGATTGAGCGGAAAACACAAATGATAGTATTTCGTTGATAAGTGGGGAACGGCAAGCGGACCACGCAGCCGGAAAGCCCCCAAGAACCGAAACAAAAAACTGCCTGTTACCGCGGGGAAAGGCTCCGCGGCGGACGGGCAGTTTATTATTATCATTCGGAAAGAGGCAAGAGGGCGGGGAGCCGGGGCTCAGTGTCCGCAGGGCTTCCGGTCCAGCTCTCCGTGCTCCACCGTGAGGTCGGCGTGGACCAGCGCGGCAAAGATGATGCCGAGGGGGATGAGGGCGAGCCAGATGGCTTTTTCCAGAAGAAACTTTCCGGCAAAGCTCAGCACCACCCCGCCGAGGAAGAAGGAAATGAGCATCTTGAGGTGGGTGCAGCCGCGTTCCAGAGCGGCTTTATCCTTCTTATGGAACGCCTTGGCGACGGCGATGCCCAGCTGGCGGACGTGGTTGGTGCAGAAGGTGGTCGCCATAGGAATACCCTCCGCCTGCCGGAAGGTGTTATACTGCATGGAGGCGATGAAATTGACCAGCACCTGCACAATCTGGTGGGGAACGGTAAGCGGCAGAAAGCCGATGCCAAAGAGTGTCAGCATCTCGATCCCGATGAGATAGGTATCCCAGCGGAGAAAGCCGAGCCGCTTTACGGGGGAGGGGAGAATTTCCGAGATAAAGGAGCCGAGAAAATAGGCGGTGATGGGGATGAGAAAATAGAGCCCATCCTTCCAGCGCCCCTGCCCAAATGCAATGGACATGATGACGATGTTGGCGGTCTGGGCGTTGCAGAAAGCGCCGCCGCGCAGGGTGAAGGTATAGGCGCCCATCATGCCGGAAACCGCCATGAGAAGAAGAAAGACGCTTTTACGTTCGCAGAGAAGATAACGGGAACGCTCCGTTGCAGTTACAGGTTCCATCCGATGACCTCCTACGGAAGAATAGTATAGGCGAGAAACGCGGGAATGTCAAACCTTTTGTAGGGCAGCTTTTCTCCCGAACCTTGTCGTTCCCGGCCCTCAAAAATATGCTATAATACCCTTATTACCCATAAAAGGAGAGGAACCGCTATGGAAATCCCGACGCACTGCACCCTATGCCCCCGCCGCTGCGGAAAAAACCGCACCGAAGAACTCGGATTTTGTGGGGGAGGCAGCCGGGTCAAGGTGGCGCGAGCTGCCCTCCACTTTGGGGAGGAACCCTGTATTTCCGGGGAAAGGGGCTCCGGAACGGTGTTCTTTTCCGGCTGCGCGCTCCGCTGCTGCTACTGCCAGAACCATGATGTGAGCCTTGGGAATTTCGGAAAGGAAATATCCACCGGGCGCCTTGCAGAAATCTTTCTGGAGCTTCAGGCCTTAGGAGCCCACAACCTGAACCTTGTGACGGCAGGACACTATTATCCGTGGGTCCTGGAGGCGCTGGACGCGGCAAAGCCGGAACTTACCATTCCCATCGTCTATAACACCGGCGGGTATGAGACGGAGGGAGCCCTCCGTGCGCTTTCCCCCTATGTGGATATCTGGCTCACTGACCTAAAATACCGTTCCCCGGAGCTTTCCGCGCGGTATTCGGCGGCCCCCGATTATTTTGAGGTCGCATCCCAAGCGGCAAAATTCATGTGCCGGGCGGCGGGCGCGCCCCGCTTCGGGGAGGATGGCCTTCTCCAAAAAGGCGTCATCCTGCGGCATTTGGTGCTCCCGGGCGCTTGGGAGGATACCCGTGCTGTCATTAATTTTATGGCGGAGGAGCTCCCCGAGAAGGGGTTTCTTCTCAGCCTGATGAGCCAGTACACGCCTTTTTATAAGGCCAAGGAGATGAAGCCTCTTTCCCGGCGGCTTTCCACCTTTGAGTACCGCCGCGCCGTCAATTACGCGGTGGAGCGGGGGCTTACCGAGGGCTATACGCAGGAAAGAAGCAGTGCCGGGGAGGAATACACCCCGGCCTTCGACCTCACAGGGGTCTGACAGGGAGAGAAAGAAAGGAGAAGCACGGTGTACTTAAATACCCTCAGCGACGTCCTCAAAGCCCAATACGGCACCAAGGTGTATAAGCTCGCGCTTTCCTCCGGGTGCGGCTGCCCCAACCGGGAGGGGGAGGGGAGAGGCTGCATCTTCTGTGACGGGGCGGGAGCCTTTGCAGCGCGTGGCAGCGTGGCGGAGCAGCTGGAGGAGGCGAAAGCGAGGGTCGCCGCGAAGCTCAAAAAACCCGGAAAATATATTGCCTACTTTCAGTCCTTCACCAATACCTACGCCCCGGTTTCCTATCTGGAGCCGCTGTTTCACGCCGCCATGGCGCCTTCTGACGTTGTGGCACTTTCCGTTGCCACCCGCCCGGACTGCCTGGGGGAGGACGTGCTGGCGCTTTTGGGAGCGCTCAATGAGGAGAAGCCCGTCTGGGTGGAGCTGGGGCTGCAGACCATCCATCCCCGGACGGCAGAGTATATCCGCCGCGGCTATGAGCTTTCGGCCTTTGACCGCGCGGTGCGGGCGCTCCGGGCCCGGGGCATTACCGTGGTGGTGCATCAGATTCTGGGGCTTCCCGGAGAGACGCCGGAGATGATGGCGGAAACCTCCCGGTACATCGGACATTCCGAAGCGGACGGCGTCAAGCTCCATATGCTCCACATTCTGGACGGCACCGACCTGGCCGAGGAGTGGCGCGCGGGGCGGGTCCCGGTCTATGAGCCGGCGGAGTACATCCGGGTGCTTGCCCGGTGCGTGGAAAGCCTCCCCCGGGAGACGGTCATCCATCGGCTCACCGGGGACGGTGCCCGGAAAAACCTTCTAGCCCCCCTTTGGAGCACCGACAAAAAGCGGGTGCTCAATGAGATTCACCGTGCTTTCCGTCTGATGGACGTGGAGCAGGGAAGACTCTTTTATTAAAACAGAAGGCAATCCCTCCTCGGAGTGGCGATTTTTCTCCCGTTGCCCTTTTGCAAAATGATTTGAAAGCCGATACGCTTTTGGCTTATAATAGGGGAAAATGATTTCAGAAGAAAAGGCAGCAGGAAAAACAGCATGAACACAAGAACCGATCTCTTAAACGGAAACATCTTAAAAGCCCTTGTGACGATGGCGCTCCCCATTATGGCGACCTCCTTCCTCCAGATGGCCTACAACATGACCGATATGATCTGGATTGGGCGGGTGGGCAGCGATTCCGTTGCCGCGGTCGGAGCCGCCGGAATGTTCGCGAACCTTGCGAATGGGCTGGGCGCCTTTTTGCGGGTGGGAGGACAGGTCCATGTGGCTCATTCCTATGGAGCGGGCGACCGGAAGCTGGCCGCCCGTTACGCGAGGAATGCCCTCCAGACGGGCGTCGTGATCTCTGTTATTTACGGCGTCCTGCTCTGTCTGCTCCGCAAGCCGTTTATCGCCTTTTTCCGCTTCACCAAGCAGAAGGTCATTCACGACGCGGAGGCCTACCTGCTCATCATTGGGATCTTCATCCTGTTCAGCATTATGAATCCCATCTGCACGGCGGTCATCACCGCAACGGGGAACAGCAAGACTCCCTTTAAGATCAGTGCCGTTGGGCTGATCCTCAATCTCATCCTCGACCCGCTCATCATCTTCGGGGTCGGTTTTCTCCCCGCCATGGGGGTGCTGGGGGCGGCGGTGGCCACTGTTTTTGCGCAGTTTGTGGTCTTTCTGCTTTATCTCCGCTATCTTAAAAACGACGAGCTGGTGTTCAGCAATATGCGCTTTGACGCGAAGCCCGACCGCGCTCCTTGCCAATATGACTAAGGTGGGACTGCCCGCCACCATCCAGTCGGTCATGTTCAGCGGCATCGCCATGGTCATTGGGCGCATCATCGCCGCGTGGGGAGAGACGGCCATCGCCGTGCAGAAGGTCGGCATTCAGGTGGAGGCCATCTCCTATATGACCGCGGACGGCTTCGCCATGGCCACCAACTCCTTTATGGCGCAGAACTACGGCGCGGGTCAGCTGGAGCGCTCCAAAAAGGGATACACCACCGCGCTGGGCGTGATGGCCCTCTGGGGGCTCCTCACCACCGCCGTTCTGATCCTCTTTCCCGCGCCCATCTTCCGGGTCTTTATCACCGAGGACGCGGTGCTTCCGCTGGGGGTGGATTACCTTCGCATCCTCGGCTACTCCCAGTTCTTCATGTGTCTGGAAATTCTTACGGCGGGGGCCTTTTCCGCCTACAAAAAACCACCCCGCCCTCCGTGGTCAGCATTCTGTTCACCGCCCTCCGGATTCCCATGGCGGTCTTTCTCGGCAAAACGGCACTGGGACTCAATGGCGTCTGGTGGAGCATCAGCCTTTCTTCGGTCTTCAAGGGGGTCATTCTGGTCATCCTGTTTGCCCTCTTTATGAGGCGCTTCGAGCGAAGAGAGAACCGCCAAACCGCCGACTGAGGCATAAAAAAAGGGACGCCGGAAGGCGTCTCTTTTTGTCAGGGGGGCTTGGGATCGGCGCTTTTCCCGGGAAAAGCCGCCCGCCGCGGGGCCGTGTTTTTTCATAAAAGCGGTTGTAATTTTCCCGGAAGGATGGTATATTCAGCGCATAGAAGTTGATAGGGGGAATCCTCATTGTATATGAAAGGCGGGAACGCAGAATACAAACACGGCGAGCTTTTCCGGAAATTCTGTCTCGGGCTTCAGAACTGGTGCCGCACCGGAAAGGAACCGTCAGCCGGCGATCAGGACATCAAGTACTATCTGGACCTGCAGGAGAAAAGACTGCGGGAGCACGGGCTGACGATGGAGCTTTCGATGGAGCCGGAGCAGGACGTTTTGTCTGTTCATGAGCTCAATGAGTGCGTGTCGATCCTGGGAGAAGGCGTTTCCCGGTTCAGCAAGTCTCTCTACACCCAGCAGGTCACCCGAAAGGTGACCTTTTCCCGGGACGGGGAGGTGCTGCTTCGGGGGGAGAAATGCCTTTCGATGTATCAGACCATTCTGGACCCGGATCCGGAGGACAAAAATATCGGCCGGACGACCTATGTCTGTCCCCACTGCGGCTCCATTTCCACTCTGGAGGTGCTTCAGGACACCGGCTGTCCTTACTGCGGGACCCGGTATCTGATGAAGGAGCTGTACCCCAAGGTCACCAATTTTTATTTCATCAGTCACGGGTTCATGACGGAGGAAATGTGGAAGAAAAAGAGAAAACGCCTCCTCCTTGCGGCGGGCTGCATGGATATCATCTATATGGTGTACACCCTTTTGACGGACGCTTCCTTTGAGTGGCCGGAGGCCCTGCTGGCGCTTCCGCTGGGCTTTGGCTTATGGCTTTTTGTGCTCTATTTTCTCTATTCGCTCTGGATGCTGTGCCGAACGACCGCGCAGGCGGGAAAGGCGATCTCGATGCTGGCGTCGACCGCAGGCTCCAAAAAAAGAATTACCCGGAAGCTGAAGGCGTTCGATCCCGCGTTCGACTACGAATATTTTGAAGGCAAGGCCCTGTCGCTCGCCCGGATTCTGATGCTGAGTCCGCGGCCGGAGGACTGTGTGCAGTATCAGGGGCCGGCGCTTTCGGACTGCTTTTCGGACGTGGTGGATATCCAGTACCGGGGCGGCATCGGCGTGCGGAGCATAAGAAAATCCCGGGAACGGATCGAAGTGGAATTGAATCTGTTCCTGACCACTACATTGGACCGCGGGGGAAAGCTCCGCGAGAAGGACGAGAAAATCCGGCTCAGTATGTACCATAACGCCGCGTTCCCGGTGGAGGAAGCCTTTTCCATTGTAAAGGTGCAGTGTCCCCATTGCAGCGGCAGCTTTGATGCCCGAAACAAGAAAAACTGCCCCTTCTGCGGTCAGGTGTACGACGCAGGAATCAACGACTGGGTGGTTACGAAAATCAGCCGGTAAAAGTGTCCCGCTTTCCTCCCGCTCCTGTTACGGCTCCCAAAGCCGGCTTAAATCGGCCGAGACCGGATGCGCATGACCCATACACGCCGACTTCTCTGGAGGCATAGGATAGAAATGGCCGGCGTTCTGCTGACCGAAATAAAAAAGAGGAGCGTGCGTTAGATCATGTCGTGTCCTTGCAATCAGGCAAGAATTCCCGCATGCAATCTGGAAATCGACTACTCGACTGTTCTGGGTGAGCGGATTCTTCCTTTTCAGATATCTCTCAATTTGACCGACTCCAACCTCGATCCGTCTGCCGGCGAGAACCAGCGGTTCTGCTATGACGTTTTGGCTGTTGGGGAAGATATCCCGCTGGATGCTGATCTCAGCCATCTGGTGATTGGGATCTGTGACGAGATACCGGTCGAGGAGATCGTGAATATTACCGTCGTCATAAATGGTGTGGAACAGGACGTTGTATTTGGGGAAGGCGGCAATGTGGAATTGCGTACCGCCGAAAGGCCTGACCCACCCACCGGATGCACCGGCTTAAAATTTGACTTCCCGCTGGATAAAGTGTATGGGACCATGCGTATCTGCTTTGAATTGACAGTGGCCCGCGAGGTGGAGGGAATCGACGTCTGCCTGTTCGGCGGCAATACGACGGCAGAGGGGCTTAAAATCTGCGGTCCCACCTGTGAAAAGAAGAATCGGGGCTGCCCCGTGGTCGGATACCAGCGTTCCACCGTCTGCGTGCCGGTAACGGTGACCCCCTTTGCTCGCGTGGGTACGCCGGTCACGAGCTGCTGCGGCGAGGCTGTGGTAACGGCGGGGGAAGATTGTCCTCGGAACGGCGGGGTATGCCGCTTTACCATCCGGCAGCAGATTTGTGTTGCTGTTCCCGTGGAATTCGGCGCCCGGGCTGTGGCAGGAACGCCCAGTGTCCAGTGCGGCGAAGCCAGCAATAAGAATATCTGCACGGACTGCACCCCTGTCATCAGCGGGGCAGTGCACGATAAAAAAGCGGAATTTCGCAGCCCATCCAATATCTTCGGATAAATCATTGGGAGACCCGTCAGCATATTAAAAACGGCAGTGGCTAAAACCACTGCCGTTACTATATGGGCGAAATGTAATCATAGGGTTCCTGGAAATCATCCTTAATCCTGCTTATGAGTTGCCTTTCCTCAAACCGCAGGAACGGAAATACTGATGAGACTGTGGATTCCACACAGCACCGAGAGCAATGCGGAAAGCCCCAAGCGGGCCGCCTTTCTACATACCGAGGTGCCGGATTCTTGACGGCTCCCGCAAGTTATGGTACCATTTTTGCACCAGTATTTTCGCAGGAAAGGAAGTGTCATTCCATGAAAAATGCAGGATTTGTCGACCTTGATTTTTCCCTGTATTTTGAGCCGGAAGCCGGTATCAATACCCCTAAGGATTTTACTGAGGAGCTTACAGCTTGGGCCAAGCGGGAAGAAAAGCACCTGTGCATTCTGGAAGCAACTATGGAGCCGGTCATCATTCTGGACGGTGTAACCTATGTGTGCAGGCTGGCAGATCCGGAGGTCGCATCCCGGAAAAATTCTCTGTGGAAAGCCATCTGCAAGCGGGGTGTCACCCACTCTGTTGGGGGATTCCTGGGCTATAAATGGGTGTATCTCTATAAAAAATAAGTGCTGAAAACCCCGGCAAAAGTCCGGGGTTTTTGTATCCGGAATCCCCTTGTGAGGCGAGCAGTTCAAAAGGAGCCTTCTGGCGATGGGGGAGAAAGAAAATCACCTTTGCTATAAATGAAAAAAAGGAGTATCCATTAAGGATACTCCTTTGGTCTGAGTGACTGGACTTGAACCAGCGGCCTCTACCACCCCAAGGTAGCGCGCTACCACCTGCGCCACACCCAGATGCAACTCTGATATAATAACATATCAGAGAATAAAATGCAAGCCTTTTATGAGAAAAGTGGGAAATTTAGCCGAAAAACTTTTTCAGCCCTCCACCACAGCCTCCTCCAGAAGCATCCGGATACGGGGAATGGAGCTTTTCCAGTAGATTTTGGAAAGCTCGTCCCAGAGGTTCCAGACCGCGGGGCCGACATGGCTCATCAGCCGGTCGATCTCCTTAAAGTCATCCCGCACCTTGGCGGTGATGATGAACTGGCCCGCCTCGTTCTGAGGCAGCTTATTGAGTCTTTCGATGAGGGAGAGGCTCTCGTGATAACGGTCGGTCACGTCGGAGAGGAGCTCTGCCCAGGACATATCCTTCGGTACGTCAAGATTGGTATAGTAGTAGGCGATGCGTGTCGCCTGATTCTGCGTGAGCTTGCTGCAATACTTAATGAACGCCGGCGAAAGCTCGTCAAACTGAAAATCATTGGTGCCCTTACCGGAAGGGACGCGGACGAGATATTTTTTTGTGTTTTTTGTGGCCATTGGTTTTCCCTTTCTTTTGTGTTACTTGTTTTATTATAATGGCTTTTCCCGCCGAATTCAATCATTCCCGGAAAAGAGGAGGGAAAGTTCCCGAAAAACGGATGCCGAACGGCCCCTTCTGTGATATAATAAAGAACAAATGGTTGCGCAGAAAGGAGCGCCGGTCCTATGGAAAACCTTATTTATATTCTACTGGCGGTTTCCGCTGTCCTTTTGGTCCTTGTCATCGTGCTTTTGGCGCGGGTCTATAAAAAGGATGACAGCGAGCTGCTCCTCCGTCTGGAGCAGGTCCGGGCGGATCTCATCCGGAGTCAGACCGCCGAGCGGGAGGAGACCACCCGCCGGGTACAGGAAAATATTCTGCAGCTGGGCGGCTTTCTCCGCAAGGAGCAAACCCGGCAGATCGAGGAGGCGGGACGTCACACCGGCGAGCAGACCGCCGCCCTCCGGGAAAGTGTGGGACAGCATTTGCAGCAGCTGGAACGGCGCTTCGCCGGCTTTTCCGCCGATACCGACCGCCGCCTTGAAAGCATCCGGCTCTCGGTGGAAAAGAACCTCGGGGACATCCGGGAGGACAACAGCCGCAAGCTGGAGGAAATGCGCCTTGTGGTGGATGAAAAGCTCCAGAAGACCATTAATGAGCGTATGACCGAGTCCTTTAAGCTGGTGAACGACCGTCTGGAGCAGGTCTATAAGGGACTGGGGGAGATGCAGACCCTTGCGGAAGGGGTGGGCGACCTGAAAAAGGTGCTCTCCAACGTCAAGACCCGCGGCATTCTGGGCGAGATCCAGCTGGGGGCAATCTTAGAAGATATCCTGACGCCGGAGCAGTATGATAAGAACATTGCGACGGTGCCGGGAAGCCGCAATGTGGTGGAATACGCCGTCAAGATCCCTGTGGAGAACGGGGAGTTTATCTATCTTCCCATCGATGCGAAATTCCCGGGGGACAGCTACATAGCACTCCGGGACGCCTACGATACCGGCTCCCCCGAGGAAATTCAGGGAGCACTGTGCCGTCTCACCGCCACCATCCGTTCGGAGGCCAAGGATATTCACGATAAATACATTGCCCCGCCCCATACCACCGATTTCGGCATCCTGTTTCTCCCCGTGGAGGGACTTTACGCCGAAGTAGTGAGCCGGGGTATGGTGGAAAGCCTTCAGCGGGAATTCCGGGTGAATATTGCAGGCCCAAGCACCATGGCGGCCCTCCTTAATTCCCTCCAGATGAGCTTTAAGACCATTGCCATCCAGAAGCGGAGCGGTGAAGTCTGGAACGTTCTCGGCGCCGTCAAGAACGAGTTTGATAAATTTTCCGATGCGCTTGGACAGACACAGCTCCGGCTGGAGCAGGCGACCCGGGAGCTGGATCAGCTGGTGGGCGTCCGCACCCGCCAAATGCAGAGAAAGCTGCGGGACGTCGAAAGTCTGACTGACAGGGAAGCCGCCGTCGTGTTCCCGAAGATTTCGGGCGGCGATGATACGATATTTGAGGAGGAAGAACCATGAAACGGGAAGAACTGGAACGCCGCTTTGAGGCAGAGCTTATAAGAAATCTGGAGAAAGCCGCCGCCCTTTCGGAGGGCACGTGCGAGCCTTTTAAGGCTGCGATAGAAAAAAGGGGAGGGGTTTCCTATGTCAAGGAGCTTCTCCGCCGCGGGGAAGAGTCTCCCTTTTGGGAGGCGCTCAAAGAAAAGCAAGCCCTGAAATATAGCGCCGAGGCGCTTCTTACCGCGTCCCGCTACGCCGAACTCTTCAGCGACCGAGAGGCGGATATTGGGTTTTCGCGGCTCTGCGAGGCAGATTTTTTTGGCTGAAGCCTTGTAAATCGCGTATGGCTTCGTTATAATGAGTTAATATGCTAAAATGCTTTAGGAGGACATACCATGAAGGCAATCGTTTCGGTAATCGGCAAGGATCATGTTGGGATCATTGCTGCTGTCTGCGGCCTTTTGAGCCGTCTCAACATCAACATTTTGGATATCGCCCAGACCATTCTGCAGGATAACTTCACCATGACCATGCTGGTGGACCTCTCCAAGTGTGAGGATTCCTTTGAGCAGGTTTCCGCGGCACTGCAGGAGTACGCCGAACAGGACGGGCTCTCCATCCGCATCCAGCGGGAGGATATCTTTAACGCCATGCATCGTATTTAAGGAGCCGGAATTATGTTACATCAAAATGAAATCACCGAGACCCTCAATATGATCGACCAGCAGCACCTTGATATCCGCACCATCACGATGGGCATTTCTCTTCTTGACTGCGCCCATCCGGAGATCAAGGTCTGTGCCGACAAGATCTATGATAAAATCTGTCGCAAGGCGGGCAATCTCGTCAAGACCGGTGCGATGATCGAGGGAGAGTTCGGGATCCCCATTGTCAATAAGCGGGTCTCTGTGACCCCTATTTCCATGGTGGCGGCCGCCTGCAAGGAGGCCAACTACACCCCCATCGCCATGGCACTTGACCGTGCGGCGAAGGAGATCGGTATCGATTTTCTCGGCGGCTTTTCCGCTCTGGTGCAGAAGGGCTTCACCGAAAGTGACCGCCGCCTCATCGAAAGCATCCCCGAAGCGCTTGCTTCCACCAGCTTTATGTGCAGCAGTGTCAATGTGGGCAGCACCAAGGCCGGCATCAATATGGATGCGGTGCGCCTGATGGGTGAGACCGTCAAAAAGGCTGCTGCTTTGACGGCAGAGACGGGCGGCATGGGCTGTGCCAAGCTCGTCATCTTCTGCAACGCGGTGGAGGACAACCCCTTCATGGCGGGCGCCTTCCACGGTCCCGGCGAGCCGGAGTGCGCCATCAATGTCGGCGTTTCCGGCCCTGGCGTGGTGTACCACGCACTGCAGCAGGTCAAGGGTCAGCCCTTTGACGTCGTTGCCGACACCATCAAGCAGACCGCCTTTAAGATTACCCGCATGGGTCAGCTGGTGGCGGGAGAGGCGTCCCGTCGTCTCGGCGTGCCCTTCGGCATCGTTGATCTTTCCCTTGCGCCCACCCCCACCATCGGTGACAGCGTCGCCGACATTCTGGAGGAAATGGGTCTGGAGTCGGTTGGTACCCACGGCACCACTGCGGCGCTCGGCATGCTGAATGACGCTGTCAAGAAGGGCGGCATCATGGCTTCCAGCCGGGTCGGCGGACTGTCCGGCGCCTTTATTCCCGTGAGTGAGGACGCCGGCATGATCGCGGCGGCAGAGCGCGGAGACCTTTGTCTGGATAAGCTGGAGGCCATGACCTGTGTCTGCTCGGTTGGCCTTGATATGATTGCCATCCCAGGAGACACCTCCGCCGAGACCATCTCCGCCATCATTGCGGATGAGGCGGCGATCGGTATGATCAATCAGAAGACCACCGCGGTGCGTGTCATTCCCGTGCCCGGCAAGACGGTCGGGGAATATGTGGACTTCGGCGGGCTTTTAGGCCGCGCACCCATCATTCCCGTCCATGAGAAAAAATCCGATCTCTTTGTGCAGCGGGGCGGCCATATCCCGGCTCCCATCCACAGCCTGAGAAACTGAATTCCTTCCCCCGAGGGCCCTTTTGCGTGGCTTCTCGGGGGTTTTTCATGCTATCGCTTGCGGAGGATGCAGCAAAGTGTTACAATACTAGATTGTAATAGTATATTTTCTTTGGGAAGGGAAGGCATACCTATGACTAAAATTGATATTTTTTCCGGTTTTCTGGGCGCCGGCAAGACGACGCTCATCAAGAAGCTGATAGAGGAGGCCTATAAGGGCGAAAAGCTGGTCCTCATCGAAAATGAATTCGGGGAGATCGGTGTGGATGGCGGTTTCCTGCAGGACGCTGGCATCGAGGTCACCGAGATGAACAGCGGCTGCATCTGCTGCAGTCTGGTCGGCGATTTTGGTAAGGCGCTTCGTAAGGTGCTGGAGGAGTACCACCCCGACCGCATCCTCATCGAGCCATCCGGCGTCGGCAAGCTCAGCGACGTCATCAAGGCGGTTCAGGATATCCACGCGGAGGGCGCTGTGCTGAACGGCTTCATCACTGTGGTGGACGCCACCAAAGCCAAAATGTATATGAAAAACTTCGGTGAGTTCTTCAATAATCAGGTGGAGCACGCGAGTGCCATTCTGCTGAGCCGCACCGCCGGCATGGCAGAGGAGAAGCTCTCTGCCTGCACGGCTTTGCTCCGGGAAAAGAACCCCACCGCGACCATCGTCACCACCCCCTGGGACGAGCTTTCCGGCGCCCAGCTGCTGGACGTTCTGGAGCGCCGGGATACCCTGGAGGCGGCGCTGGAGGAGCTGGCGGCGGAGCAGGAGCATCATCATGAGCATGACGAGGACTGCGACTGCGGCTGCCACGACCATGACCATCATCATGACCACGACCACGAGCATGAGCATCATCACGACCACGACCATGAGCATGACGAGGACTGTGAGTGCGGCTGCCATGACCACGACCATCATCACCATCATCATGCCGATGAGGTGTTCACCAGCTGGGGAAAGGAGACCTCCCATGCCTACACCGCCGAGGAGATTTCCGCGATGCTGACCGCGCTGGACAGCGGCCAATACGGAGAAGTGCTCCGGGCTAAGGGCATCGTCGCGGGGAAGGACGGCAGCTGGATCCACTTTGACCATGTTCCCGGTGAGCAGGATATCAGAACCGGCGCCGCCGGCGTTACCGGGCGCTTCTGCGTCATTGGCTCCAAGCTCCGCGAAGAGGAGCTTGCCCAGCTGTTCCTTGTCTAAAAGGAAAGGGGGACTCTGTCTTGGCAAAACCTGTTGAGATCCCGGTATATCTCTTTACCGGCTTTCTGGAGAGCGGCAAAACCAAATTTATTCAGGATACCTTTAAGGATAAGCGCTTTAATTCCGGGGAGCACACCCTGCTGGTCCTCTGCGAGGAGGGCGTTGAGGAATACGATACCGATCACCCCATGATGGAAAACGTCCATATCCTCCCCATTGAGAACGAGGAGGACCTCACCGCCGAAAAGCTGGGAGAGTGGCAGAAGATCCACCGGGTGGATCGCGTTGTCATTGAATATAACGGAATGTGGATGCTCCAGAACCTCTATGACAATATGCCCGCCGGCTGGATGGTCTATCAGGAGGTCATGATGGCGGACTACAACACCTTCCTCTCCTATAACCGCAATATGCGCCAGCTCATGTATGATAAGCTGCAGAGCTGTGAGATGGTCATGCTGAACCGCGCGCCGGTCGGCTGTGACAAGATGGAGATCCACAAGGTGGTGCGGGGAGTCAGCCGCGGAACCGATATCGGCTATGACTATGTGGACGGCTCCTTTGACTACGACGAGATCGAGGACCCCCTGCCCTTCGATCTGGACGCGCCGGTGGTGGAAATTAAGGACGAGGACTATGCCCTCTGGTATCGTGACCTCACCGAGGATCTTAAAAAATACGAGGGCAAGACGGTGCGCTTCAAGGGCCGCGCCGTAACCAAGCACAAATCCCTTCGGAACTGCTTTATTCTGGGGCGTCACGTCATGACCTGCTGCGAGGCGGACATCACCTTTATGGGTCTTGCCTGCGTGGGCTATGACGCCGGCAAGCTCCAGAACGGGGAGTGGTACACCGTTACCGCTAAGATCAAAATCGAATACCACAGCGTCTATGGCAGAAAAGGCCCCGTCCTTCATGTCACGGAGGTTACCAAGGAGGAAGCGCCCCAGCAGGAGCTTGCAACCTTCTATTAAAAGAAAAATGAGCCGTGGGTTACCCGCGGCTTTTCTTTTTGTATAGCGGCGGCGTCTTTTTGCCATACTCTCCTCAAAGAGAAAAGGAGGAAATCTGAATGGATGAGGATACCGTAAAGCTCTTAAAGGCGTGCAATGCCGGCTGCAAGACCGCCACCCGTTCGATGGAGCAGGTGCTGCCTTATATCGACAATGAGGAGCTGGGCGCGCTTTTGGAGGACTATGATAAAAAGCATATCGCGGTGGGAGAGGAGTGCCGCCGTCTCCTTAACGAGGAGGGGGAGGAGGACAGCGACCCCAGCGGGGCCGTGCGGGCGATGACGAGCATGGTCACCGAGATGCGGCTTCTGGTGGATGACAGCACCGAGCGCATCGCGGAATTCCTGATGGATGGCTGTTACCGGGGCATCAAATCCGTCTCGGGCTACTGCAACCAGTACCGCGCCGCCTCCCCGGAAAGCACCCGGCTTGCGCATCGTCTCATCGAGACCGAGGAGATCTTTATGAAGGATCTCCGGCCGTATCTCTGATGAACGGGAGAAAAACACAAAAAACAGCAAAAATGACTCCCATGGGAGTCATTTTTGCTGTTTGACCCTTTCTTTAACCGGGGAAATAAGCTATAATATTCTCAATATATCGAGGCGAGAAAGGAACCGGAAGGTATGTCACGCAGAAAGACGAGAAATACCCGCAGCAAGATCGCTTCCGCCGCATGGAAGCTTTTTTATGAGCAGGGATATGATGATACCACCATTGAGGAGATCGTCATGGAAAGCGAGACCTCCAAGGGCTCGTTCTACCACTATTTCCCCAGCAAGGATTCCCTCCTGGATTCCCTCGCGGATCTTTTTGACGACAAATATCATGAGCTGATGGAGGAGATGGACCCCGGCATGAACAGCCTGGAGAAGCTCATCTTTCTCAATCAGGAACTGTTTGGGATGATCGAGGACAGCATTTCCCTCGATCTTTTGGCGCGTCTTTTCTCCAGCCAGCTCCTCATGAAGGGGGAGCGGACCCTGATGGACCATAACCGCTATTATTTTAAGGTGCTGCATCAGGTCATCAGCGAGGGACAGGAGCGCGGCGAGATCGCGAGGACCATGACCGTGAGTGAAATTTCCCGCCTTTACGCGATGTGTGAGCGGGGGCTGATGTACGATTGGTGCATTTCCAGCGGCAGCTATTCCCTCAAGAATTATTCCGCTGTCATCGTCCCCATGTTTTTAAGTACACTCAAAGTGAAGGAACAGTAAGGAGAACCCACTATGGCAAAGAATCAACCGGCATATATTGAAAGTCAGCTTCGCGGTCACAACAGTCTTGTTCTGCCGGGAGAGATCTGGAAGGCGAGCGGCATCGTCATCATGGGACGCCGCATCAAGTCGCTTATTTTCACAACCGATATCGCAATCATCCGAAACTGCAACGCCGACGCGGTGCTGGCGGTTTATCCTTTTACCCCGCAGCAGCTCATTGCACAGGCGATTATCGCCGCTTCCTCCATCCCGGTGCTTTGCGGGGTGGGCGGCGGCGTGACCGACGGGATGCGTTCGGTTATTCTGGCAAAGGACGCAGAGGCGCTGGGCGCCTTTGGTGTGGTGGTCAATTCCCCCATGAAGAATTCTACCGTGGAAGTCATGAAGAAGGCCATCGACATCCCCATTGTGGCGACCGTGGTGAGCGAGAACTATGACATCGAGTCCCGTCTCGCGGCGGGAGCTTCGGTGCTCAATGTTTCCGCGGCGGAGCGAACACCGGAGGTGGTGGAATCCATCCGCAGCCGCTATCCCAGCATCCCCATCATCGCAACCGGGGGGACGTCCGGTGAAAGCATCACCCGCACCATTGAGGCAGGTGCTAACGCCATCAGCTATACGCCGCCCTCCACCAAAACACTGTTTCGGGGCATTATGGAAGGGTATCGGGCAAGCGGAAACCCGCCGAAAGAGGAACCGGAGCCGATCTCGCTCCTTGACCTTTTATAATTTTCCCTTTGGGGCCGGGCTCTTAATATAACAAAACAGTCAGGAGGACACCCATGAGAAAAGTACTTAAAATCGTTCTTTCGGTTGTGGCCGTTGTTTTGGTGGCCGCGCTCGGTTATGTCGCCTATGTGGTCCTGAGCTATGACCGCATCAAGGACCATGTGACGCTCGCCCCGGAGGGCGCCGCGCAGGAATCGGTCGCGAAGGTGGGGGAGACTTATCGCATCCTTACCCAGAACATCGGTTTCGGCGCCTATACCGCCGATTACACCTTCTTTATGGACGGTGGTAAGGAGTCCCGCGCGAGAAGCCCCGAAAGCGTCCGCAGCTGTGTGGAGCAGGCGGCTTCCACCGCAAGCGAACAGGCCCCGGACTTCATCCTTTTTCAGGAGGTGGATACCGACTCAACCCGCAGCTTCCATATCAATGAGTATGACATCCTGAAAACGGCGTTTTCCGACCGCCAGACCGTTTTCGCGGAGAACTATCACTCCGCCTATCTCTTTTATCCCTTTCTGGAGCCGCATGGCGCCTCCAACAGCGGACTTGTGACGGTCAGCCGTATCGGGGTGACCTCCGCCCTTCGCCGGAGCCTCCCCATTTCCACTGGCTTTTCCAAGTTTCTGGACCTCGACCGCTGTTATTCCGTGAGCCGTATCCCCGCCGATAACGGCCGTGAGCTTCTCATCTATAACGTCCATTCCTCTGCCTACGGCGGGAGTGATGAGATCCGAGCCGCGCAGATGAATATGCTCTTTGGGGATATGAAGGCGGAGTACGAAAAGGGCAATTACTGCGTCTGTGGCGGAGATTTTAACCACGATTTTACCGGCGATTCCACCCAGAAGCTCAACGGCTTCGGGGACCTCGCCTATGGCTGGGCGCAGCCCTTCCCCGCGGAGCTTCTCCCGGAGGGCATCGTTCGCTGTGACCGTTATACCGATGACAAGATCCTGCCCACCTGCCGCAACTGCGACATCCCCTATGAGGAGGGCAACTTCACCATCATCGTGGATGGCTTTCTGGTCTCCCAAAATGTCACCGTCTCCTATCTTGAAAATATCCAGACCGGCTTTGTCTACGCGGACCACAGCCCGGTCGTAATGGAATTCACACTGAACGAGGCATAAAAGGGAAACGGGAGGACGGCATATGGCAGCGACAAAGGAATGGCTTAACCAACTGGCGGCGGACGCCCTCGATGAACCTCTTTCCCGGCTTTACGGGGAGGAGGTGCTTCCTATGGCCAAGGAGCGCCTTCGGCGGACAATCTGTCAATTCACCGAGGTCTACGGCGAGCGGGAAGAACTGCGTGTTTTCAGCGCGCCCGGCAGGACGGAGCTCTGCGGCAACCATATTGACCACCAGCACGGGCGGGGGCTTGCCGCGACGGTGACCCTCGATAAGCTGGCGGTCGCCGCGCCGAACCGGGAGAACCGGGTCTCCATCTGGTCGCCCAGCCATCCCATCCGAAACCTTGATTGCCGGGACCTCTCCCACCACGAAGCGGAGTGGGGGCACAGTCCCTCCCTCAT
This sequence comes from Angelakisella sp., assembly GCA_020025195.1. GTDB lineage: Bacteria > Bacillota > Clostridia > Oscillospirales > Ruminococcaceae > Angelakisella. The sequence continues at coordinate 50,556 of JAHHSN010000007.1, forward strand.
CCGGGGGATTTATGCCGCATTTCTTCGGGCGGGCCGTGCGGTCGGCGGCTTTGATGCCGTGACCGATTCTGTGGTGCCGGCAGGCTCCGGGCTTTCCTCCTCCGCCTCCATCGAAATTCTGCTCGGCGCTCTGCTTTCCGGGCTTTACGGCGGGGAACTGCTCCCGCCCCTCAAGCTCGCGGAGATCGGTCAGTACGCCGAAAACTGTTATTACGGGAAGCCCTCGGGGCTTCTGGATCAGCTTTCCTGTGCGCTGGGCGGCGTGCAGCTGGTGGACCTTAAGAACCCCGCCGCTCCCGCGATCGAATCTTCTCCTGCTCCCTTTCCCGAGTGGAAGATGGCGCTCTATGTGGTCTACGCCGGGAAAAGCCACTCCGACCTCAAGGAGGACTTTGCCGCCATTCCCAATGAGATGCGCCGGGTGGCGAACGCCTTCGGCAAGGAATACCTGCGGGACGTCGAGGAGGAGGAGTTCTATGCCTCCATCGGCGCCCTCCGGGGGAGACTCCCCGACCGTGCCATTTTAAGGGCCATGCACTTCTTTGAAGAGAACCGCCGTGTTCTCACGATGGCAAAGGCACTCCGGGAAAAGGACAAGACCGCCTACTGCCGGGAGATGATCGCCTCGGGGCAATCCTCCTTCTGCCGTCTCCAGAATATATTCCCGCTTTCCGAGCCGGAGGAGCGCAGCATCGCGCTGGCGCTTGCCCTCTCGGAGCAGGTCCTGGCGGGCGCGGGCGGCTGGCGGGTGCATGGCGGCGGCTTTTCCGGTACCATTCAGGCGCTGGTACCGTATGCCCTTGAAAAAGACTTCCTCCGTGTGCTGGAGGGTGTCTTTGGCACCGGCTCCTGCTACCGGCTCAGGATTCGTCCCGTCGGCGGGGCAGAGATCACTGCTTAAGGAAAAATAAAATCCGCCTGCCTTTTTCGGTGGGCGGCCATAAAACAGTAATCCGAAAAAATTACTATATGTGGCATCTGTCAGACAGTGTTGGCTAAAAAGAAACAGGCACCACCAAGGTGAAAATCTTGGCGGTGCCTGTTTTTCTTGTAATCGACAAACTTCCGTTTGCGTAAGTCATCCGTTACAATATGGGTACAAACCATCAGACAGAAAGGATGGCATCATAATGAATAATGAACTGACCTATCACGCCTGCGGAGACTACTTGATTCCGGACATTCAGCTCTCCTATAATACCCCTGTCACTCTGGGTAAATATGGCCGCTTACGGCGGCAATTTTTGCAGGAAAACGCCCCGATATTGTACAGCGATCTGGTGTTGACCGAGCAACTTTTCCCGCACCTGTATGAAATTAATGAGACTGCACACCAACAGATAGAGCTGATTCAGAAGCGGCTTCTTGAGAACAATCCGGCTCCCAATAAGGCAAACAATCAGATGGCTTGGGTGCAGCACATGAACACAATCAGGGTGCAGGCAGAGGAAATCATCTTTGCTGAATTGATCTACGCATAAAACAGACCGGGCTTACTATTGGCGGTGAGCTCGGTTTTTCTGTGGAATGACGGTTCCAGAATCGCCGAATATACGATTCTGGAACCGTCAAAAATACGATTCAAGAAGCGTCAAAAACACGATGTAATAATACTGATAATAATGAGACTGATATGAGTAATACTGATCCTTTCCTTCCGAATGGATACTCTGAAAGATAAGAAAAGCATAAAGGATAGAAGTACAATAAAAACGCCACAGTCAACCCCAAAAAATCAGGGTATGACCGTGGCGCTTTTCTTTTTATCTTCCCAATTAATTATAATAAACTGCTCCTATCCTTCGCTCTCCCGCAGCCGCTCCACAATGGTCTGCCTGGACACACTGCGATACACCAGCAGAGGAACCAAACAGCCAACGAGGGCGAAAATAGGAGCTATAACAAGGATTGGTACAAATGTGGGCCGATAGGTAAAGAACCAGAACATTTTTTCAAGGACGTAAGCAGCCAGCGGCCCAACGATGAGAGAGAATACAAGCGCCAGAAGCACAGAGCCCAGCGCGTACAGCAGGCCCTCGGTGACCAGCATGGATTTCAGCTGCCTGCCGGTCATGCCGATGGACTGCAGCATCGCCAGTTCCCGCTTTCGGGTAAGAATGCCGGTCAGAATGGCGTTGACAAAGTTCAGAATGCCCACCAGTCCCACGATGAAGCTGAGCAGACCGCCGACCAGCAGGAACATGGAACGGAAGCTTTCAAACTCCTCCACATAGGTCTTCTTGCTCTCGTAGCCATACCGGGGATTTTGATTTTCCGTATAATCATGCATGAACGTTTCCATGGATTCTTCCGATCCATCCTTCACATCAAACGCATAGAGCATCACATCAGATTTACCGGTGATTTCCTGGAAGGTTTCAGCGTTCAGAACAAAGTCATCGGATCCGTAGTATCGGTAAGAAAGGCTGGTTGGAACCAGCACCAGCGCTTCTACCGTAAAGTTTTCATCGCGGTAGACGGAAGGACGTGCCATATGGGGCTGATCTCCGGTCATCTCCGGGTCTTCATAGATTTCGCCTGTCTCCGGATTGAAATATTCCCACTGCTCCGGGACGCGAATCGTCACCTTGTCCCCCACCTTTGCCCAGTGAGTGTCCGGGATTGGTTTTCCGTAGTCATCCTCTGCATAGACTGCCGCCACTGCCCGGCTGCCTGGTTCATAGATCTTGGAAAGATCTCCTTCCAGCACCGTGAGGGCATCCAGGATAAAGGGCTCCATGCCATAGGTCCGAACCTGATTCAGCACCCGCCCGTCCGGTGTGTGCTCTGTGTGCAGCAGGTTGTAGTTCACAATTTCCTCGGGGTTTCCCCATTTGAGCATCTGGTTCCGCACCCATTCTTCTGGGGCAAACTGTTGAAGAGCCTCCACCTGACCGTAGATGCGGCCGCTATCGGTGACACTGCCCCGGGCAGTCACCTGACCAATTACGTCTTCCGGGACAGCCGCATTGATGGTCCAGTTATAGATGTTGTTGTTGAAATAGCCGCCATCCGCTAGGACAAAATCACAACTGGATTTATCCCGCAGATATTTCTCCATGTCAAAGCCATTGGTAAAGAGAGCTGTCATTTGCAGCAGCACCACAGCCAGGGTCAAGCTGAGAATGGTCATAAAGGTCTTTCCTTTGTTTCGGCCTAAGTTCGCCAAAGCCATACTCCATACAGAAGTTTTACCGCTTCCTTTTTTCTGTTTCCGTTTTGAATCACTGCCCTCGGTGTAGCGGACGGCTTCCACCGGGGAAACTCTGGCTGCCAAGCGACCGGGGCGGGCGCAGGAAAGCAGAACCGTCAGCAAAGCAAACAGCGCAGCGCCCACAAAAATAGCCGGAGACGCAGAGACGGTATCCATGACTACGCCATTTAGACGGCTCAAGATGGCTGGACTGAGTTTTGCTCCAATCAACCAGCCAGAGAGACAGCCAACAGGGATTCCCAACAGCGAGAGAAGGAGAGCCTGCCGCCGCAGGATGGACTTGATCTGTTTTCCAGTGGTGCCAATGGTTTTCAGCAACCCGTAAAAGCGAATATCGCCCACCACAGAAATCTGGAACACATTATAGATAATGAGATACCCGGTAAAAATGATAAGCAGAAGCAGAAGAATGACTGTGATGACGGCCATTGGATCGGCATTCTGGGAAAACTGCGCACCGGTGTAGCCCCAGTTCACACCAATGTTGATGTAATTGGGCTGCGCGGATATTTCTGACTGGTAGCCATGATTTTCTAAGATCGTATTCAGATTATCCGCAATGTGATGGGAGCTTTTGAACATTACATCCAGATTCCAGTTGCCTGTCAGCTTATCCGATGCGGGCAGAACAATGTCGAGATCATCAAGCACAGAATTTACCCGGTTTTCTGGGATTAGCACCATGTTTGCAACTACAATCGGGTCTTTCTCCCACCAACCACAGAGAGTAAAGGTCTGCTCCGTAGGCTTACCGCATACATCCACCTGAACAGTAAACTCTGCACCAAGTTTCGGCTCCACGCCCAAAAGCCGCAGTACTTCCAAATCTGTTGCCGCTTCACGAGTGCCTTCTTGCGGAAGTCTTCCCACAATGGGATCGAGATACATCCAGTGGGCATCATTGGAATCAGCCCAGCGCACCTCTACATGATTTTTCCGCAGCTCGTCATTCTGGGCAAATCCGAGAACACGGCTCACGCCCCATTCCTCAATCAAAGGGTCATCACGCAATTTCAAATACTGTTCTTCCGTCAAGAACTTAAAGGCACCATGGGCGTAGCCTCCCGCCTGTCGGAAGTTGGACTGCTGAAAGGCTTCGTTCATGGAAAGTCCTACCGTGAACAGGGCGGTGAACAGGAGCGTGGTCAGAGCAATGGCCAGAATAGCGATCCAATTTCGGATTTTTGCTGCCTTGAAGCTTTTGCGTGAAAGCTCGCGAATACAGGGCTTGTTGGAAACTTTGAGCATTTCCTCACCCCCTTGTCACAATATGACCATCCTCAATCCGGATGATGCGATCAGCAAGCTGGGCAATTTCTTCGTTGTGGGTAATCATCACAATGGTCTGGGAAAACCGCTCGCTTGTCACCTTCAGAAGACTCAGCACATCCTGGCTGGTTTTGCTGTCCAGGTTGCCGGTGGGTTCATCAGCCAGAATGATGGCCGGTTTGGCAGCCAAAGCACGGGCAATGGCCACCCGCTGCTGCTGACCTCCGGAAAGGTTGTTGGGCAGGCTTTGGAGCTTCTTCTGGAGGCCCAGCACTTCGATGATCTCGCCGACATAGGCTTCGTCCACCTGCTTTCCATCCAGACGAATGGGCAGCACAATATTTTCCAGGACATTGAGTACTGGCACCAGATTGTAGTTCTGGAACACAAAGCCGATCTTACGACGGCGGAAGATGGTCAGGTCCTCGTCCTTCAGGCTACCCAGGCTCCGCCCGTCTACGGTAACGGTGCCTTCTGTGGGCCGATCCAGACCGCCCAGCATATGAAGCAGCGTGGATTTACCGGAGCCGGAGGTGCCCACAATAGCGACAAACTCGCCCTTCTCCACGGCCAAATCGACACCATCCAGAGCATGGACAGCTGTCTCTCCGCTGCCGTAAATCTTTTTCAGGTTCTGCACCTGTAAAATACTCATATCGTTTCCTCCTATGAAAAGATCTCAAGGCAGGGAGCTCTTGTCCTCCCCACACTTGAGATCATAATAAATCATTCTTTCCAGAATCTTTCGAGAGGGCAATCAATTCTTACAGTTTTGAAAGAATTGGCGTCATGCAGGCAGAAACATGGAAAAAACAGAGCCTCTGCCAACCTCGGAGGAAACCTTGATGTAGCCGCCTTCACTGCGCACGATTTCTCTGGCAAGATATAGGCCAATGCCGACACCCTCCTGTTGAGTATGACCATCCCCACGATAAAACCGGGAAAAGATCTGTGCCTGCTGAGCTTCCGGAATACCGACGCCGGTATCAGAGACATCCACACGGACGAACAGCTCATAGGGGGTAACAGCGATGGTCACACCACCCTGCTGCGTGTATTTGATGGCATTGTCCACCAGATTGCAGAGCGCTTCTGCTGTCCATTTTGGGTCAAAGCAGGCGGTGACTTCTGTGGGGCTGACCGTGAGCGTTAAATCTTTTTCAGCAGCTTTTTGTGCAAACTGCTTTTGGACCTGCTGCAAAATCGGAGCGATTGCATTTTTCTCCGGCTGCAGCGTAATGATGCCATTCTCCAGTCGAGATAATTTCACCAGGGTGTCGATTAGAAACCGTAGCTTTTCCGACTGTTCGTGGATCGTATCCGCATACGCTTTTGCTTCCGGTGATAAGTTCTCCTCCTGCAAAAGCTCCGTGTAAAGCAGCAAATTGGCAATCGGCGTCTTGGTCTGATGGGAAATGTCACCGATCAGCTCCTTAATGCGGTCTTTTTCTTCTGCTACATTCTGTGCAGATATTGTGGATGCGGACAGGTAATGGGCAAAGCGGGTTTCCAGAGCAGACAGCATACTTTCATCAAAGGACGCTTCTGTGTAAGTTCCCGCCATGGCCTGCTCCAACATGGCGTCCAGTGTCTCCATAGTTTTCCGGTTCTTTCTGTGGCTATCATAAATTACGACGGCAGAAGCAATCAAACAGACTGCACCAAAGATCCATCCCCATACGCTCATTCTTTCTTCTCCCATACATAGCCGATGCCGTACACAGTTTTGATATAGTCCTGAGCATTCAGCTTGTCCCGCAGGCGCTTGATGGTAACGGACAGGGCATTTTCATCCACATAGTCCGCTCCATCCGTCCAGATTCGGTCAACCAGTACCCCGCGCTCCATGGTATGACCTCGATTTTCCACCAGCAGCCGGAGAAGCTTCTGCTCGGTTTTGCTCAGCTCTACGGGGACATCATCCATGCAGAATTGCTGGGCATTAAAGTCGAATGTGTAAGGACCGATCTTCACAACGGTATCTGTGGTTTTTCCGGACTTCCGCAGCTGCGTGTTCACTCTGGCCCGCAGAATTGCCAGGGAGAAGGGCTTGGTGATGTAGTCATCCGCTCCCAGTTCCAAACCCCTTACCACATCCTCGTCCGTATCATTGGCAGTCAGCAGGATAATAGAGGGGGCTTCGGATTTCTCCCGCAGTTCCCGAAGCAGTGACAGTCCATTTCCGTCCGGAAGGTTCAGATCCAACAAGATTAGATCAGGCATCTGGCAATCCAGCTGCTCTCTGGCACTTTGCAGATCCCAGCAGGGAATCAGCTGCCGATCTTCAGTTTTTAAGGCTCTGCAAAGGCCCTGATTTAAGCCTTTGTCATCCTCTATAATTAAAATTTGAGTCATTCTATTTTCGCCTCTTAATGGGGTCGGTAGGATATGTTTTTAAGATATACCGTTATATTTGTCTGGATTTGCTTAACAGTTTGATTTAAGTATTATATCATATCAACACTCGTATGTCTTGAAGTTTGTATGAAGGACAACGACGATGCCTTTAAAAATTTTCTTCCATACAAAAACGTTTTGCCCGTATTATGCAGGCAGCAGAGAAAAGAAGTAAGCAGCAAGGTCTGCGCAGCCAACAACGTGGTTGTTGATCGAAGGGGTTTGGGGAAACGCCCCCAATCCCCTCGAACTCCACCCTATGGTGTCGGCTGCGCAATCGTTTCGATTGCTTTTCTAAAATGAGACGCTGAACTTTTTTATAACTTGTTGGAGATCAAAAAGAAAAAATTTTGTGACCGCTAAGGAAGATGCTTGTCAAATTCTTCCGCATCGTGTAGAATAAACTCAAAATTGAATACATTGAATTTTTGACATATTGTGGGCACATCCCACTTGGCTCTGATCGTGAATCGGAGTAGTTGCTTTTACCGTTTGTGAGTAAGGCTGTTACATAACACATCTGCTGCGTTTGCAAGACAGGTGTGTTTTGTGGCAGCTTTTTTGCTGCCTTCTTGTGAATCCAAAATCATGGAACAGTCAACAGGAGGAAAAACGATATGTTGGAAAAGAACTGCTTGCTTGATATGAGCGAAGATGAACTGTATGAACTGCTGTCCCAGATCGAGGCTGGCAAGGTGACCAACTGCATCGTCAAGGCTCTGTCCCGCTTGGGCCGTAACTCGGCCATGACGGGCCTCTACACCACCCTGACCTTTCCTAAATACGGCACCCGGTTCATCGCCATCAACGATAACTTTGACAGCGCCGATCCCAACAGCGTGAATAACGATTTTGCCGGGATCAAAAACTGGTTCAACGAGTTTTACGCCCGTGACACCAGCCGCAAGATCCGTGCCGTTCAGAAGTCCAAAGGCGAAAAGGGCATCCCGCTGACGGTCAATGTACCTTATGGCTATGTGAAAGACTCCAACGATCCGCACCACTGGATCATTGACCCGGAGGCCGCACTTGTGGTGAAGCATATCTTTACCATGTGCATGGAGGGGCGTGGCCCTTCTCAGATTGCCAATCAGCTCAGAGCAGATAAGGTTTTGATGCCCACAGCTTACAAGAATCAGCAGGGCCGTGAAACACCCCACCCTCTGCCGGAGAATCCTTATAGATGGCACAACAGTTCTGTAGTTGCCATCCTGGAACGCCGGGAGTACACCGGCTGCACGGTGAACTTCAAGACCTACACCAACTCCATCTGGGACAAAAAGCAGCGGGAAAACCCGCTGGAAAATCAGGCCATATTCCCAAACACCCATGAGCGCATCATCGAGGACGATGTGTTTGAAAAGGTGCAGGAGATCCGCCAGCAGCGCCACCGCATGACTCGCAGCGGTAGAACCAGTATGTTTTCTGGCTTGGTGTATTGTGCCGATTGTGGCGCAAAGATGAACTATGGCTCGACCAACAATTACAAGCCCCAGCAAGCGTTCTTTGACTGCTCCCTGCACTGGAAGGACAAGGAGAAGTGTGGCACTCACTATATCCGGGAATCTGTTCTGGAGCGTCTGGTGCTGCACCATATCCAGTTGGTGACAGAATACATCCTGCACCATAGAGACTACTTCGTGTCCGTCATGGGCCAGCAAATGCGGCTGGAGAGCAGTGAAAAGATCCAGATTCACCGGAAGAAGCTGGAACGCAATCAGAAGCGGATCGCAGAGCTGAAGCGGCTGTTCATCAAGATCTATGAGGACAACGCTGCAGGGCGGCTCAGTGATGAGCGTTTTGATATGATGAGCCAGAGTTACGAGGCCGAGCTGAAACGGCTGGAGGCAGAAGCACAGACCTTACAGCAGGAAATCGAAGTACAGGAACGACAGCATGAGAACATCGAGCTTTTCATCCAGAAGGCCG
>JAHHSN010000070.1 GCA_020025195.1 Angelakisella sp.
GGTTGGGAGTATTTTAGAAGGCAAGGTGACCTCGATCACCAAATTCGGCGCGTTTGTCGCTTTGGAGGGTGGCAAATCTGGTCTGGTCCACATCTCAGAGATCGCCAATACATTCGTCAATGATGTGCACGATTTCCTGCAGGAGGGGCAGGCCGTGAAGGTTCTGGTCCTCTCCAACGAAAATGGAAAGATCAATCTCTCCATCAAGAAAACGCTTCCGCCTCAGGAACGGCCCGTTTCTCGCGGTCCTCGCCCCGGCGGCGTGCCCCATCGCTCCAACGGCCCATCTCGTCCCGCTCCGGCAACCCACACTTATAACCGGAACGCTCGGCCTCAGCCGGTTCCGCCTTCCGGCGACCAGTCCTTTGAAGACAAGCTGAAGCAGTTCCTCTCCTCCTCCGAGGGGAAGATGGCCGATCTGAACCGCAACATCGACAGCAAGCGTGGCAGAGGCCGCAGAAGATAATCCAAAAGACCGCCTGTTGGCGGTCTTTTTTTGCGCTTTCTCAACAGCTGCTTCGCCCGTCTTTTGGGTCGCCATCCGCTCCTTTTCCCTCCATAAAAAAGCGGCCGTCCGGCAATGCCGAACGGCCAAATTGGGTGGGATATTGGAAAGCTTCCATAAAGTATAGTACTCCTTTCCCCTCCCGTTGTACATAGGAGCTTTTGTCGAGACGCTTCTACTTTTGGGCATTCCGGTCGTCTGAAAAATTTTTATATAATTTGTCCAATATATCTTTGCATTCCCTTCGATATATGTTATACTGTACAAAAGAGAGGACCCCCGCCTCTCTTCCACAGGAAAGGAGCGATACTGATGAAGTATACTTACGCTTGCAAGAAAGTCTCCCTGAACGATTCCATTAAGGAATATGCCGAAAAACGCATCTCCAAACTGGATCGCTACTTCCACGGAGAGGATACCTCTGCCTTTGTGACCTTCGCTGTCGGAAAGAACCACCTCTGCTCGGTGGAGATCACTATTCGGGATGACGCCACGTTGCTCCGCGCTCAGACCGAAGAGCCAGACGGGGACATGCGCGGTGCTATTGACGCCGCAGTCAGCCACATTGAACGTCAGATCCTCAAGAACAAGACCCGCCTCGCAAAGCGCCTGCGGAGCGAAGGATTCCCGGCCCCCGTTCCGGAAGACGACTTCGAAGTCACCGAGGAGAAGGAATTCCCC
>JAHHSN010000071.1 GCA_020025195.1 Angelakisella sp.
GGATGAGGGCGGGCGTCCCGAAATCCCAGAGGCGCCCCGATAAGCTCCCAAAAACAGCATAGAAAAACCGCCCGGAGAGACCTCCCGGCGGCTTTTTTATTTTTATGGGTTATTTGGTTTTGAGAAAGCGGTCAGCGGCAGAGCTCGGCGGGGTCGCCCCACTCAAAGCCCTTTTCCTTGACCTGATCGATGACATCGCCCAGGATTTCCGTGTTGGTCTCGGAGACGGCGTGCAGCAGGTAGATCATACCGGGGCAGGCGGAGTCCACGATCTTGGGCAGGCTTTCGGCGGGGTTGGGCTGCTGGTCGGTGATCCAGTCCTTATAGGCAAAGCTCCAGAAGACCGAGCGGTAGCCCATCTCCTGCAGGACGCCGAGGGACAGCTCGCTGAAGTTGCCGGAGGGGAAGCGGAACAGCTGCATCTCGTAATCAAAATTCTCTTTCACATAGTCGTGGAGCTTCATGCAGTCGGAGCGCACCTCCTCCGCCGTAAAGGAGGAGTATTTGCCGTGCGTCCAGCTGTGGTTGCCCACCACATGGCCCTCCGCGATCATCCGCTTCATCAGCTCCGGCTCGGTTTTCGCGAAGTTCTGGGTCACGAAAAAGACCGCTTTCACGCCCTTTTCCTTGAGGGTATCGAGGATGCGCCCGGTGAAGCCGAACTCATAGCCCTCATCAAAGGTGAGATAGACCTTTTCGCTTTCCTCCTCCAGAAAAACGGCGTTGTATTTGCCGTAGAGCTTATTATACTGAAGCGCGCCGGCGGAGCGGTTCTTGTCGTCCTTGGGGCCGCCGGGGCCCCAGTCCTTGCTCTCGGTGGAAAGCCCGGAGAGCTTTCCGAGGTCAATATCGGGGTTGACGGTCGGCGCGGCGGGAGGCTCCGGTTCCGGCAGGGGGTCGGGCGGCTCCGGCACGGGAGGCGCCTCCGGCGGCAGAGGCTCCGGGGTCTGGCCGGACGGGTTCTGCGGGTCGTTGTCGTCATAGGTGCGGCGGCAGGCTGCTGCCGAAAAGAGGAACAGTGCGGCCAAGAGGAGCGCCGCGATGCGTTTTTTCATCATGGGATCATCCTTTCCTCCGCGGGGCGCCCCGCAGA
>JAHHSN010000072.1 GCA_020025195.1 Angelakisella sp.
AATCATCCACAGCAGAAGAGATTTCAACATGCACCGCCCTCTCTGGGTGCGGTCAGCCCCAGGCGCCGCATACTGCGGCGAAAGCTGTCCTCCATCTCCCCATAGGGGGCGCGGACAGCCTGGGTCCGGGCCACAATGACCAGGTCATAGCCGGGAAGAAACTCCTCCTCATGGGTGCGGTAAATTTCCCGCATCCGCCGACGCACCCGGTTGCGGGTGACGGCGTTGCCCAGCTTTACCCCTGTGGTCAGCCCCAGACGGGTGACAGCCCGGCCGTTAGGCCGGCAGTAGACGGCAAAATAGGGGGAAACAGACCGCTTTCCCTTCTGATACAGGCGGCGGAATATATGATTTTCCTTGAGTGGAACCGTGTGTTTCATAGTATTCCTCCGGTGGGGACAGAGATCTCCGGATACACCGATTGGGGCGGGGGACCCAGTCCCACGCCCCTATCCGTCGTGTCATATAGAGAGCTGTGTCCACGCAGATGATCGCTCCGCGGCAGGCGCGGGCGTGAGCGGCGCGGAGGCCGGCCTATCTTAGTAGGACAGTCTCGCGCGGCCCTTGGCGCGGCGGCGGGCCAGCACCTTGCGGCCGTTACGGGTGGCCATGCGCTTACGGAAACCGTGCTCCTTGGAGCGCTGACGCTTCTTGGGCTGATAGGTACGAACCATAGGGGACACCTCCTCAAAAGAATGAATAGAAAGCCGGCGGACCGGCCCAACAACAGCCGCCGAGACGGCTGCGGTCTTTCCGTGCCTTCAAAAAGGGCATGGTTGCCCCATTGAAATAGCGGTTATCATTATAGACGATGAAATGCCGCCGTGTCAACTCCCTTTTTTCTCTCCCCATACCGCCCCCGTAATTGCTCTTTCTCTTCGCCGTCCCACATTTTGTGGTCTATGGTAGGAAAGACCACAATCCCCGCCTATTTTCTCGAAAAAAACCCAGAAATATCAAAGAAAAATCGGGCAAAATCCTTGAAAATTTTCGTGGGTTTTGGTATAATTGTTTTATAAATGTATGAGTTCCTCTTGCGG
>JAHHSN010000008.1 GCA_020025195.1 Angelakisella sp.
AAAGAAACCCCCGCCGAGGCTTTTGGCCTTGACGGGGGAACTTATTTTTAGGGGTTTTAGAATTCCGCGCTGCCGGTGGTGCGGGGGAAGGGCAGGACGTCGCGGATATTGGGGATGCCGGTAATATACATGATGAGGCGCTCAAAGCCTAGGCCAAAGCCCGCATGGCGCGCACCGCCAAAGCGGCGCAGGTCGAGATACCACCAGTAGTCCTCCTCGGGAAGGCCCAGCTCCTTAAGCCGCGCCTGCAGGACATCGAGGCGCTCCTCACGCTGGCTGCCGCCGATGATCTCGCCGATGCCGGGCACCAGCAGATCGGTCGCAGCGACGGTCTTGCCGTCCTCATTGAGGCGCATATAGAACGCCTTGATCTCCTTGGGGTAGTTGGTGACAAAGACCGGCTTGCCGAACACCTTCTCGGTGAGGTAGCGCTCATGCTCGGTCTGCAGGTCACAGCCCCAGCTGACGGGGTACTCAAACTTGACGTCCGCCTTCTGGAGATGCTCGATCGCCTCGGTGTAGGTGCAGACGCCGAAGTCGTTGTCCACCACATTCTGCAGACGCTCCAGCAGCCCCTTGTCAAAGAACTGGTTGAAGAACTTCAGCTCCAGCGGGCACTCCTGCATCACATAGCGGAGCACATACTTGATCATGTCCTCCGCGAGCGCCATGTCGTCCTCCAGATCGGCAAAGGCGATCTCCGGCTCGATCATCCAGAACTCCGCCGCGTGGCGTCCGGTGTAGGATTTTTCCGCACGGAAGGTGGGGCCGAAGGTATAGACCTTGGAGAAGGCCATCGCCATACACTCCGCCTCCAGCTGGCCGGAAACGGTGAGGTTGGTGGATTTGCCGAAGAAGTCCTCGCTGAAATCCACCTTTCCTTCCTCGGTGAGGGGCGGGTTCTGCGGGTCAAGGGTGGTGATGCGGAACATCTCGCCGGCGCCCTCGCAGTCACTGCCGGTGATGATGGGGGTATGCGCATAAACAAAGCCGCGCTCAGTGAAGAAGCGGTGGATGCCCTGCGCCGCAACGGAACGCACCCGGAACGCCGCGCTGAAGGTGTTGGTGCGGGGACGCAGATGCTGGATGGTACGGAGATACTCCATGGTATGGCGCTTCTTCTGGAGGGGGTAATCGGGGGTGGAGGCGCCCTCCACCGTCACTTCCTCCGCATGGATCTCCAGAGGCTGCTTCGCCTCGGGGGTGAGGAGCACTTTTCCCTTAACGATGAGCGCCGCGCCGACATTCTGCTTCGCGATCTCCGCGTAATTGGGGAGCTTTCCCTCCTCAAACACCACCTGCAGGTTCTGGAAGGAGGTGCCGTCATTCAGCTCAATGAAGCCGAGCGCCTTGGAGGTGCGCAGTGTTTTCACCCAGCCGCAGACAGTGATGGGAGCTTCCAGATACTGCTCGGGAGAGCAAAACAACGCTTTCAGTTCCACTTTTTTCATACATAAATCCTTCTTTCCGGATCTTATCCGCAGAGTTAACCTCTATATTATAGTATAACACCCCGCTTTGTGCAATCATTCCGGGCTATTTTCCTCCCGGAAAGACGCGGAAAACCGCCTTGGGACAAAAGAAATCCAAAAAACTTTTCTTTTTATGAAAAAATAACTTGATTTTACCTCAGCCTTCGGATATAATAAATAACTGTCGGGATTCCTGCTTGACCAAATCCCACCGACATTCGATGGAGAAGTCGCCTAGTTGGTCGAGGGCGCACGACTGGAAATCGTGTAGGCGTCAAAAGCGTCTCGAGAGTTCGAATCTCTCCTTCTCCGCCACAAGAAGAACCTGCAGCAATGCGGGTTCTTTCTTTTTTTGCGTTTTGTGGGGCACTCCGCCATGTAAAAGCGGATAAGAAAAAAGCTCCCGGTTAAGGGGAGCTTTTCTTTAGCCCTCACGGCTTTTCTTTTTGAGGAGGACGGCAAGGACAATGCCGCCGACCAGCAGGATGGCGCCCAGCACCATGAGAAAGCCGCCCATGATGGAAACCGGATTGTTCTGCGCCAAGGCGGTCATACTGTTCTCCACCACATTGCCGAACTCATCCACGATAAACTCAGAGGGGAAACTCTCTCCAAAGCTCCCGAAGGAGGCAAACATCCGGCGGGTGATAAACCGAGAAAGACCGCCTATCCCGAGAAAGGCCGCTCCCACAATTGCGATATACACCCCGGCCAGCCAACCGTAGCGGCGAAAGAGCCGCCCCAGAACGCCCGGCAAAGATTCCGCCCAGTTGGATGGGGCAGGCTTCGCGGTATCGCCCGCCGGTCCCTCCGGCTCCTCCCGGGGAAATTCCTCCTCACTGAGGAGCCAGTCCACCGTCACACCGAATACCGAGGCCAAGGCACGGAGCTTCCCAATCTCCGGCTCCGAATCTCCCGTTTCCCACTTGCTGACCGACTGCCGGGAAACCCCCAGCCGCTCGGCAAGCGCCTCCTGGCTGAGACCCGCTCTTTTTCTGCACTGATAGATCTTTTCCGACAGCTTCATTTTTTGTTCCTCGCTTTCCGTTTTTCTTCCCCCATTGTATCAAATAACCGGTTGCGAAACCATCCAGCACGCTTGGAAGCGCCGCAACCGGTGGTTGCGTTTTTCAGATTTTTCCTTTTTTCCCCCCATTTATTTTGGCTTAAAGCCGCCTTCTGTTCAAACACAGCGGTTTTTTCCCGCAGCGTTGCTTTTTCCCTTGCAAAACACGACAAACTGTGATTAAATAGGTACGTATCCAAAATAGACTTAGAAAAACAGCTGACCGGCGGAGCTTCCCCCCTGTCGCTGTTCCTTCATTTTTAAGACTTTTTACCCATTATCCTAGGAGGGATCGGATTGCCCAGGAAGATAAAGTATTCTCATATGCAGGTCATTGCACTCGGCTTCTTTCTCATCATTCTCGCCGGAACGATTCTGCTCATGCTCCCCGTCTCCACCCAAAGCGGAGAATCGGCGGGACTTCTCAACTCTCTCTTCACCGTTACCTCCGCCACCTGCGTGACGGGACTTGTGCTGCAGGATACCGCCACCTACTGGTCGCTTTTCGGACAGATCGTCATCATCATCCTCATCCAGATCGGCGGACTTGGCTTTATGACGGTCGCCACCCTGTTCCTCGCGCTGGTGCGCCACCGCTTCGGCCTCAGAGAACGTCTCGTCATGGCGGAAAGCATCAGCACCAACCGGGTCGGGGGCATCGTGAGCATCCTGCACATGGTACTCGTCGGCACCGCCCTCATCGAAGGGACCGGCGCCGTCCTGCTCTCCTTCCGCTTTATCCCGGAGTTCGGGATTGCGAAGGGCGTCTATTACAGCATTTTTCACTCCATCTCCGCCTTCTGCAACGCAGGCTTCGACCTGATGGGCACACCGGAGGCGAAGTTCTCCTCGATGATCGCCTATTCCGATGACACCCTTGTGAGCTGCACTCTGATGGGGCTTATCGTTCTGGGAGGACTCGGCTTCCTCGTCTGGGACGACCTCATCAAGAACGGCCTCCACTGGAAGCGCTACCGTCTGCATACCAAGCTGGTGCTCATCACCACCTCCGTTCTCATCTTCGGCGGCGCGCTCGGCTTCTATATCACCGAACGGAACAACCTCTGCGTTGGCATGTCGGAGCATGAAAAGGTGCTGACCTCCTTCTTCAGCTCCGTCACCGCCCGTACCGCGGGCTTCAATACCACCGACACCGCCGCTCTCACCTCCGGCAGCCGCCTGCTCACCATCATCCTCATGTTTATCGGCGGCTCCTCCGGCTCCACCGCCGGCGGTATCAAGACCACCACCATCGCAGTGCTGCTCCTCGCCTGGGTCTCCGGGCTCCGCGGCGACCAGAGCAGCTACACGCTGGGTCGGAAGATTTCCGACCGGACGCTGCGGCAGGCGTTTCTCGTCTTTTTCACCAATCTTACCCTCGCCCTCACCGGCACCCTCCTCATCGCCGCCATGCAGGGACTGCCGATGGAGGATCTTCTCTTTGAAACCTTTTCCGCCATCGGCACGGTGGGTATGTCCACCGGCATCACGCGGCTCCTTTCGCCGATGTCCTGTCTCATCATCATCTTTCTGATGTTCGCCGGGCGCGTCGGCAGCGTTGCCTTTGTCATCTCACTTCAGGATAAGCGCGTCCACCCCGCGGTCACCTATCCCGAGGAAAATATCACTGTTGGTTAAGGAGGACTATTCGCTATGAAATCGTTTCTGATTATCGGAATGGGCAGCTTCGGTCATCATCTCTGCCGTAAGCTCGCCGAGCATAAATGTGACATCATGGTGGTTGACCAGAACCCCGAAGCGCTGGAGGACGTGCTTCCTATGGTGGTGAGCGCCCGTGTGGCGGACTGCACCAAACTGGATGTGCTGGAGACCTTCGGCGTGCCGCAGTTCGATACCTGCTTTGTCTGCATCGGCAGCCACCTTCAGAATAACCTCGAGATTACCGACCTTCTCAAGGAACTGGGCGCCCGCCGCATCCTCTGCAAGGTGGACCGCGACATCGACGCCAAGTTCCTCAAGCGCAACGGCGCTGACAGCGTCATCTACCCCGAACGGGATATCGCCGAACGTGTCGCGGCGCGGGTCAGCGATGACCACATCTTCGACTTCATCCCCATCAGCAAGGACTTTTCCATCTACGAGATCGGGGTCCGTCCCGAATGGGTCGGCAAGACGCTCGCCGAGCTGGATTTCCGCACCAACTACCGCCTCAACATGATCGCCTCCAAGCGAAACGGCGTAGTGACCCCCATTCTGCATGCGAACTACGTTCTCAAGGCCGAGGAGCACATTTTTGTTCTCGGCAGCAAGGACGACATTGAGCAGGCGATCAGCAACTAATCTGAAATATAAAAAAAAGACCGACAGATGTCCGCTGGGACCTGCCGGTCTTTTATTATGCGCTTTTACTTGCGGACACGACGCCCATCCATCGGCAGGATGAACGAAGCCAGCAGGATGATAAGATCCGCGACAGAGCCAATGATGACGATATCCGCAAAGTGAGTGCCGGCCGACGGCGGGGTCACACGGGTCAGGAGGACATTGGCGAGCATCGCGGCGGCATTGAGGGCGAGAAGCCCCCGCAGAACGCCCGGACGGAGCTTCCCCATGAACCAGAAGATGCTCACAAAGATGCCGACAAGGCTCACCGCTTCGGCGATGATGAGCACCGGCAGCCGCAGAAGCGTTCCGGTAAAATACTGATAGGTGGTAAGAGAAAAGCGGGTCACGGCATAGAGGAAGCAATAACCCATCAAAATATTTTTTGTGTTCACGCGATGGCTCCTTTCTCCTCAGAACAGGTTTCGGTCGCTGGGGGTGAGATCCCCAAAGGTCTTCATGTCACCCGTAAGGAGTGCCATGGTGCCCTTATAAATGAGAGCCGGGTCATTGAGAAAGCGCCGTCCCACCTCCTGGCACTGCTCACGGGTGGGCAAAAAGAGCTGCAGGCTCATCAGGTCGCTTCCGATGTCGGTGACGGTGAGGGTCAGCTCGTACCCATCCCCCACCTTGTCCACCCGCACCCGGTTTTCCCTGCGGCGGCGGAGCAGGGTGAGGACGTCATCCAAAGCGAGCGCCGCGCGCTCCCGCACCGCGGCGGGCAGCTTGCCGCCGAAGGTCCGGGCCAGCTCCTTCCCGCTTTCGGTGAGGGTGCAGCCTCCCTCGGCATCCACCGTCACATGGCCCAGCTTTTTAAGGCGCAGGGCGGCCTCGGTAAATTCAAAATAATTGACCAGTGACTGCCGCTGCAGCACCTCGTTGAGCTGATCCATGGTGACGGGCTGATCCGCCTGACTGAGGATGTGGCAGATGAGCATGAGGATCTCCTCCTGCGTGGTCACGCTGCCGGGGCGCACCCCCTCGGTAAAGATCTGATCCATCAGACGTCCCTCCCTTTCTTATGCAAAACGGCTCCGCCGTCCTTTTCGGGGCGTGGGCGAAGCCGTGCGGCTGTTAATGAACAAATGCGGTCTTTTGGATGAGCGCCTTGACCGCTTCGGTAAAGTCTCTCGCCAGGGCCTCTCCCTCAGCGATGAGCGCCTCATCCTCCGGTTTTTTGCAGAGCCTTGCAAAAACCTCTCCCTCGCTGCGGCTCCGCGGCTTATTTTCATTGAGGGAATAGAGGGTAATAGCACGGGGATCATGGATGGCGCGTGCCACCGCGGGCGAGCGCTCCTCCAGAAGCTCGGCAAACTTGGCCTCCACCGACTGCGCCAGCACAGCGGGGTGAATATTCTCCTCGATCAGCGTTTCAGTAAGATAGGAGAGCAGGGCCCACTTCTGCGCCGTGAAGGCGCCGGAGACCTCCGCCGCCAAAAAGAGGTCGGTCATGGCAGCGCCCAGCTCGTGTCCCTTCTGGAGGTTGCCGTTCTGCTGCTGTGTCATAAATTCCCGGGCTGCCCGCTCCCCCTCTGTGAGGACCGGGTTCTGCCCGGCGTCTTCTGCCTTATAGATCTTGATGTTTTCCTCTGCCATGCCTCTCAACTCCTTTGGAAGTGACTGTTTGTCCTTTATACGCTGAGGCTGCCGGCCTCCGCAAGCGCCTTCGTCAGCTCATTGGGGCAGGAGGTCTTCCGAAGGCCGCAGCGGATCCCGCTGAGACACTCGATGACCTCCTCTGCCCGCCGTCCCCGGCAAAGTGCCGCCACCCCTTGGGTGTTGCCGGGGCAGCCTCCGATGAAGCGGATAAAATCCACCGTTCCCTCCTCGGTGAGGGAAAGCTCGATGGCGCGGGAGCAGACCCCCTTCGGCTGATAGCGGAAGACCTTCCCCGAGGCCTTGGAGACCGTGGAAGCGGGCGCCGCGCCGGTAAATTCATAGCCGGGCAGCTCCTCCAGCGCCTCCTCCAGCGCAAGGGTCAGCTCATTGGGACAGGAGGTCTCCTTAAAGCCGCAGCGGATGCCGCTGAGCCGTCCGATGACCCCCTCAGCCCGCTGTCCCCGGCAGAGCGCCGCGAGGCCCTTGGTGTTGCCGTCGCAGCCGCCGGTGAACCGGACCGACTCGATGACGCCGTCCTCACGGAGGGTAATATCAATCCGCCGGGAGCAGACCCCCTGCGGTTTATAGTTAAATTCCAAACTAGATTTCAACCTTTCGTCCTGTTTTACTGTTTCATTATATACCCTCCGCCCTCCAAAAAGCAATCACCCGCGGGGGAAAATCTTGCCGATCTGTTCTTTTCCCGTTCCGCCTGTGTTATAATAGCAGGGTACCAATCGGGAACAGAAACGGAAGGAGAACAGCGGATGGGATTTGAGATTGATTTTGGGCTTTGGGGCAGCATCTTTGCCGTGCCGACCGCTCTGGTGGACCGCCACCTGCGCTTTTGCAGCGAAAGCCAACTAAAAGTCCTTCTGCTGGCACTCCGGGACGGAAAGAAGGAGATCGACCCCGCCGCTCTGGGAAAACGTCTGGGGCTCTCCGGGGAACAGGTTCTGGACGCGCTTACCTATTGGGAGGAATCCGGCATCTTCCGTAAAAGTGAGGAGACGCCCTTCCCCGCTACCCAAAAAGGAACCATCCCCCCGCCAACCCACGCCGCGGAGGAAAAGGTGACCCTCGAAACGGCCCCCGCCGGCAACACCATCCGGACTGTGACCACAAGGCGGCATCTCTCCCCGGGGGAGATCAACGACCTCATGAAAAAAGACGCCCGTTTTCCCGCCCTCATCGGAGAGCTGGAGGGGCGCTTCGGGAAGGTGTTTTCCCCCACCGAACGGGAGGCGGCCGCCTATCTCTACCGCTATCTGGAGCTGGACGCCGGGTATATCCTGATGGCGGCCGCCTACTGCGCCGGGCACGGAAAAACCAGTCTGCGCTATCTGGAAAAGACGGTCTCCGGCTGGGTGGATGACGGCATCGACACCTTTGAAAAGCTGGAGCGGCATCTCCTGCGGCTCCGGGAACGGGAGAGCGACGAGGCCCGCCTCAAAAAGCTCTTCGGGCTTCCCGAGCGAAAGCTCACCGCGCGGGAATCGGAATGCGCCGCCCGCTGGTGCCGGGAATACGCCCTTCCGGACGAGCTGCTCCGGCTGGCCTATGACCGCACCGTGGACCGCACCGGGAAGGTCTCCTTCCCCTACATGGACAAAATCCTTTCGGCGTGGCACCAAAAGGGCATCTCCTCCGCCGCGGAAGCCCAGCGGGAGGAGACGGTTGCTGCCGCCGCCCGGGGCCGGGAGGAGGCGCCCTCCTTTGACATCGACGCCGCGAGCCGCATGATGAATGATTTTTCCGAACCGAGAGAGGAGTGATACCATGGCAGAAGAAACGGCCCATCTGACCCCCGCCGCCATCCTCGGCCGCCGCCGCCGTGAGGCGGAACGGGACGCCGCCCTGAGAAAAGAGGAGATCTATAAGCACCTGCCCCGTCTCAGCCGCTGTGACGAGGAGGCCGCCGCGGTCTGCCGCCGCATGACCGGCGCCGCCATGGAAGGGAACACCGAGGCTCTGGTCGGGGAACGCGCCGCGCTGGACCGTCTGGTGGAGGAAAAGCGGGAGATTCTGCGGGAAGCGGGGCTTTCCGAAAGCGACCTCTCCCCCCGGTATACCTGCCCTCTCTGCCGCGATACCGGCTATGTGGAGGGGCGGCGCTGCCGCTGTCTCACCGCGCTTTTGCAGGAGGAGGCCGCCCGGCAGCTTCCCGCCGGTGTGCTCAGCTCGGTGCGGGGCTTTGACGGCTTTGACCTCAGCTTCTATTCCGAGACGGAGACCCTGAACGGCGTTCCTCACCGGGAGGTCATGAAGACCGTTTTGGGGCGCTGCCGGGACTATGCCCTGCGCTTCGGCCCCAAGAGCGGCAATCTGCTTTTTTCCGGGCGGACGGGACTCGGCAAGACCTATCTCTCCATCTCCATCGCAAGGGAGGTCCTGGAGCGGGGCTTTTCCGTCTATTATGTCCCCGCCCAAACCATGATTGACCACTTTGAGCGGGTGCGCTTTTCCCGCAGCAGCACCCCGGGGGACGCGGACGCCACCCGGGAGATCCTCCGCTCTGATCTTCTCATTCTGGACGACCTCGGCGCCGAGTTTGTGAACAGCTTTTCCCAGTCGGTCCTGTACAGCGTCCTCAATGAGCGTCTGGTGGCCGGGCGTCCCACCATCATCAGCACCAATCTGGACTTTAAGCGTCTGGCCGAAACCTACTCGGAGCGCATCGTTTCCCGGCTCATCGGCAATTACACCGCGATGGCTTTTGTCGGGCGGGATATCCGCCAGCAGAAGCTCCTGCGGGAACGGGAGGCAAGAAGATGACGGAATCACCCTTTGCCCGCACCCTTTCCCTCCTTGGGGAGAAAGCCCTCCAAACGCTCCGCCAGAAGCATGTCGCGGTCTTTGGGCTCGGCGGGGTCGGCTCCTGGTGCGCCGAAGCGCTGGGCCGGACCGGCGTCGGCGCCCTTACCCTCATTGACCGGGACGTCGTCTCCCCCTCCAACCTCAACCGCCAGCTGGTCGCCCTGCATTCCACCCTCGGGAAATCCAAGGCGGAGGTCATGAAGGCGCGGCTTCTCGATATTGACCCTACCTTAAAAATAACCGCGAGGGAGGTCTTTTATCTCCCGGAAAACGCCGGGGAGTTCGACCTCTCGCAGTTTGACTGCATCATCGACGCCATTGACACCGTCACTGCAAAGCTCACCCTCATCGAGCGGGCGCAGGCGGCGGGCGTCCCCCTTTTAAGCTCGATGGGGACCGGCAACAAGCTCTCCCCCGAGCGGCTTCAGTTTACCGATCTTTCCAAAACCGAGACCTGCCCCCTGGCCCGCGTCATGCGCCGGGAGCTCAAAAAGCGGGGCATCACCCATCTTCCGGTGGTCTACTCCCCGGAGGAACCGAAACACGCCGCTGCCGCCGAGCGCGGCTCTCCCGCCTCCGCCGTCTTTGTACCGGCCTCCGCGGGACTGCTCCTTGCAGGGGAAGCGGTGAAGCTTCTGCTGCAAAAAACCGACTGAATTAAAGAGGAGGTTTTCCTATGGATTCCATGCTCACGATGTATCTCAGCGAAATCAGTCAAAAGCTCGATACCCTCATTCAGCTTCTGGAGGAACAGAACCAAAGGCAGGAGGATAGCAATTCCTTCTGAGACGCCGCCCGCAAAAAAAGAGCCCCCGTGAGGGCTCTTTTTGTTTGCTCTTAGGTTTTTTCCAGCGTGCCGAGGCTCTTTTTCTTGAGGTACTCATTGATGAAGGGATCAATGTCACCGTCCATCACGGCACTGATGTTGCCGGTCTCATAGCCGGTACGGTGGTCCTTCACCATGGTATAGGGCATAAAGACGTAGGAACGGATCTGGCTGCCCCATGCGATGTCCTTCTGGACTCCCTTGATGTCCTCGATGCGCTCCAGATGCTCCCGCTCCTTGATCTCCACCAGCTTGCTTTTCAGCATGCTCATGGCAACGTCACGGTTCTGGTACTGGCTGCGCTCCACCTGACAGGACACCACGATGCCGGTGGGAATATGGGTGAGACGCACCGCCGAGGAGGTCTTGTTGACCTTCTGGCCGCCTGCGCCGGACGCGCGGTAAACGTCCATCTGGATGTCCTCGTCCCGGATCTCCACCTCCACATCCTTGTCGATCTGGGGCATGACCTCCAGAGAAGCAAAGGAGGTCTGACGGCGGCCGCTCGCGTCAAAGGGCGAGACCCGAACCAGACGGTGCACGCCGTTTTCGGATTTGAGGAAACCGTAGGCGTTAAGCCCCTCAATGAGGATGGAGGCGCTCTTGATGCCCGCCTCATCGCCCTCCAGATAGTCAAGGATCTTATAGGTGTAGCCGTGGCGCTCCGTCCAGCGGGTATACATACGGTAAAGCATCTGCGCCCAGTCCTGCGCCTCGGTGCCGCCCGCCCCCGCGTGGAAGGTGAGGATGGCGTTCTTGCTGTCATATTCCCCGGTGAGCAGGGTGGTAAGGCGCACCTCCGCCATGCGGCTCTCGAAGGTGGTGACGCCCTCCTCCGCCTCGGGCAGAGAATCCAGATCCTCCGCCTCATCGGCAAGCTCGATGAGGGTCAGCGTGTCCTCATAGAGGGTCTCCAGCCGGTGATAGGTCTCAACGCTTCCCTTCAGCTGGGCGGTGCGCTGCAGAACTTTCTGGGAATTCTCCATATCGTCCCAGAAGCTGGGTTCCGCCGCCTTGCGCTCCAGCTCCGCAATCTCATTGCCGATGCGGTCGATGTTGAGCGCCGATTTGAGGTCCTTGAGCTCCGGCTCCATGCCCTCCAGCTTTAATCTCAGTTCTTCAAACTGCAACATAACTTAATTCCCTTTCTGCCGTCATACACATTCATAACTGTAATATTGTATCATGATTTTCGGCGCTTATCAAATATTCCGGCAAATTTTCGCAAAATAAACCGTTTCTTTTCCTCTTATTTACGGTTTCTTCATTGAATCCGCCGGGGGCTTATACTATAATGGTACTATTATGTTGCTAGGAGGGATTCCATGAACTGGAAAGGGATCGTCTGTGACGTCTGCAAAAAACCTTTTGCCGCGGAGGACGATGTCGTGGTCTGCCCCGACTGCGGCACACCGATGCACCGTTCCTGCTATAAGGAGCTGGGACACTGTCCCCATCAGAGCCGCCACGCGGAAGGCTTTGTCTGGTCTGCCCCCGCGCTGGAGCCCTCGGTACCCCTCAACCGCCAGAACGCCGCCCCCGCCGGACAGAGTGTGCCGGAGGGCTATGTGATGTGCAGCCGCTGCGGCACCGTCAACCCCAAATCCAATGAATACTGCGAGCTCTGCCGCTATCCTCTCAAAAAGACCGGCGCGGCCATTCCCGGCGGTGACCGTGAGGTGCAGGGCGAAAACGGCGAGACCACCTTCGCCGAATATATGAAGGAACAGTACAATGTGAACCCGGAGGAGCACCTTTCCGAGGAGCTGACCGCCCGGGAGGTGGCCGCCTATGTGGGCCCCAACTCCCTCAGCTTCCTCTATAAGTTCCGTGCCATGCTGCAGAACCGTTCCTCGGTAAGCTTCAACCTCCCCGCGTTCTTCTTCAACGGCTTCTACTGCTTCTACCGCAAGATGTACAAGGTGGGCCTCCTCGTCCTCGCGGTGACCGTCCTTTCCTACATCCCCTTTATGGTCTACTACGTTCCTTATCTTAAGGAGCTGCTGACCGGCGGCGCTTCCTCCATGGCCGGGCTTTACAATGCCCTGAGCCGGGAGCTTCTCAGCAACCCGCAGTTGCTCCTCACCTCCCGCATTGCGAATTATATCGGGCTTGTCCTCAATGTACTCTGCGGGCTTTTCTTCAATAAGTTCTATCTAAAGCAGGTCACCACCGCCGTCCGGGTGGAACGGATCCACGGCAAATCCGCGGTCGGCAGTCCCCGGTATTATGAGGAGATTTCCCGCCGCGGCGGCACCTCTCCGCTTTCGGCTGTGCTCCTCATTGTGGGGATTTTGCTCCTCTATTCCATTTTCGCCGCGATTTTCATTCTCTAAGTCCAAAAAACTGCAGAAACTATGGGAAAACCCCGGGAGTCTTTATTGACTTCCGGGGTTTTTGTTGCTATAATTCTTATGTTATGCTAAATTTTCTGGCATGACTCCTTCCCCCTGCCCAAAGAGACAGGAGGCAAAGTCCATAAGGAGGTGTAAAATATGGCAAACCTGAAAGCAAGCTATGAGACAGTATTTGTTCTGAGCAGCAAGCTGACTGAGGAAGCCACCGCGGAGATGGTGAAGAAGTTCACCGACCTCATCGCCGCCAACGGAACCATTGATTCCATTGACGAGTGGGGCAAGCGCAGACTGGCTTACGAGATCGATTATGAGCAGGAAGGCTACTACGTTCTCGTTAACTTCACTTCTGCTCCCGATTTCCCCGCAGAGCTGGATCGTATCTTCAGAATCACTGAAGGCGTAATCCGTTCCCTGATCGTTGCGAAGGAGGAGGCGGACGAGCCCGCTCCCAAAGCAGAAGAAAAGGAATAAGGAGATGCTGTTATGTTCAACAAGGCCATTCTGATCGGGCGGCTGACTGCTGATCCCGAGCTTAAGCAGACTCAGAGCGGAATTTCCGTCTGTGGCTTCCGTATCGCTGTGGACCGCCGCTATTCCGGCCGCGACAGCGAAAGAAAGGCTGATTTCATTAACATCACTTCTTGGCGCCAGCAGGCGGAATTCGTCTGTCGTTATTTCCACAAGGGCGACGCCATCGGCATTGAGGGCTCCATCCAGACCCGCAATTACGAGGACAAGAACGGCAACAAGCGTGAGGCTGTTGAAGTCGTTACCGACAATGTTTTCTTTGTCGGCGGCAAAGCCTCCGGTTCCGGCGCACCTGCCCGCCCCGCTCCCGCAGAGCCCGCTTATTCCAGCGGCGCCGCGAGCGATTTTGAGGAAGTGGATACCGACAACGACCTGCCCTTCTGAGAGAGGGCAGCATCACTGTTTCATTTTTACGTTAAAGGAGGTTTGAACCATGGCTATGGAGCGTTCTGATAGACCCGAAAGACCCCGCGATCGTCGTCCCCGCAGAAAGGTTTGTGCTTTCTGTGCGGATAAGGTTGCTCACATCGATTATAAAGACGTGCCTCGTCTGCGCCGCTATCTCTCCGAGCGCGGCAAGATCGTACCCCGTCGTGTGACCGGTACCTGCGCCCGTCATCAGCGTCAGCTGACCGTCGCAATCAAGCGTGCCCGCATTCTGGCACTGCTGCCCTATGTGACCGACTGATAAACGCGAGCTTTTAAGTCCTCTCCCTTTTCGGGAGGGGACTTTTTTTAACGAAAATTTCACCCTTTTCGGACGCTCTGCCCGACTCCCAGTGCGCTCTGCGTTCGGTCTCTTCGATTTTGTCTTATAATTTTCCATAAACAGAGAATTTAAGCAAATTTCCTCCAGAAGCGGCCGATTGACAGGCTTCTTCGGATTTGATAAACTGTTTTTATTCTTTGCTTTTTGAAAGCATTTTTCTTTTTTTCTGCGATATTCTAATTCTAGAATATCGCTTATTGGTGTGCCTCTTTTTGGGGATGCTGAATCCCGGCCTCTCTTTTTCTTCCGCCCGGCCTCTATTTTATCGTACCTTCTATGGGAGCGATCGAGGATAAATAACAACACAGGAGATGTATATGATGAACAGAGCAAAAAGTCAAGCCCAGAAGCTCCTTGCGATCGTCGCCGCGCTTTTACTGTGCGTGGTGCTGGTTTATGCGGAGCCGACCGAAGCCAGTCCGTTTAAAATTCAGAACAACGGACGCATTTATGATTATGACGGATCAGAAACGGAGATCGTGATCCCCGAAACAGTCAATGGAATCCCTGTAACCGGCATTGATGACAATGCATTTTATTTTAAGGGAATCACCCGTGTTGAATTCCCCGCTGCACTCAATTATATCGGTATGAGTGCTTTTGAGGATACCTTGACCTACGCTAAGTTTACCGGTCCCTGCCCCACTCTGGGAGCTGCAGCGTTTGACTGCGGCTGTGAGTGCACCTTCGAGGTCCCCAATGCCTACCTTGCGGACTATGAGACCGCACTGGAGGAATGTTTTTATGCGACCATTAAGGGCTATGGCGAAGCCGGCGGGGACACCGAAAATCCGACCCCTCCCGCTCCCACTCCCGAGTTTAAGATCGAATTCACCACGGCCGACAACGCCGACGGCTGCACGGTGACCGGCTTTACGATTGTGGATAACGGCGCTGAGATTCCCGCGGCCTATTCCCTCGAAATCCCCGCCGAGATCGGCGGAAAGCCGGTAACCGCCATCGGGGAGCAGGCCTTCCTCAGCAGCCGGAAGGTGGAAAGCATCACCCTGCCGGAGAGCCTTAAGGTCATCGGCAGCGGCGCTTTCCAGGGCTGCTCCGCTCTTACGGAAATCACCATTCCCGCTTCGGTGGAAACCATTGGTGAAAGAGCGTTTCTGCTGTGCAGCAGCCTTCAGAACATTCACGTCGCGGCGGACAATGCCGCCTACTGCGATGTGGACGGCGTCCTGTTCAGCAAGGATAAAACCGTTCTGGCCGCCTTCCCCGGCGCGCGCACCGGCTCCTATGCGGTTCCCGAGGGAACCGTTCGGATCGCCCCGGATGCTTTCCGGAGCTGCGCTCTGACCGATGTTTCTTTCCCCGAAAGCCTCACCGCCATCGGGGACCGGGCGTTCCAGTCTGCCCATCTTGAAAAAGTGGTGGTCCCCGCCCATGTGAAGATGGGAAGCTATGTCTATGCCAACTGCGCGCAGGCCAAGTCCGCCGAAGTGGCGGAGGGCGTCACCGAAATCACCGATTCCACCTTCCATGGCCTGGATAGCTGCGAAAGCGTCACGCTCCCCCGTTCTCTCAAGGTCATCGGCGACTATGCCTTCCGTCGTCTGAAAGCGGAAAACATTACCCTGCCGGACGGCTTGGAGCGTATCGGCAAGCAGGCGTTTGAAAGCAGCGGGCTCACCTCGGTCAAGATTCCCGCCAGCGTAAAGGAAATGGACTATGGTGCTTTCCTCTACTCCAAGGAGATGACGAACGTCCAGTTCGCGCCCGGTTCTCAGCTCAAAGATCTGGCCCCGTCCGCCCTCGGTCACTGCTATCACCTCGATCAGGTCGATCTTCCCAAGGGTCTCACCACCATCGGCGACGGTGCCCTTGCCTGCAGCGGGCTCCGGAACATCCGCATTCCCGACAGCGTCACCACGATCGGCCAAGGGGCCTTCAGCGGCTGCGGCAACCTGACCCAAGTCACCCTGCCCAAGAATCTGAGCTCCGTCGGCTGGGACGCGTTCAAGGATTGTCCGGTCTCCGAGGTCTCTCTGCCTCATGGGTTCAACCGGGATCTGCTTCCCGCCGGCACCTTCCCCGCAGATTCTGTCAACTACACCACGCGCAGCAATCCCTCGTACTCCTATGAGGAAGAACCCGCCGAGCTTCCCCAGAACCCCGTCACCGGCGGTCAGAAGCTCACCGCGGCGGCTCCCGCTCCCGCCCGCCGGGCGGACCCCGTAGCTCCCGCTGCTCCCGCAGCTCCTGTCGCTCCCATCGTCCCGGAAACCGCTCCCCGCGCGCAGAAGGTTCTGCCCGAAGCCCCCGCGGCGGTTGAGGCTCCGGCGGAATCCACCCGCAGTATGACCCCCATCCTTGTCGGCGTCTGCATCGCGGGAGCTCTGCTGGTAGTCGGTGCAATCGGCATCCTTAAAAAGCGGAAAGCGGAGCAGAAATAAAACTGCTGTTCTCTGTCCTTCGGGATTTCTCCGCGAAAGCGTCTGTGCTGCCATCCGGCAGGCAGGCGCTTTTGCTTTGCTATGGTACCAGAAAAACGTCCGCGCCTCTGCAATAAATAGCAAAGGCCCCGACCATACGCTGGCATAATCGGGGCCTTTGCTTCCATTCAAAACTTCCGTCTTCAAAAACAAACCTGTCCTATTTTCCCTTCCTTATTGGGCGGGGGATTTTTATTCCTCCGGCTTATGGATGACGGGTTTTCCGTCAGCACCAAGGAGCGGCGTTAAACCGCCCCCATAACCGGACTGTACAAAAAGGTAGTGGACACCGGTTTCCCGGTCGATCCAGATGGTCGTACAGCCCTCCTTAAAAATTCGGAGAAAACGTTTTTCCCTGTTCATCCGCACTTAACCATCCCTTCTTTCCTCTGCTTCCCGCTTGATGCGGCGCTTCCAGCACTTGTGGCACATAGCCACATAGCTTTCGTTGCCGCCCAAAAAGACCTGATCGCCCTTGGTGACCACCTTGCCGTCCGCGATTCGGGCGTTGACCGTTGCCTTGTGGCCGCAGGCGCAGACGGTTTTGATTTCCGTGAGGGAATCTGCCACCTCAAAGAGCCGCCGGCTCCCGGGGAAGAGGTGGGTGAGGAAGTCGGTCCTAAGTCCAAAGCAGAGCACCGGCATATTATGCTCATCCACCAGAAAACGGAGCTGGTCGATCTGCTCCGGGGTGAGGAACTGACACTCATCCGCGATGATGACGTCGATGTCCTTCTGCTCCTTAAAAAGCTCGATGATGTTCGCCTCCGGCAAAATGATGTCTGCCTTCTGGCAGAGGCCGATGCGGGACTTTACGATTTCCACACCGTCTCTCTTATCGGTGGAGGGCTTGATGAGCCAAACCTTCATGCCCAACTCCTCATAATTGAACTTGGTGATGAGCGCCTGTGCTGATTTGGAGCTGCCCATCGCCCCGTACTTAAAATACAGCTTCGCCATAGGATGTCCTCCCGTTTTTTGCTTGTGCGGTCTTTTGTTTCAGTATAGCATATCCTGAAAGAAAGCGCCATCGGGTTGAGAAATTCGTTTTTCCTAAGGGGGCCGCCGAGCCGTTCCGGGCCGCTCCCGCTGCGCCGAAAGCCATCTTTGGTCCAAGGGGGATCCCGCTTTGGTCTTATTTCTAAGTCGGGGCTTGATTTATGGGGCAGGGTTTTATAAGATGGACTTGTACCAAGTGATAAAGGAGCGATCATTATGCCAAAGAAAGCGGTCGGTCTTTATTTTTCCCCGACCGGAACCACCCAAAAATACATTACCACCCTGCTGGAGGCGACCGGGCTTCCCACCGAAAGGCTGGATCTTACACCGGCCGGCTCCGCCCCCAAACGGGAATTTTCCGCCGAGGAGCTCTGCGTTTTCGGCTTTCCCGTCTACGCGGGGCGCATCCCCGCCGTTCTGCGGGAGCGTCTGCTGGGGCTTCGGGGCCACGGCACCCCCGCCGTTCTCGCTGCCGTCTACGGGAACCGCCACTATGACGATTCCCTTCTGGAGCTTTCCGATCTCCTCACCGCGCAGGGCTTTGTCCCGGTCGGCGGCGCGGCGGTCATCGCGCGGCACACCTACGGTGAGGTTGCCACGGAGCGTCCCACCATACTGGATCTGGAGGAAGCGGAGCACTTCATGAAAGAACTGCTCGCCCGGGAAACCCTCTCCCCCGTCTCCTTCCCCGGGAACCGTCCCTACCGGGAGGGCGGACACGGCAGACTCTTTAAGCCCGAAACCTCCGCCCGTTGTATTTCCTGCGGGGTCTGCGCCGCCCGATGCCCGGTGGGCGCCATCGCCGCCGACTGCCGCACCGTGAGCGACGCCTGCATCTCCTGCTTCCGCTGTGTGCGGGAATGTCCTCTGGGCGCCAAGGCGGTCACCGGCGAGGAATATAAGGTCTTTGCCGAAAAGCTGACCGAAAAGCTCGCTCCCCGCCGGGAGAATGAGTTTTTCCTCTGAGGCCTTCCGTCCTGCAAAAAGAAGCACCCTCCCACGGGAAGGTGCTTCTTTTTTATCGCTTTTTGGGGGAATGGGAGGACGCTTAGTCCTTCACAAACTCCTTCACGGAGCTCGCAAGACCTGCCATGCCCTGAATCTCGCTCGGGATAATGATCTTGGTGGCCTTGCCGTCTGCTGCCTTGATGAAGCTCTCATAGGCCTTGAGCTGCAGCACACGGTCGGAGGGGTTCGCGGCATTCAGCAGCTCGATGGACTGCGCCATCGCCTTCTGTACCAGCATGATGGACTCCGCTTCACCCTGACCCTCACGGATCTTCTTTTCCTTCTCCGCCTCGGCCAGCAGGATCGCCGCCTGCTTCTCCGCCTCGGCATTGAGGATCTGAGACTCCTTGTTACCCTCGGCAATGAGGATCTGGCTGCGCTTTTCACCCTCGGCACGGAGGATCGCCTCACGGCGCTCACGCTCTGCCTTCATCTGCTTCTCCATCGCGTCCTGAATCTCACGCGGGGGAACGATGTTCTTAAGCTCTACGCGGTTCACCTTGATGCCCCACTTATCCGTCGCCTGATCGAGAGCGGCGGTAATGCGGGTATTGATGACGTCACGGGAGGTGAGGGTGTGATCCAGCTCCATATCACCGATGATGTTACGGAGGGTGGTAGCAGTGAGGCTCTCGATTGCCAGAATGGGACGCTCCACGCCGTAAGTATAGAGCTTCGCATCGGTCACCTGATAGAAGACGATGGTGTCGATCTGCATGGTGACGTTATCCTTGGTGATAACAGGCTGGGGTGCGAAATCCATGACCTGTTCCTTGAGGGAAATGCGCTTGGCCACCCGGTCGATGATCGGGATCTTGAAATGGATACCCGTTTCCCAGGTTGCATAGAAGGCGCCCAGACGTTCAATGACATATACGGTCGCCTGCGGGACGATGCGAATGTTGGTGATGAGCAGGATAATGAGCAGGACAATGAGTACAAGCCAAAAAATCCACATAATATTACTCCTCCTTCAGTTCGGTGGGTTCCACGATGACCTTGACTCCTCTGAGAGCCTTGACCGTAACCATGGTCCCCGGTTTGATGATTTGACCGTTATCGGAACACGCGGCCCAGTCCAGACCGGCCACACGCGCCCTCCCGGTTTCTTCAATATTGTTGATCTCCTCCAGCACCGTTCCCTGCTGTCCCACCACGCAGTCGGCGTTGGTCGGGACGCGTTTGAAGTTGAGGACCTTCTTGACAAACTTTCTTGTCAGGAGCAGCGCCAGAGCGGACACCACCACAAAAATGATGATCTGCAGCGTCACAGGAGCGCCCAAAAGGGCGGCAAAAACCGCAAACACGGCACCGACGCAAAACCAGATGCAGACCATCTGGATGGTGACTGCCTCAACGATGAGCAGCACCAGCGCAACAGCAAGCCAAATGAGCGGCGCGGCGTTGGCCGATAAAAATGCTTGGACCGTATTCATTATAAACCATCCTTTCTCTCCCCC
Organism: Angelakisella sp.; assembly: GCA_020025195.1. Classification (GTDB taxonomy): domain Bacteria; phylum Bacillota; class Clostridia; order Oscillospirales; family Ruminococcaceae; genus Angelakisella. The sequence goes on from JAHHSN010000008.1 coordinate 19,686, forward strand.
TAGGGGAGGGGATCGCACAAGCGCCCGGAGGAAATTCCTCCCGGATTATGCCTATTATAGCATATGCCGCTCCCGGTGACAATCGGTTTTTCAGCGGATGGGAATTTCCCCGCAGGAAAATAAAAAAACGACCCGCCGTGTTTTCCGGCGGGCTCTTTTCAGTCTGAAAACTGTTCTTTTACAAAACGAAAGACGTCAGAAGGCTCCCGTGCCACCCCCACCCGGGGAAGGCCCTCCAGAGAGCCGGGCTCCGAAAAGCCGAAGCCGTAAGTAAGGGGAAGGAAATCGATACCCGCTTCCTTTGCGCCCTCGCCGTCATAGCGGCTGTCCCCCAGCAGCACCGTCGAGGAAAAATCCTCCCAGTGGAGTGCCCGCATTGCCGCACGGATGGTATCCGCCTTGGTGGGGTTCTGTTCGCTTCTCCCCACCACCGCGTCAAAAAGCGGCTCCAGCTGGTAGGGGCTGAGGGCCTCGCCCACCATCTCCGCCGCCTTGAGGGAGCAGACCGCGCAGCGGCCACCCTGCTCCCGGATGAACCGGAGCGTTTCCGGAATGCAGGGGTAGAGGCGGGAAAGCCGGACCCCTTCGGCGCCGTATATTTTCCGATAGTTCAGGGTATAGATATGCGCCGTCTCCGGGGAAACACGGTAGTATTCCTCAAAGGACCACTCCAGAGGCGGGCCGATGAATTTTTTGAGGGTCTCCTCCGGGAGCGGAGGAATTCCCAGCTCTTCCTCATTTTTCCGCAGGGCGTTAATGATGCCGGGCGACGTGTCGATCAGGGTTCCGTCAAGATCAAAGAGAAACAGTCGATAGCTCATAAAAATCCTTTCCATTCATGAAATTTGGCCCGCCGAAGGCAGGCCATTTTCTTAAAAGCAGTAACATCAGGAAGCCTTTTTCAGGAACTTCGGTCGGAACCAGTTCCGGTAGGCGAGGGTGATATTGCGGATGGCAAAGTCATAGACAAGGAAAAAGACGTTGCCGAACCCCAGAAGGACGAGAACCGAATATTTTCCGAAATCGCCGAACTCCTCCAGAATTTCCGCAATGCCGAAGACATTCACGATGACCCAGTACGCCGCGATGACCGCCGCGTTGAAGATGATAAAGCGCAGCACCACCGAGAGCACGCCGGGCCGGATGCGGGAAAGACTGTCCCGCACAATGGGATAGTAGCCGAAGAACGCCACAAAGAGAAGCGCCGCCTCCTTGATGGGCACCACCAGAAGGGAAAGGAGCGAAACCGCAGCATAGACGATGAGGGCGGTCTTCATGCCGTTTTCCTCCTTGACCGCAATGAGGAGCAGCCCCGCCAGAGCGGGCAGTGCATAATAAGAGAAGGGGATCATCCCGGTGAGGAACATGATCACGATGCAAAGACCGGTCGCAATGCCGCCGAGGGCCACCTGCTGACTCTTTTTATGCATCAGCAGCCACCTCCTCCGGCACAGTTGCAGCAGAGATTGGCGCAATACATCGTCGCGCAGACATCACAGATGCTGCCGGCCATTTTCTGACCGCCGTAATTGCCCTGGCTTTGCTGCATCAGGCGGTTATAGGCGGCGCGGTATTCGGGGTTCTGCGGTTCCATGTTGCAGGCCGCCGCAAAATAAGTCATGGCGTTATCCAGCCAGCCCTTCTGGTAATTGATGATGCCCTTGAGGTAGTTCCACTCCGCATTCCGTTTCTGCTGCGTCACGCCGTCCAGAAGCTCCTCGGCATCCGCGATGCGTCCCATATTGATGAGCCGGCGGATATCCGCAAACTGGGAGGGAGAGGAAGAGGCCGAGGAATAGCTCCGCTGCTGGTAGCCTCCGGCATTCGCATTGGAGGAGAACCCGCCCTTTCGCTGCCGCTGGATCTCGTCGTACGCCTCGTTGATCTCCTTCATCTTTTCGGTGGCGAGATCGGCAAGCGGGTTATTCACGTAGTTGTCGGGATGATACTTGCGTGCCAGCTTTCGGTAGGCGTCCTTGACCTGATCGTCGGTCGCATTCGGGGAAATGCCCAGCACCTGATAGGGGTCTCTCATACTTTCTGTCTCCTTCTTTGTTTTCGGGGAATCCTCAGACCGTCTACGGTGGATCGAAGACCCAGATAGACGATATTTTCCAAAATCGGCTGGAAGCGCCGCACCGGCAGAAGCTCATACGCCGCCGCGACCTCACCGATGGTGAGATAGAGGGAGCGGAGCGCTTTTTCCTTGCACTCCTCCGCCTCTTTTTCCTCCAGCATAAGAAAGGGATTGTAGTTTCCCTTTTCCTTATCCTTTTCCCAGTCATCCAGAGCGTCCGCCATGTAGACGTACCGCCCCAAAAGATAACCGAAGCGTTCCAGCACCCGCTTCTCGGTCCGGTCCTCGCTGAGGGAGCAGAAGACCGCCGAAAGCATGACGGCGGTGGGCTCGCAGGCAAGATCGAGATCGGAGGTCCCTGCGGCCTCCAGCTCCCGCTGCCGCTTCATCTCCCGCTCAAAAAGCGCCGCCAGCTCCGGGAAACGTCCCGCCGCGCGGCGGTACTTCCCCTTTAGGAGGGGGCGGAGCAGCCGCATACCCATGCGCTCCCAGAAGCCACCGTCCAATATATTGTCCTCCAGCTTATGCCAGAGGGTCATCACCGCGATGTCGCAGCAGTCCGAAAGCCGCCGGTTGGATTCACAGTGCGGACAGCGGTGCAGCGGGTTCACCCCGCAGGAGCGGGTCCGGATCTCCGGCTTCTCCTCATCCAGCGCCATGCCGACGAGAGCGAGAAAGGTGAAGTCATAGTTGAGGGTGAGGCGGGCCAGCGGGCCGAAGCGGCGGCCCAGCTCCCGGCAGAGCCCGCAGTATACGGCGCGGTACGCCTCCCACTCCGAGACACGGAGCTGCGGCGTTTCGGTTCGGATATATCCAAACATCCCTCTCGCCCTCCTGCATCTCATCCATTATACCTCTTAACGCCCCGCGAACCTTGAACAATGTGTAAAAAGATGAGCCGGGGGGCCGCGCCTTCGCCGCCAAAATGAAAAGTTTGTCTGATTTTGGGGGAAAGGCGTTCGGTCATACAAAGATATTATAGCAGAATTCCGCGGCTTGCTCAATCATTTTGTGAAAAAGAAAAGAGCCCGCCCCCTCCGGGACCGGCTCTCCTAGCCTCCCCGCCGCCGTTCTTTTTTCCGGGGCGCCGCCCCATGCTCAATGGGCTTCCATTCCACATGGGAAACAAGCGCTGTCAGCGCGATGGGCGCGTAGGTGGCCATATAGATGGGGAAAAGCGGCAGGAAACAGAGCTTTCTCCCTGCCGGCTCCTCGATGAGCTTCCACTCGGTGAGGACGGTGATGAGCCCCACCAGAAACATCCCGACATAAAAATTGACGGCCGCGAACAGGAGATATCTTCCCGAAACGGTGAGGACGCGCAGCATCTCCTCCCGCGGCTGGGTGAGACACGCCGCCAGCATCATCCCATTCAGAAGCACCACCAGCACCGAGAAAAGGATCCCCGGCGCGATGACCGTGAGCATATCATAGCAGGCAAAGCCGCCGCCCCCGTTCCGGAAGATTCCCTTGGTGAGCGGCCAGATATAGGCGGCGTCCACCTGAAAGAAGCCCTTGGACCAGCGAAGGCGCTGCCGCCACGCCTGCCGAAAGGTGACCGGCTGCTCATCATAGACCATGGCGTGATCGGCATAACCGATGCGGATGCCCCGCGCGATGCAGTCGGCGGAGAACTGGATATCCTCGGTGAGGAGGTGAAAGGGCCAGCCGCCGTTTTCCCGCACGATCTTTTCCGACATGAGGAAGCCCGTTCCCGAAACCGCCGCGCTCGTTCCCAGCAGCATCCGGGGGAAATTGAGACAGCGCGCCTCCCGGAGAAACCAGATGGCATAGCCCGCCGTGATCCAGTTCTGCCCGAAATTTTTGCTGTTGCGGTAGGAGGTGACCACCTCAAACCCCTTGGAAAAGACCTTGTTCATCTCCTTTACAAAGTCCGGATGCACGATGTTGTCGGCGTCAAAGACAAAGTAGCCGTCATAGCGCTCCCCTGTCTCCCGGATGCGGCGGAGAAGCTCATCCAGCGCCCAGCCCTTGCCGATCCGCCGGGAATCGGAGCGGCAGAAGACCCTCGCCCCCGCCTTTCGGGCCCGCTCGGCGGTATCATCGGTGCAGTTGTCCGCCAGCACATAGAGGTCGAGAAGCTCCCGGGGGTAGCGCTGGCGCCGCAGGCTTTCGAGAAGCTCTGCAATGACCGACGACTCATTGCGTGCCGCCACCAGCGCCGCGAAGCGGTGGAGACGGGGCGCGGGCGGAAGGGGCTTCGCACGGTAGGCAAAAATCCCCACCACGGTATAGACGACCTGATGAAAATAGAGGATCGTCATCAGGAGAACGATCCAGCGATTGATGGTTTCCATAAGAGAAAGCATAGATCCGTTCCTTTCCATGCTCTTTTCCCTTAGTCTGCCCACTGTATCTTCGCTCAATCCCTCCGTCAGCCAATTCCCTTATCAGAGAATTATTCTTCCTTTTTTCGACAGTTTTCATTGAATGGAAAAGGAATATTTGCTATAATGGCAAAAACAAAATGAAACGGAGGGAATTTTATGTACTGCCCTTATTGCGGCGCCAACGTCCCGGAGCATCTGGCGCGCTGTCCCAGCTGCGGGGCCGACCTCAATGCACCCCAAAGCCCGGAAACCTATGCCGCCGCCCCGTCACGTCCCGCGGAGCGGCCCATGAAGTGGTTCCATTTCCTCATCTATTTTGCCCTTTGGATCTCTGCTATCGTGAATCTGGTAAACGGTTTTCCGCTGCTCACCGGCTCCGCCTATGGAGAATCGACGGAGCTCCTCTATGCGGTCTCCCCCGCCCTGCACGTGCTGACCGTTCTGATCGGCCTGCTGTCCATCGGAATGGCGGTCCTTTGCATCTATTGCCGCTTCCGTCTGGCCGGCTTTTACCGAAACGGACCCGCCACCCTCTACGCCGTCTATCTCTGCGGCCTCGTCATCAGCATCCTGTACTCGATCGGCACCCTGCTCTGTCTCTCGGACCTGATGCCGGGTCTTCCGGTGTTTAACTCCACCGTAATCACCTCCATCCTGACCAGCGTGGTGATGCTGCTGGTAAATCGGGTATACTTTAAGAAGCGCGCCCATCTCTTTAACCGCTGAACCCAAACAAAAGAAAGAACCGCTCTCCTTGGCTCTTACGCTTAAGGGGAGCGGTTTTTTATGTGGCTTTGCCTTCTCGGTCAGCACAGCGTTCCCCCGGAGGGAGGGGCGGCCGCCCGCACTTCTGGGGCACCGCTTCGGCTTTTCGGGGCCCCCCCTTACGCAAGACCCAGGAGCCTTGCCCCCTGTGCCAGCACCGCGCAGGTGAGAAGCCCAAACGCCGTCGGGAGAAGGGCCGCGAGGAGCGTCCATTTGCCGCGCCCCGCTTCTTTTTGGATGGTGAGCAGCGTGGTGGAGCAGGGCCAGTGCATCACCGAAAAGACCATAGTACAGAGGGCGGTGAGTCCCGTCCAGCCGTTCTGTGTGAGGAGCGCGTGCATCGCCCCCGCATCCCCCAGTGAAACGAGCGCCCCTTCGGCAAGGTAGATCATCACCGCGATGGGCAGAACGATCTCATTGGCGGGAAACGCGAGAATGAACGCAAGGAAAATGACGCCGTCCATACCGAAGAACCGGGCGAAAGGCGTAAGCGCCTCCGCCGCCGCTGTGAGGAAGTTCCCCTCCCCCGCCGGGATATGCGCGAGGAACCAGATGATAAACCCCGCGGGCGCCGCCACCGCCACCGCCCGCCCCAGCACAAAGAGCGTCCGGTCAAAGAGGGAGCGCACCAGCACCTGCCCCACCTTGGGTCTGCGGTAGGGGGGCAGCTCCAGTGTAAAGGCGGAAGGCTCTCCCTTAAGCGCCGTCCCGGAGAGAAGCCGGGAAGCAAGCAGCGACATCCCGAAGCCAAGGAGCAGCAGCCCCGTCAAAAAAAGCGCCCCGGCAAAGGAATTTTGGCAGAAGAAGATGGAGATAAGGAGGATAAGACCGGGAAACCGCCCATTGCAAGGGATGAAGGCATTGGTGAGAATGGCGATGAGCCGCTCCCGGGGCGAGGAAATGATGCGGCAGCCGATGACCCCCGCAGCATTGCAGCCGAAGCCCATGCATGTGGTGGGGCGACAGCGCATATGCTCCCAGTGAGGTGACGCCATGACGGAGCGAATCACAGCGCTTTATCTCCGGCTTTCCCGGGAGGACGAGGGAACCGGGGAAAGCGAGAGCATCCATTCCCAAAGGGAGCTGCTCACCCGCTTTGCCGCGCGGGAGGGGCTGTCTCCCACCTTAGAATATGTGGACGACGGCTGGTCGGGGACGGGGGCCGACCGCCCTGCCCTCCAGCGCCTTCTGGGGGACATAAAGGCCGGCACGGTCGGAACGGTTCTGGTCAAGGATCTTTCCCGCCTTGGGCGGAACATCACCCTCACCAGCTATCTGCTGGATGAATTTTTCCCGCGCCACCGGGTACGGCTCTGCGCCGTGGGGGATGACTGCGACACCGCCCGTGGGGACCGGCTCACCCATAAGATGGGCGTTCTCACCAATCTGATGAACGAATGGTACTCGGAAGATCTCTCCCACAAAATAAGGGCCGCTCTGGATTCAAGACGCCGCGCGGGGGAGTTCCTCGGGAGCCGTCCGCCCTATGGCTACCGCCGCGACCCCTCTGACCGCCATCATCTCCTCCCTGAGCCGAAGACCGCCGCTGTTGTGCGGCACATCTTCTGTCTTTCCGCGGAAGGAATGAGTCTCCGCGCCATTGCCAAATTGCTCTCTGCGGAGGGCGTCCCGACGCCGCTTGCCACGGGGAAAAATTCCTCTTCCCCCTGGAGTCCCGCCACGGTGGGGAAAATCCTGCGGCACCCGGTCTACCGCGGGGCACTGGCGCAGGGACGGAGCCACCGGGTATCCTATAAGTGCCGGCAGGTCTTTTCTCTCCCGCCGGAGGAATGGGTGGTGGTGGAGGGCTGCCACGAGCCGCTCGTCTCCCCCGCCCTCTGGGAGCGGGCGCAAAAGGGCGGGGGGAAAAAGGAATAGCCCCGAAAGCCCCGAGGTCCTTATTCCCGAGGGGATTTCGGGGGCAGCCCAGACGGAAAACGTTCCGGGCAGGCAAAAAAGACCGCCGTCCCAAAGGACAGCGGTCTTTTATTGTTTCCTATATGGGGTCAGCCAAGCTCCGAATTACAGGATGGAGAAGTTGACGACCAGCGCAGCGAATACGATGGAAACCATCGAAAGCAGCTTGATGAGGATGTTGATCGCGGGGCCGGAAGTATCCTTGAAGGGGTCGCCGACGGTATCGCCGACAACAGCCGCCTTGTGGGCATCGCTGCCCTTGCCGCCGTGAACACCGCTCTCGATGTACTTCTTGGCGTTATCCCATGCGCCGCCGGAGTTCGCCATGAAGATGGCAAGCAGGAAGCCGGTAACGGTCGCGCCGCCCAGCATACCGACAACGCCCTTGAAGCCGAGGATCATACCGACAACAATGGGGGTCACAACACCGACGATGGTGGGAAGGATCATCTCATGGAGGGAAGCCTTGGTGCAGAGGTCTACGCAGCGGGCATAGTCCGCATCCGCCTTGCCTTCCATCAGACCGGTGATCTCCTTGAACTGACGACGAACCTCAACCACAACACTCTTGGCGGCACGGCCGACAGACTGCATGGTGAGCGCGGCAAACACGAAGGGCAGGCAGCCGCCGATGAATACACCGACGAGCACCAGCGGGTTCATGAGGGAGAAGTCGTTGGGGTTGATAACCGCGCCGACTTCCTGAACCTTCTCGATGTAGGAAGCGATGAGGGCGAGAGCGGTCAGAGCCGCGGAACCGATGGCAAAGCCCTTACCGGTCGCAGCGGTGGTGTTTCCGAGGGAATCGAGGGCGTCGGTGCGCTCACGAACCTCAGGCTCCAGACCGGCCATCTCGGCAATACCGCCGGCGTTATCGGCAACAGGGCCGTAAGCGTCGGTCGCGAGGGTGATGCCGAGGGTGGAAAGCATACCAACTGCCGCAAGAGCGATGCCGTAAAGTCCCATGCTGGAAGAAGCGGCGCCGCCGGAGAGGAAGTAGGCCAGCAGGATGCAGATCGAAACGATGACGATGGGAAGGATGGTGGAAAGCATACCGAGACCGAGGCCGCCGATCATAATAGTGGCAGAGCCGGTCAGAGCGGTATCCGCCAGATTCTGAGTAGGCTTATAGGAATCGGAAGTGAAGTACTCGGTGGAAAGGCCAATCAGCACTCCGGCAACCAGACCGGAAAGGATGGCAAAGTAGAGACCGTTGTACTCCGAACCGAGGACCGCACGAACCAGGAAGAACGCAGCCACAGCAATGATGACAGCGCTGAGGTTGGTGCCGCGGCGCAGCGCGGAGAGCAGGGTCTTCTGGTCGGTGCTTTCACCGGTGCGGACAAAGAAGGTGCCGATGAGGGAGGCGAGGATGCCGACTGCCGCCATGATCATGGGGAGGGCCATCGCCTTCATGCTGCCGCTGAACGCCGCAACACCGAGAGCGGAGGCAGAAATAACGGAGCTGACATAGGACTCATAGAGGTCGGCGCCCATGCCGGCAACATCGCCGACGTTATCACCGACGTTATCCGCGATAACAGCGGGGTTACGGGGGTCATCCTCGGGGATGCCCGCCTCGACCTTACCAACGAGGTCGGCGCCGACGTCAGCAGCCTTGGTGTAGATACCGCCGCCGACACGGGCAAAGAGTGCCATAGAGGAAGCGCCCATACCGAAGGTCAGCATCGCGCTGGTGATGGCGGAAGCCTCCAGCTTGAAAACGAACTTCAGCAGTGCGAACCAGATGGAAATGTCGAGCAGACCGAGACCGACAACGGTGAAGCCCATGACGGAGCCGGCGGAAAACGCGACGCGCAGACCACGGTTCAGGCCTTCACGGCAGGCATTCGCGGTACGGCAGTTCGCCGCGGTCGCGATGCGCATTCCGATGAAGCCGGAAAGGCCGGAAAAGAAGCCGCCGGTGACAAAGGCGAACGGTACGAACCAGGTGAGCAGTCCGGCAAACGCCATGATGCAAAGAATCACGAACATGCAGATAAAGAAGATTCCGACCACGGTGTACTGACGCTTCAGATAAGCGTTCGCACCCTCGCGGATCGAAGCGGAGATCTTCTGCATCAGCGGGGTACCTTCGGAGAAGCTCATGACTTTCTTCGCGGTGATGATCGCGAAGACAAGCGCAATGATTGAGCCCATGAAGGTCAGCAAAACAAGATATTTCTCCATTAGTGTTTTATGCCTCCTTGTGTAATAACTATAAACGTCTATCAAATAATACCCAAAAAATCCTTGCTTGTCAAGCAAGATGACCGGGGAAACCGGGGCAAAAATAGACAAATTTCTTCCCGCAAAGGTAGATATTTCGGCGAATCACAGAACACGAAAACGCCCTGTTTTCCTATAAATACGCCGCATCACCATGCTAAAAAATTAACAATCCATTGTCCGGTTCTGCCTCCCGTTCGCTTCTTTGTGGATGTTACACAAGATTTTTGGGGCCCGGGCGAGCCTTGGGAAACGGTTTTACAAGGTCCCGCGCCAAGCCCCCGGAGCCGCTGGCGTCCGCTTTTCCCTTTTGGACTGTCTTTTTTCACGCCCTCCCCTGTCGCCTCACCCTGTGGTAAGGGCCTGCTTTCCCGAGGCGCGGCACTTTTTGAAGCAGGCGTCCAGGTTGAACGCCATGCGCGGCAGGTAGCCCGCATCCTCCAGAAGGGTAAAGAGCGGGAAAAAGATTGCCATCGGCGGGAGCATCACCGAAACCACCCACGCCAGCACCCGGTAGACCCCGTGCGCCAGCAGGTCTGCCGTCCAGAGGGGAAGTCCCCAGCGGCAAAGCCCCCGGTAAAGAGGAAGCTCCATCCCCATGAGCCAATCCCCCAGCGCATCGGAAAAGATATTCGCGCCGGCAATGGTCAGCCAGAACACCCCCGCCAAGAGAAGGAGCATCACCGGAACGCCGGTTGCCGCCCGGGTGAAGAAGCGGTCCAGCCGCCGGTCCCGCGGGCTGTAGCCCTCCTCGCCGTGCTGTGCCGTGAGCCGGACGAGCTCCGCCGCCCGCCGCACCTGATCCTCAGCAGGGGTCGCCGCGGGAAGGACCTCCCCCTTCTCCCCACTCCTTGCCGCCGCTGCCGCCTCGGTGAGCAGCCGCCGCAGCCCCTTTCCGCTTCTTGCCTCGGTAGGAACGACCGGCACGCCCAGCTCCTCGGAAAGCCGCGCAGCGTCAATGGTGATCCCCTTTTTCCGCGCCTCCTCCGAGAGATTGAGCGCGACCACTGTTTTGGGGCAGCGCTCGATCACCTGAAGGGCCAGCGGCAGGCTCCGGGCAAGGCAGGTCGCATCGCAGATGGCAATGACGGCGTCCGCCTCCCCACTCAGGATAAAGTCCCGGGCAACTTCCTCCTCGGGCGAGTCGCTCTGGAGTGAATAACAGCCGGGCAGGTCGATGAGTTTTATTTTTTCCCGGCCCCCGCGGCAGAAGCCCTCCGCCACCGTGACCGTCTTTCCCGGCCAGTTGCCGGTATGCTGATTGAGCCCCGTCAGGGTATTGAACACCGTGCTTTTCCCCACATTGGGGTTTCCGGCCAACGCCAGACACAGCGGCTTTTCCCCGCCGGCCCGACGGCCGGTTTTCTCTCTTTCCTTCATGGTCATGCGCCCCCTTTTATGCCTCATTCTATGCGGCGGTCGGCCGTGCGTGCCTATAAAAAAGCGAACCCTCCCGGAAATGGAGGGCTCGCTTCGGCGGCAGGGCTATTATTTTTCGTTCTTAGGGACTTCCTTTAAATGAATGTCCATCTGGTTGAAGGGGATCTCAATGCCGTTTCGGTCCAGGGTCTCCTTAGTCCGGCGGTTGAGCTCCCAAAGTTCGTTCCAGTAGTCCTCCTGCTTCACCCAGCAGCGGACGCCGAGGTTGACCGAGGAGGCGGCCAGCGCACTCACAAAGACGACGGTATCCTCTTTTCGGATGACCTTTTCGGAGGAATTGACCATCTCGGTCAGCGCCCGAATGGCAAGGTTGATATCCGCGTCATAGGCGACGCCCACAGTGATATCGATGCGGCGGGTCTCACAGCCGGAGAAGTTGATGATATTGCTGTTGGAGAGCGAGCCGTTCGGCACGGTGATGACCCGGTTGTCCGGTGTGGTCATCGAAGTATAGCAAAGGCCGATGTCATTGACGGTGCCCTGAATCTCCTCATTGAGCTTCACATAGTCCCCCACGCGGAAGGGGTGGAGGAACAGGAGCAGGACGCCGCCCGCAAAGTTGCTGAGGCTTCCCTGAAGGGCAAGACCGATGGCGACGCCGGCGGAGCCCAGGAGTGCGACAAAGGTCGCCGTGGGAAGTCCGATCAGATCCGCGATGAAATAGATGATGAGCGCCCAAAGCACCACCTTGAGGAGCGAACGGATGAATTTCCGGAAGCCGATGTCCAGATGGGAGTATTTATCCAGCTCCGTCATTTTTCGGAGAAGGGCGTTGATGAGTTTGCGTCCCAGAAAAAAGACAACGATGACAAGCACGATCTTCCACAGCACGCTGAGGAGCGTGGGGGTGAGTTCGGTAAAAAAATCTTTGACTGCCGGCATAACGGTTTCAGGTTCCTTTCTTTCGGTTCATTTTTCACGGTCAGGCCGAGGGGGCATCCCCCTTCCAGAGACAGCGCTCCAGATCCACCCGACCGTCCGGGAGGAAGCAGACGCCCTCTCCCCGGAGAAGCTCCCGCTGAATGTTCTCTCCGCCGAAGGCGAAGGACGCGGCAAGGCGCCCGTCCCGGAAGACCACCCGATGGCAGGGGATCACGCCGGGCCGGGGATTGCGGTGAAGCGCCTGCCCCACCACCCGCGCGCCGCGCGGATGACCCGCGAGGAACGCGATCTGTCCGTAGGTTGCGACACAGCCGGGCGGAATCATTTCCACCGCTCGGTAAATTCTCTCATAGAAGCCCGGATCGACCATACCGTGTTCTCCTCTGCGGGCGGCGGCTTCCCCTTGTGAAAAGCGACCGTTTTTCTTTATTTTAGCACAAAACAACGCTTTCTGTCGAGTGCCGCCCCTCCTTCTCTTTTTTTCGGCGCTTCCGGCGCGCGGTACTTGTAAAATAGTTAGAAACAAGGTAAGATAATCAAAAGTAATGAGGTTGTTATTCCAATATCTGCCCCCTGTGGGGAAGAAAGTGAGATTCTGCATCTATGAAAATCGTGGTAGTTGGCATTGGCAAGGTGGGGCACGCTCTGGCGGAGCACCTTGCCGAGGAGGGACATGACATCACCGTCATTGACCAGCGTCCCGATATCGTATCCCATACCTGCGACGTTCTGGACGTCATCGGCGCCGTCGGCAACGGTGCCAGTTACCATGTGCAAAAGGAAGCGGGCGTGCAGAGTGCCGACCTGCTCATCGCCGCCTCGGACAGCGACGAGGTCAACCTGCTTTGCTGTCTGGTCGCAAAGAAGCTGGGCGTTTCCAACACCATCGCACGCGTCCGCAATCCTGAATATGAAAATCAGCTCGGGCTCATGATGAATGAGCTCGGCATTTCCCTTGCCATCAATCCCGAGCGGGAAACCGCGCGGGAAATCTCCCGCGTGCTGCGCTTCCCCATCGCCACCAAGGTGGAGACCTTTGCCAAAGGACGGGTAGAGCTGGTGGAATACCGCATTCCTCCCAAAAGCCCGTTGGCCGGGCTCCGGCTATCGGACATCGGGCACGCCATCCGGGCCCGCGTGCTGGTCTGCGCCGTACAGAGGGGCGAGGAAGTCCTCATCCCCGACGGCAACTTTATCCTTCTGGAGGGCGACCGCATCAACATCACCGCGCCCATCGCGCAGATGGAGGACTTCTTCCGTCAGCTGGGGGCTTACCGTGACCGCGCCCACAATGTCATGATCATCGGCGCCGGCAAAATCAGCTATTACCTCACCAACCTGCTGCGCAAAATGTCCATCAAGGTCAAGGTGCTGGACCGGGACAAGACCCGCTGTGAAGCCTTCTCCCATTCCTTCCCCGACGTGCTGGTCATTGAGGGAGATGCCACCGACCACGAGCTGCTCTCCGAGGAGGGGCTGGACAACTGCGACGCCTTTGTGGCGCTCACCGGGCTGGATGAGCTCAATATCATGCTCTCCATGTACGCCGGCGTGCATAAGGTGGGGCGCTCCATCGCCAAGGTCAACCGCAACTCCTTTGCCGAGATCGTCAGCAAGACCGGCATCGTGGAAAGCATCATCTCGGCCTCCGGCGTCACCGTGAACCGCATCGTGCAGTATGTCCGTGCCCTCGTCAACAGCTCCGGCTCCAACGTGCAGGCGCTGCACCGCATGGTGGACAACCGTGTGGAGGCGCTGGAATTCATCGTCGGGGCGGGCTCCCGTGTCATCGGCGTGCCGCTCAAAGAGCTTTCCACCAAGAGTGAACTGCTCATTGCCTGCATTCACCGCGCCGGCAGCACCGCCATCCTCCCCTCCGGTCAGGATGTCCTGCGGGAGGGCGACAGCGTAGTCATCGTCACCACCCGCACCGGACTCAATGACATCAACGACATCTTAAAGTGAGGGAAATGCCTTGAATTACCGTATGAACCTCTTTATCGTCGGACGTATCTTCTGGGTGGAAGCGGCACTTTTGCTGATTCCTCTCTTTGTTGCTGTTCACTATCATGAGGCAACCGTTATGGCATTTCTCATTCCCATCCTGTTGCTTCTTGCGGTCGGGGCACTTCTGAGCCTCAATCCCCCCCGGAACAAACGCATCTATGCCCGCGACGGCTTCTTCATCGTCACCGCCTCCTGGGTGCTGATGTCCTTCTTCGGGTGCCTGCCTTTTATCCTTTCCCATGAGATCCCGCATTTCATCGACGCCTACTTTGAAACCGTCTCCGGCTTCACCACCACCGGCGCCAGCATCCTCACCGAAATAGAAAGCCATTCCCGCGGCATCCTCTTCTGGCGAAGCTTCACCCACTGGATCGGCGGTATGGGCGTTCTGGTTTTTCTCCTCGCTATCCTCCCGATGGCGGAGGGACGCGGGATGCACGTAATGCGTGCTGAATCCCCCGGCCCCAGCGTTGGCAAGCTGGTAAGCCGCATTCAGGATACCACCCGCATCCTTTATAGCATATATATCATCCTGACCCTTCTGGAGGTGGTGTTCCTGCTCTTGGGCGGGATGCCGCTTTATGACGCCTTCCTCCATGCTGTGGCAACTTCCGGCACCGGCGGTTTCAGCACCATGAACCAAAGCGTCGCCTCCTACGGGAGCGCCTATATCGATATTGTGATCGGCGTCTTTATGCTGCTGTTCGGCGTCAACTTCAATATGTACTACTTCCTCCTTCTGCGCCGCTTCCGTGACGTCTGGCGCTCAGAGGAGCTTCGGACCTACCTCGGGATCACCGTGGTCTCGGTGGTTCTCATCGCCATCAATATCGCCCATCTGTACGGGGGCTTCTTCCACGCCATGCGCTATTCCTTCTTCCAGGTCTCCACCATGCTGACCTCAACCGGCTTTGCGACGGCGGACTTTAACCTCTGGCCCTCCTTCTCCCGGGCGCTGCTCATCCTCATCGCCTGCATCGGCGCCTCGGCCGGCTCCACCGGCGGCGGATTCAAGGTTGCCCGCATCGTCATCGTGGCCAAGTCCATCCGGCGGGAGCTCCGGCGGCTGGTGCACCCGCAGGCGGTCACCACCCTCACTTATGAAGGGAAGCCTCTGGATGACAATACCCTGCGCGCTACCAACGTCTTTATGGGGCTTTATATGGGGATCCTTTTCTTCTCGACGCTCCTCATCTCCCTCAACGGTTTTGATCTGGAGACCAGCTTCACCGCCGTGGTCGCGACCCTCAACAACACCGGTCCCGGTCTGGGAATGGTCGGCCCCGCAGGCAACTATTCCGCCTTTTCCGTCTTCAGCAAGGTGGTACTCATCCTCGATATGCTGATCGGTCGTCTGGAGATCTTCCCCATCGTTGTTCTGATGATGCCCTCGGCTCTCCGGCGGAGATTCTGAAAGAACATAAGAAAAAACCCTGTTCCGTTCCCCGGGACAGGGCCTTTTTCATTCCCGTCCGCGGGGGCACCGCTTTTCGGTCCGGCCTCTGTCCCTTTTTAACAAAAGGAGGGGGTTTTTCATCGCTTGGTGGTAAGTTTTGTTTGTAAATTTCCTATAATTATATTATAATAGCCATGTATGGGAATAAGGAGCAGCCGCTCCCGCTTTCCCGCCAAAAGGCTGACTGAAAAGGGGGAACCGACGGATGCATGAATACTCCGTACCGCTCAAAAAAATCATCAAAGATCTGAACCTTAATATCCTCTATTATCCCGACGTGGAGGAGGAAATTCTGGTGTCCCATTCCGAGCTCATGCGTCCCGGGCTCGCGCTCAGCGGCTTCTATGAGGGCTTTGTCCCCTCCCGCATCAATCTGATCGGCCGCACCGAGCTTGCCTATCTGGAGCAGCTCCCGCAGGAGGTACTGCGGGACAGTCTGGAGACCTTCCTCGCCAAGGAGCCGAAGGCGGTCATCGTCACGCGGAGCTTTTCCTTTGTGCCGCTCATGCTGGAGCTTTCGGAAAAATACGGCGTTCCGCTCATTCAGTCACCGGAAAACACCTCCCATATGGCGGCGCAGCTCAACGCGAAGCTGAGCCTTGAGCTGGCCCCCCGCATCACCGAACACGGCGTTCTGATGGAAATTTACGGCGAAGGCGTGCTCCTCATCGGGGATTCGGGCGTCGGCAAGAGCGAGACCGCACTGGAGCTTCTCAAGCGCGGACACCGTCTCATCGCGGATGACGCGGTGGAAATCCGGCGGGTCTCCAGCCAGACCCTCGTCGGCAGCGCCCCCGATAACATCCGTCACTTCATGGAGCTGCGCGGGGTCGGCATCATCAATGTGAGCCGGCTGTTCGGCGTAGGCGCCATTAAAAATACCGCCAACATCAATTTCATCATCAAGCTGGAGTCCTACACCCCCGGCAAGGCTTATGACCGCATGGGGCTGGAGACGGAATACTCCGCCATCCTGGGGCTCACCATCCCCACCGTCACCATCCCGGTGCAGACCGGGCGGAATCTCGCCGTCATCATTGAGGTCGCGACGATGAACTACCGCCAGCGTATGATGGGCCACAACGCCGCGGTGGAGCTTCTCCACCAGCTGGGAATGGATGAGGATATTCCCGAGGGGCAGATTTTACATAACGCCGAAAACGACTAAGCCAAATTCCCAAAAGGAAAAGGAGATTTTCTTTTATGCCGCTTACCGAAACGCTTGACCGGCTGTTCATCCCCTATGAGAGGAATGTCCCCCTCAAGAATCACACCACCTTCCGCATCGGCGGTCCCGCCGATCTGTTCATTACCCCCCGCTCCGTGGAGGAGCTGGGCGCGGCGCTCATGCTGTGCCGCGCGGCAGGGGAGGAGCCCTTCCTTCTGGGAAACGGCTCCAATCTTCTGGTATCCGACGCGGGGCTCCGCCGTCCCGTGATCCTCCTCGGGGAGGCGATGAGCCGCATCCGCCGGGAGGGGAACCGCCTCTATGCCGAAGCGGGCGCCCTCCTCATCAAGGTCTGTCGGGAGGCGCTTTCCGCGGGACTTTCCGGCATGGAATGGGCCTACGGCATCCCCGGCTCTCTGGGAGGCGGCGTCTATATGAACGCCGGCGCCTACGGCGGGGAGCTGAAGGACGTCGTTGCCGCCGTCACCTACTATGACGAGAAAGGGGAGCTTCGCACCGCCTGCGGCGAGGAGCTTGCCTTCGGCTACCGGAAAAGCCTATTTGAGGAGAAAAACTACTGCATCGTCGCGGCGGAGCTTGCCCTGACCCCCGGCGACCCGGAGGAGATCCGGGCGCAGATGGAGGACTTTATGGGCCGGCGCCGGGAAAAGCAGCCGCTCGACCTCCCCAGCGCGGGTTCCACCTTCAAGCGTCCCTTGGGGAACTACGCCTCGGCACTCATTGACCAGTGCGGTCTCAAGGGCCTGCGGGTCGGGGACGCCGCCGTCAGCGAAAAGCACGCCGGCTTTGTGGTCAATCTCGGCTCCGCCACCGCGGAGGACGTCAAGACGCTCATCGAAGAGGTGCGGCAGACCGTCGTGGGGGAGACCGGCTATCTTCTGGAATGTGAAATCAAAATGATCGAGTGAGGAATATCATGCCCTCTTTTACCACCCGTGCCAAGGATGAGATCCTGAGTGACAAATCCGTCCGTCAGCACTATAAAAATCAGCAGTCCTACGGCATCATGGTCTTTTCGCGGGAATTTTCCGGTGAAAAGATGGAGATGCTGACCCGGGAGCTTCGTGCCGCGCGCTATTACAGCCAGCTGGTGCAGAGCGTGACCCCGCTGGGCGGCACCGTCACCCTTCGGGAGGAGCGGCCCGCCGGCGGCACCCTCTACCGCGTCTCGGTGGATGATCTCTCCGACCGGCGCTCCCTCCATAACTACTTTGCGATGCTCTATCCCGAGGGGGTCACCTTTGATCTCCTCGGCGGAGATTCCGGCGTTGCGGCCTTTCTCGGCGGGGTGTTTCTCGCCTGCGGCACCCTCTCCGACCCGGAAAACAAATTTCATCTGGAATTTGCCCTGCACCGGGAGGAACTGACCCCGATGCTGACCGGCATCCTCTCGGAGGTCGGCTTCCAGCCGCTCCTCAGCCACCGCCGCTCCCAGACCATCGTCTATTTTAACGAAAGCTCCCAGATCGAGGATCTTCTCACCCTGATGGGCTGTCCCATCCTCTCGATGGAGATGATGACCACCAAGATCATCAAGGAGCGCCGCAACGCCGCGAACCGTGCCTCCAACTGCGACAACGCCAACATTGAGCGGCAGTCCCGTGCCTCGGAGGAGCAGATCGAAGCCATCAACCTGATCGGAGTGGATTCCCTGCCGGAGGAGCTGCGGGAGCTGGCCGAGGTCCGGCTCGAAAACCCCTACGATTCCCTGCGGGAGCTGGGAGCCCGGCTCTCCCCGCCCCTGTCCCGCTCCGGCGTCAACCACCGGATGGAGCGCATTTTCGCGCTGGCAGAGCGGGTGAAAAACGGTACATAATGCCCCAAAAAGAAAGGAGGCGCCCCATGGAGGATTTTGTTCATCTGCACGTACACAGCGAATACAGCCTTTTGGACGGCGCCTGCCGCATCAAGGGGCTTGTCCGCCGCGCCAAGGAGCTGGGACAGAAGGCTGTCGCCATCACCGACCACGGGGTCATGTACGGCGCGGTGGATTTCTACAAGGAGTGCCAAAAAGAAGGCATCCGCCCCATCATCGGCTGTGAGGTCTATGTGGCGGCGCGGAGCCGTTTCGATAAGGTGCACGGTCTTGATAACTCGCCCAACCATCTGGTTCTGCTCTGCAAGGACAATACCGGCTATCAGAACCTCATCCATATGGTGTCCCGCGGCTTTACCGAGGGCTTCTACAATAAGCCCCGGATCGACCATGAGCTTCTCGCGCAGCACCATGAGGGGCTCATCTGTCTTTCCGCCTGCCTCGCAGGAGAAATCCCCCGGGCGCTGATGGCGGGAGACTATGGGAAGGCGCTGGAAACAGCGTCGTGGTACCGGGACACCTTCGGCGCGGAAAACTATTTCATCGAGCTGCAGGACCACGGCATCGAGGAGCAGAAGCGCATCCTCCCCGACCTCATCCGTCTTTCCGAGGAGCTGGGGGTGGGGCTCTGTGCCACCAACGACTGCCACTACCTCACCAAAGAGGACAGCCGGATGCAGTTCATCCTGCTCTGCATCCAGACGGGACACACCGTGAACGATGAAAAAGCGATGGAGTTCCCGACCGACGAATTTTACCTCAAATCCGGCGACGAGATGGCCGCGCTTTTTAAGGCCGTTCCCGAAGCCCTCCGAAATACCGTCCGCATTGCAGAGCGCTGTCAGGTGGAGTTTGAGTTCGGCAAAACGAAGCTCCCCCTCTTCAACGCCCCGAACGGCGAGGACAACAAGAGCTATTTTTACCGGCTCTGTGAGGAGGGGCTCCGCCGCCGCTACGGCGAGAACCCGCCCGAAAGCTACCGGGAGCGTCTTCATTATGAGCTGGACGTCATCTCCCGCATGGGCTATGTGGAATACTACCTCATCGTCCATGATTTTATCCGCTACGCAAAGAGTCAGGGCATCCCGGTGGGGCCGGGGCGCGGCTCCGGCGCGGGCAGCATCGCCGCCTACTGCATCGGGATCACCAACATCGACCCGATGAAATATAATCTGCTCTTTGAGCGCTTCCTGAACCCCGAACGCGTCTCCATGCCCGACTTTGACGTGGACTTCTGCTACGAACGGCGCCCCGAGGTCATCGACTACGTCGTCCGGAAGTACGGCGCCGACCATGTGGCGCAGATCGTCACCTTCGGCACCATGGCCGCCCGCGCGGCGGTGCGGGACGTCGGACGGGCCATGGGGCTCCCCTATCCCACGGTGGATCAGGTGGCCAAGCTCATCCCGATGGAGCTGCACATCACCATCGAAAAGGCGCTGGAGACCTCCCCGGAGCTCAGGCACCTCACCGAGACCAGCCCCGAGATCAAGGAGCTCATTGATACCGCGCAGAAGGTGGAGGGCTTCCCCCGGCACGCCTCCACCCACGCGGCGGGCGTCGTCATCACCCGGGACACGGTGGAAAGCTACGTCCCCCTCGCGAAAAATGACGAGTCGGTGGTGACCCAGTACACCATGACCACGTTGGAGGAGCTGGGGCTTCTCAAGATGGACTTTCTGGGGCTTCGGAACCTCACCGTCATTTCCGACGCGGAAAAGATGGTGAGGCGCCACGACCCCGACTTTTCGATGGAGACCATCTCCTTTGAGGATCCGGACGTGTTCGAGATGATCTCCCGCGGGGAAACCAGCGGCGTCTTTCAGCTGGAATCCGGCGGTATGCGCCAGATGCTGACCCAGCTTCGCCCGCAGTCCATCGAGGACCTGACCGCGGCCATCTCGCTCTACCGGCCCGGCCCCATGGAATCCATCCCGGAATACTGCCGCAACAAGCAGCACCCCGAAAACGTCACCTACAAGACCCCCCTGCTCGCCAAAATTCTGGACGTCACCTACGGGTGCATCGTCTATCAAGAGCAGGTCATGCAGATCTGCCGGGAGCTGGGCGGCTACAGCTACGGACAGGCCGACCTGGTCCGCCGTGCCATGAGCAAGAAAAAGGCGGACGTCATGGAAAAGGAGCGTGTCCACTTCATTGAGGGCTGCGGGAAAAACGGCATTGCCGCGCCGGTGGCCAACAGCATCTTTGATGAGATGAGCAGCTTTGCCGCCTACGCCTTCAATAAATCCCACGCCGCCTGCTACGCGGTGGTCGCCTACCAGACCGCCTATCTCAAAAAGCATCACCCCCGGGAATATCTCGCGGCGCTGCTCACCAGCGTTCTGGATTCCTCGGATAAGCTGCTCGAATACATTGAAGAATGTGAAAGACAGGGCATCCCGCTGCTCCCGCCGGACATCAACGAAAGCCTGATGGGCTTTTCCGTCGCCCCGGGCGGCATCCGCTACGGGCTCCTCGCCATCAAGAATCTGGGACGGGGCGTCATCCGGGACATCCTCCGGGAGCGGGAGGAAAACGGCGGCTTCACCACCTTTGTGGATTTCATCCGCCGCACCTACTCCGGCGATATGAACAAGCGCGCGGTGGAAAGCCTCATCAAGTGCGGCTCGCTCGACCGTCTCGGCAACAACCGCCACGAGATGCTGGAGGGCTATCCCCGCCTTGCGGAGGTGCTCTCGGAGGAGAACCGCTACCTTCTGGGCGGACAGCTTTCCCTCTTTGGGGACGCGGGCGCCGCGGCGGACTACGACCTGCCGAAGCTCCCCGAATACGCAAGGTCGGAGCTTCTCGCCTTTGAGAAGGAAGTGACCGGGATGTATCTCTCCGGTCACCCGATGAGTGACTTTTTGCCCCTTTATGAAAAATATCACGCCGTTCGCATCGGGCGGCTCCGCTCGGCGGAAACCGGTCTCCCCTATGATAACGCCATCGTGGATATTTTCGGCATCCTGACCGGAAAGAAGCTGAAAACCACCCGCCGAAACGATACCATGGCTTTCCTCACCGTCGAGGACATGAGCGGAAGCATGGAGGTCGTGGCGTTCGCGGGAGTTTATACCGAATACACCGAAAAACTGGTTCCGGGCGTACCGCTCTTCTTCCGAGGACGGGTCTCCCTTCGGGAGGAGGACGCCGCCAAACTGATTCTGGAAAGCGTGATGACCCCCGAGGAGCGGGAAACGGCGCCCATGCCCACCTCCCGCAAGGCGCCGCCCGGGCGCTTCTCCGGCCCCGCGCGGAAAAACACTTCCCCAAGGCCGGCTGCCCCGACTTCCGTCAGTGCCCCCCCCCCCCCCGGCACAAGGCTCGCCATCCGGGTACCCTCCCTCACGGGGGAGCCGTTCGACCGCCTCAGGCTGCTCTTTGAGATCTTTGAGGGGGAGGTCCCCCTCCTCATCCGGGCGGCCGACACCGGCAAGGCGCTCCGCGCCCCGCGGGAATTCTGCACCGACGCGAATCCGGTGCTGCTGCGGGAGCTTGAACGCGTACTGGGAAAGGAAAATGTAGCGCTTCTTCCCCCTCATCCTTCCGCTTAACACCCCTAATTTTTCATAAGTCTAGCATAGAAAGGAACGAATACGACTATGGCAGAATCTAAGAAATTGACGATCGGAGTTCTCTCCAGCGGCGGCGACGCCCCCGGCATGAACGCCGCGATCCGCGCGGTCGTTCGCACTGCCCTCTTTAAGGGCCATCGAGTCTATGGCATCTATCACGGCTTCGAGGGTCTCCTCGCCGACAGGATGGAGGAGATGGACGAGCGCAGCGTCAGCAATATCATCGGTCACGGCGGCACCATTCTTTATACCGCCCGTTCCAAGGAATTCACCACCGAGGAAGGCCAAAAAAAGGCGGCCGAGATCTGCAAAAAGCGCGGACTCGACGGCCTTGTGGTCATCGGCGGCGACGGCTCCTTCCGCGGCGCGCAGAAGCTCTCTGCACTCGGCATCCCCTGCATCGGCATCCCCGCCACCATTGATAACGATATCGGCTCCACCGAGTACACCATCGGCTTTGATACCGCCCTCAATACCGCCGTGGAAAGCATCGATAAGCTCCGCGACACCTCTCAATCCCACGACCGCTGCTCTGTGGTAGAGGTAATGGGACGTCACGCGGGCCATCTCGCACTTTATGCGGGTCTTGCTACCGGCGCCATCGCCACTCTCATCCCGGAGCGGGAATTCAACCTTGACCGCGACGTGGTGGACCGCATGAAGGCCACCATGACCACCGGCAAGCATCACTTCATCGTGGTGGTGGCGGAAGGCGTCGGCAACAGCAAGGATATGTGCTACTATATCGAACAGCGCACCGGCGTTGAGACCCGTCTTACCGTTCTCGGTCACGTTCAGCGCGGCGGCAACGCCACCGCCATGGAGCGTGTTTACGCCAGCGGCATGGGTTACCGCGCCGTGGAACTTCTGGAGAGTGGAAAAGGCAACCGTGTCGTCGGTGTCCGCGAAAATCATATCTATGATATCGATATTGAAGAAGCACTCACCATGAAGAAGGACATCAACCGCCTCTACTATCAGGTCGCAAAGGAGATCAGCATCTGATCCCGGCACAAAAACAGCCATAAAAATGAGCAGGGCTCCCGGAAAAAGGAGTTCCTGCTCATTTTTTATAGGGGGCTTTATCGGACGTCCAGATTCTCCTCCAGCCACGCCGAAAGCGCCTCATCCACCCGGTAATAAGAAAGCGTCCCGCCGCCATAGAGCCAGCGGTAGCGGGGAAAAACGGTGACAAAAAACCGCTGTCCCTCCTTCGTCTCAATGCGAAGCTGCCGGCAGTCATCCGCAAAGTCGGTGTGCTTTTGGGGCTGCTGCTCCTCCGGCGTGCCGCCGAACATCTCCTCCTGAAATTCATCGTTGGACCAGCTGAGAAGCTCGGGGTCGGCGGTCATGCGGTAAAATGCCGCCAGGGCCCCGGGGTCGGTCGTCTCCTCCCGGACGGTGACCGTTTTATCCCACCCCTTCACTTCCGCAACCGAGACGATGTCCTCTGCCTGTTCCACGCCGTATGCCCGGTAGAGCTCAAAGAACGGCATGGAGGCGTCGTGCGGAACAATGAAATTACAAAAGAGCACCGCCGCGGTTCGGTTGCCGTCCCGCAGAATATAGGCGCCCCCCTGCGGCGCTGGGGCATACCGATGGAGGGTGATACCGGTCTCATGGGGAACCCCCTTGTAGCAGCCTCCGTCCTGAAGCTCCAGATAGCCGATTCGCTCTCCCGCGAGCTCCGGGGAAAGCCTTTCGGGAAGTCCGTATTTTTGCAGCACCCAGTCAATATCACAGATCTCATAACAGGCGCCGTTCCATTCCAGCACCGCCATCTCCATAGGCAGCGTGTCTCCAACGTCCTGCTCCGGGTTTTTCCCCGGCCCGCCCCGATGCGGGAGCAAAAGCGTCCCCGCCAGCACAAGGGCGACCGAGGCCGCGGCAGCGCCCCACCTGACCCAGCCGGGGGAGCGTCTCTTCCGGCCGGTCTCCTGCGCTTCTTCGATCAGTGTATCCTCCACATCGGTGAGGCTCTTAAATAGTTTTTCGGTTTCCTTCATAACGAATAGCCCTCCTTTTCCAGCGCGGCTTTGAGGCATTTCCGGAGGCGGTACATCCGCTTCGCCAGCGCATTGGGACTGGTGCCCGCCCGCTTTGAAAGCTCGTGCAGCGGCTCGCCGTTCCAGTAGCGGCGGAGAAAAAGCACCCGGTCCTCCCGTGGGAGCGCACGGAGCCAGCCGTTCAGGAATTCCGTCAGCTCCCGCTCCTCCAGCTGCCGCGCGGGGTCGGCGGAGGAAGGGATGCAATCGGCAAGCTCGCCCAAAAGCTCGGTCATGCCGGTATCCCGCTTTTTTCTGTGGGCGTGGTTCCAGAGGTTATACGCCAGATTCCGCACCACCCGCCCCAGCCAGACGCCCAGCTTTTCCGGGTGCTGCGGCGGGATGGCGTTCCACGCGTTCAGATAGGCGTCGCTCACACATTCCTCCGCGTCCTCCTGAAACGTCAGAATCCCCCGGGCAATGCTGCGGCAGAGGGCGCCGTATTTTCGGTCGGTCTCGGCGATCGCCTGCTCATTCCGCGAAAAATACAGGGCGAGGATCTCCCTGTCCTCCATATTCCTTCCCCCTTTCCGGTTTTATCATAAAGGCCTTCATCTCATAAGACAAGATTTCCGGTAAAAATATTCCCTCTTTCCTGAAATTTTCTGCCTCCGGGAAAGGGAAAGCCTCCGGTCAGAGGAGGGCGGCTGCCCCCCGAAAAGCCCGACGGCGGGCTTTTCGGGGAAGCCGGCGCTCCCCGCGGGGAGCGCCGGCTGAGGGGGCGAAGCCCCCGGCAGCCGCCCCGACCGTGGGGGCGCTTTTTCTTTACTCCTCTGCTCTGCTGCCGCGGGCAAGCGGCGGCTCACCCGGCTCCCGGAGGAGCTCCAGCCAGTCCCGGGAAAGGACAGCACGGGGCGGCAGGGTGGGAAAGCTCCCATCCCTCCCCGCGAGGATTGCCCCCATCCGGGCATAAACCGCGCGGGAGGGCAGCCTCCTCCCCTGTTCGATCATTCCGACGGCGCTGGCTGAAATCCCACAGAGAACGCCAAGCTCTCTCTGGGTCAGTCCCTCCCGTTTTCTCAAGGCTCTCACCCGATTCCCAAACATTCCTCTCACCTCACAGGGAGTTATCGTACCCGGAAATCTCGTTCTGTCAAGCCTTCGACATCATTCGACAGGCTAAATCCTCCCTTCCTCGCCTAAGTGGGTATTTTATCGGACAATTCTTCTGTCAGCCATTGACAAATCGGTTTTCTTCGGGTACGCTGAAATCTGTAAAGAACATTTGTTCTTTTCTTCGGGGTTCCCGTTCCCCGAAATGTCCAAACAACCAGAAGAACAGGGAGGAAGATACGATGGGTCTTAGAGATCTTGCGGCGGAATACGCCCACAGCGCCGATCTTCTGGAGCAGCGGCTCCGGATCCTCGGTGAAGAGATGAAAACCGCACGGGGAGAGCACTATTTTGAGCTGCAGCGCCGCACCGAGCTTCTGCGCTATGAGCTGTGCGACACCCGCCAGATGGAAAGGATGCTGTATGATTACTACTGTTAAGGCAAATTTTCGGGAGAAGGATACGTCCCGCCGTGGCAACATCACCACGCCGAACTTTGACTACTTTATGGTACAGGAGCTGCCCGACAACAGCGAAGCCCGCCGCCGCTACCGCGAACTTCTGCGGTATGGCTGCCTGCAGGTGCTGACCCCCGCCGAGCAGGAAGCCGTCCGCTGGCACTACCAGAAGGGCTGTACCCTCACCGAAATTTCCCGACAGACCGGCGTCCCCGTTTCCACGCTCAGCCACAGGCTCTCCGCCGCCCGGGGCAAGCTCTTTTCCTTCGCGCAGCAGGCACAAAAGGTACATGAAATTCTGGCGGGACACCGCCGGGAAAGCTAAAGCGGCTCCCCCAAGCCGCGCACTCCACTCATAAATCCCTAGCGGGAGACTGCGGACTCGGTCTCCCGCTTTTTCTGCCCGGGCGGGCATTTTACGGCATGAAAAAACGGGAGGCAGCCTTTTCAGCTGTCTCCCTTGCCGGTTCCGTAAAGTTATGTGAGGTTCTTTTCCAGGAAGCGGAGCAGGTTCTGGAAGACCTCCTCCTTGTTGAGTTCGTTATGCATCTCATGCCGCCCCTCGGGGTAAAGGGTCAGCTCCACCTTCTCGCAGCCCGCCTCTCGGAGGCCCTCATAGACCTGCCGCACACCCTTTCCGAAGGCGCCCACCGGGTCGTGGTCGCCGGCATAGAGGAAAATGGGCAGGTTCTTCGGCATCGCCGCGTACCATTCGGGGCTGTTGCAGCGGGTCAGAAGCTGCAGAAGCTCCCGATAACCCGCCGCGGTAAAGGTGAAGTTGCACCACGGGTCCTGCAGATAGGCGCGGCAGATGCCCCGGTCCCGGGTCAGCCAATCCACATCGGTGCCGTCGGAAAAGCTGTTATTATAGCCGCCGGTGGTCAGCTGAAAGAGCAGGTTGGAATGATGGAGCTCGCCGCGGAACAGCTGTACTGCTCCCACCACCGCCTTGCCGAGACCCGCCATGGGGTTTTTGCCCGCCGTTCCGCTTAAAATGAGAGCGGTGAGGTGCTGCCCGTAGCGTGCGGCATAGAGCCGGGAAATAAAGGAGCCCATGCTGTGCCCCAGGAGAAAGTAAGGCTTGCCGGGGAAACGCTCCGCCGCCGAGCGGCGCAGGATCTCCTGATCCTCCACAAGGAATTCCCAGCTTCCCTTTTTGCCGAAGTAGCCAAGCGGCGCCTCGTTCAGCTCCGCGGTGGAGCCGTGGCCCAGATGGTCCAGCCCCACCACCGCAAAGCCCTGTTCAGTGAGGAATCGGTGCAGGGGCTCGTAGCGGGTGATGTATTCGCACATACCATGACAGAGCTGCACTACCGCGCGGGGCTCGGTCTCCGGTTCATAGAGGAATGCAGAAAGCTTATTTATGTTGTCGCTGGAACAAAGCGTAAATTTTGTTACTGTCATACCGTTTTTCCTCCTTCTGTTTCCTTTATGCTGCGTTCATCAGGCCAGCGCCCGGTTGACCGCCGTGACCGGCTGAGGCTCGCCATTTTCTTCCACCGTATAGAAAGAAAGAGATTCAAAGCGGGTCCACAGTCTCTGCAGCAGAGTACTCCCCTTGCCGGGAAGACCGGTAACCACGATCGAAGGCCTGAGATCCTTCAGCTTTTTAATCAGGGTCTTTTCCGAGTCCTCGCAGTATTCCACCGTCATCACGGCGTCATTCTCGCGGGAAACCTGGTACAGAAATTCCATCGCCTCGGGATTGGGAACGGTGCCGAGCCGCGCCACATTCACAACCTCCAGCGACATCTTATGCTGATCCGCCAGCCGGCGGCCGGCAAGAATCAGACGTTCACAGCTCATCTGATCGGTCACAAGGACGAGGACAGCAGGGCTGGTCTGGATGGGCTTTGTTGATAATGTCAAAGGATAATCTCTCCTCTCGGATTTAGATTCCACTAATATTATATCAAGTCTTACTGAAAAAAGAAATCTTCCGCCCTGTTATTTCATGAATTATTTTCATTTGCTCCAAAATTGTTGTTAAAAAGTTGACGGATTCCTATAAATAGAGTATCATAGAAAAAGGTGATGAATTATGAGTACCAAATCTGTATCCACATCCGTAATCAATCGACTGCCCCGATATTACCGCTATCTCGGGATCCTTCTTAATTCCGGTGTGACCCGCATCTCCTCCAAGGAGCTTGCCCACCAGATGAAGGTCACTGCATCGCAGATCCGACAGGATCTCAACTGCTTCGGCGGATTCGGTCAGCAGGGTTACGGCTACAATGTGGAAATGCTCCACAAGGAAATCGGTCAGATCCTCGGCGTTGATAAAGCCATTCCGGCGATCCTCATCGGTGCAGGCAGCCTCGGCCGCAGCATCATGGGGCAGGATGACCTTTTCCAGAAGCGCGGCTTCAAACTGATCGGCGCCTTTGACAAATCGCCCAAAATCATCGGAACGACGCTCAAGGATTGGCTGGTCGTTCAGCCCGCCGATGACATCGTCGAGTTTTGCCGGCAGCATCACCCCCGTATGGCGGTGATCTGCATCCCCCGCACCGAAGCGGAAAAGCTCGCCGAAACGCTCGTCTCCCTCGGCATCGACGCTTTCTGGAATTTCTCCGGCTACGACTTTACTTACCGCTTTGAAAACGTGTCGGCGGTCAATGTCCATCTGGGCGACAGCCTGCTGACCCTCTCCTACCTCGTGAACCATCGTGACGAGGACGAAGCTTAAAAAGTTTCGGGAGCCCGAAAACCCGCGGAAGATTTTCTTCCTCCGTGGGCTTTTTTCTGCCCTGTTCTCCCCAAATAAAAACCATGCCGCTCCCCCGCGCTTTTGGGGGAAGGGCATGGCTTTTTTATTAGGCGGGAAGCTTCTTCGAGGCGGTATAGGCGGCGGCGAGCCGCCCCAGCTCCTCCAGCTGCAGCTGCTCGGCACGGGCGTTTTCCGGGATGCCCGCCTCCCCCAGCATCTCCCGCACCCACTCCTTGGAAAGCCCCAGAGAGGCGGAAAGCGAATTGAGAACGGTCTTGCGCCGCTGGGCAAAGGCCGCTTTCACCACCGCAAAATAGTCCTCCTCCGAGGGCAGCGGGATGGGCGGCTCTTTCCGGAGGTTGAGCCGGATGACGGCGGAATCCACCTCCGGGGCGGGCAGGAAGGAACCGCGGGACACCCCGAAGAGCAGCTCCGGGCGGCTGTAATACCAGACCGCCGCGCTGATGGCGCCGCACTCCCGCTCTCCGGGCGGGGCAATGATGCGCCGCGCCGCCTCCTTCTGCACCATGACGGTGAGGGACTGAAGGGGAAGCCGCTCCTCCAGAAGGCGCATCACAAGGGGCGAGGTGATATAGTAGGGGAGGTTGGCCGCGAGAATGACCTCCATCCCGGGAAATTCCTCCGCGATGATCTTTTTGAGGTCCAGCTTCAGGGCGTCGCCCTCAATGATCTTCACATTCTTAAATTCGGCAAGGGTCTCCGCGAGGATGGGTGGGAGACGATCGTCCAGCTCAATGGCGACCACCTTTTCGGCGCGCCGGGCCAGCTCCGCGGTCAGAACACCGATGCCGGGGCCGATCTCCAAGGCTCCCACGCCGGGCGCCGCACCGCCCTCCTCCGCCATCCGCGGGCAGATGCCGGGGTTGATGATGAAATTCTGCCCCAGCGCTTTGGAAAAATGAAAACCGTGGCGGTGCAGAAGCTCCTTGATCACGGCGGGACTGGTGAGATTCGGCAAGAAAACGCCCTCCTTTAGGGAAAATTCGTTATCAGTATAATGGTTTTTTCCCCGGATTGCAACCGTCTGTCACGTTCTGGAAATGGCATTATACGAAAAGTAATCAACACTTTCCACCGAGTTTTCCACACCAAAGCGGGGAAAAAGCGGGGGAAAGTGTGAAAAAGGGGCTGTTTTCGGGAGAATTCCTCCTCCTATGCCTGTGGAAAACTTTTTCTCCCCGCTCCCCGGAAAAACACATTGTAATCATTTTGCTTTGTCAAGAGATTCACGATATTTATTCTCGAAATTTTATGGTTTTTTCTCAAAAAAATCGCTTGACTTTTCCGAAAAAAATGGTATACTAACTACTAGTGCGCGGAAGTGCTGGAATAGGCAGACAGGCACGTTTGAGGTGCGTGTGAGTTTCTCGTGTGGGTTCAAGTCCCATCTTCCGCACCAAGAAAGCCCCGAGGACCAATCGGTTCTCGGGGCTTTTCATTTTCCCCCGCAGATTCCGGTTTCCTTGTTTTGTTCTCCGTTTTTTAGGGCGGGACCGCTTTCCCATAAAAAAAGTCCGCCGGCCTTACGGTCGGCGGATTTTTTCTTTTCTCGGGTCAGTCGATGGCGATGCTGCGCACCAGAGGAAGTTCTTTCTTCTCCTTGGGGAGGATAAGACTCAGCACACCGTTCTGATAGGAAGCGGTGATGGCTTCGGCATCCACCCCGGTGAGGTCAAAGCTGCGGCGGAAGGAGCCGAAGCTGCGCTCACTGCGGAGGACCGTGCCGTCCTCGCCGGTATCCTCGATCTGGGAATGGCGCTCCGCCCGGATGGTCAGGATACCGTTTTCCAGCTCGATGTGGATATCGGATTTCTCAAAGCCCGGAAGATCCGCCTCCAAGAGATAGTGATCCCCATCCTCCCGGATATCGGTCCGGAAGGGGACGTTGCCGTCGTTTCTGAGGAAGGCGTGCTCCATCTCGTCCAGCATGTCAAAGGGGTTCATAACGTTCCTGTAATTTTTACGATCCATCAGCATAAACCATACCTCCATTTGTTTTCACTATTCTAAGCCGGAAGTCCCCCGGGGACTTGACCCCGTCTTTTGCTTCCATCTTTGTTATACCGCGGAATTGTGAAGCGACAAGCTAAAATTCATGAACAAATCGTAAATTCTGGCACTCTATGTGTTTGAGTGCTAACTATTTTTAGGGCTTCGCCAAAGGAACTTTGTCCCCGCTCCGCAGTCCCCTTTCCTCCGCCGCGCGCATAAAACAAAAAAGAAGCCGCGGAGTCCTTCCTCCACGGCTTCGTCTGCCTTTCTTTTCGGGTTATGCGTTCGGCTCCGCGTAATAGGCGCCGGCAAAGCTCCAGACGCCGAGGCTGTTCGCGGTGACGCCCTGCAGGGTCTCGTGGCTGTAAAGCGCGGTCACGCCGCCTCCCAGCACAATCGCGGCCACATCCTCCTTGAGGAGAAGCTCCTCCGCCTTTTGGAGCAACTCATCCCGCTCCTTGCCCGGCTCCTCCCTGCGGCTCTTTTGGAGCAGCTGGTCGTATTCCTCGCTCAGATAGTTCGGGAAGTTGGCGGCCGACCGACTCTCAAACAGTTCCAGTACCGCGGCGGGGTCGTCGAAATCCTTCAACATGCCGGCGCGGACGACGTCATAGTCGCCCTCCTCCCGCAGCTTGAGGAATTCATCATAGGGCTTCGCCAAAACCTTTACCTCAATGCCGAGCGCGGCCTTCCACTGTTCCGCCGCCGCCTTCGCGATGCGGACATTGACGTCGTTTTCCTCCTCGGTGAGGATGCAGGTGAGAAGGGTAAGGCTCTTGGGGACATCCTCGGCCTCCGCCAAGGCCGCCTTGGCCGCTTCAAGGTCATAAGCAGCCAGAGGCTCTCCCTGGGAGAAGCGGTCCTTTGCCCGCTGTGCAACAGGGGCCGTCTCACTGCCGGCCGCCGCCAGCACCGCCTCACGGTCGAGCGACAGACTGAGCGCGCGGCGTACCGCCTCATCCTTGATTTTGGCTTGGTTGAGGGCGAAGTAATAAACACTGCCGTCCTCCCACTCGGTGGTCTTGCCGCCCGGCACCGGCGCAAGCGCCGCCTGCAGAGTGCCGTCCGAGGCCGCCTTCAGCAGCGCCTCCCCGGAGCGGATGACAAATTCGAGGGTGTTGCCCTTTATTTCCTGAGAAGCGCGGAAGCTCTCGTTCCTGGTCAGGGTCACATGGTCGTCCCGCACCCATTCGGTGAGGGTATAGGCGCCGTTCCCCATGAGGGTATCCGGGTTCAGGAACCAGCCCTCGGCGTTTTGGGAGACGACGTCCTCCCGCACCGGGAAAAAGGCGGGCAGGGAAAGCAGTACCGGGAAGTAAGCGCAGTCGCCCTCCAGCGTAACGACAAGCTTCCCGTCCTCGGTCGCCGCGAGCCCCAGCCGGTCAGGCTTCTTGGGGTCGTAAGAATCGGCGCCCAGAATGATGTCAAAGAGATAGGCATAGGGGCATTCCGCCTCCCCGCTGATGACGCGGGTCCATGCATAGATAAAGTCCTCCGCCTTGAGAGGGGTCCCGTCCGACCAGCAGGCGTTCTTCCGGATGGTGAAGGTGTAGACCGGACGCTTGGCCGCATTCTTGGTGCGGGTAAGCGTCCACCCCTCCGCCGCGGCGGGAACCACCTCTCCCTCGGCGTTTTTCGCGGTCAGCCCCTCAAAGAGGTGGCTCACCAGCGACAGGTCGCCCGGGGAGGCGGCACAGGCGGGGTCGAGGGTCGCGGGGTCCTCCGTGAGGCCGACCCGGATGACCGTCTCCTCCGGCACCTTATCCTCAAAATAAGTTACGCTCCCACAGCCGGCGAGAAGCGCCAGCGACGCCGCCAGAATGAGAGCCAAAAGCTTCTTCATGTCTTTTTCCTCCACTTTGGTAATGGTTCTATTTTATCGGATTTTATTCCAAATGAAAAGGGATTTGGAGAATATTCCGTAATTTTCACGATTCTATTACAAAAACGCCTTTTCATTGAAACGCGCGCGCGCGTGCGCTATAATAATATTATTATACACTTCTTGTAGTAGAAATACAGTCAGAAAGCGAGAGAGCCCCTTGGAACACTATCTGGACAACAGCGCCACCACGGCAGTTTCCGCCCCCGTGGCAGAGCTTGTTCTTAAAATAATGACCGAAGAATACGGCAATCCTTCCTCCCTGCACCGCAAAGGCTTCCTTTCGGAGCGGCGGCTCACCGAGGCCCGGGAACGGATTGCCTCCGTGCTTGGCGTCTCCCGGGAGGAGATCGTCTTTACAAGCGGCGGCACCGAGGCCAACAACCTCGCGCTCCTCGGCGGGGCGCGCGCCCTGCGGCGGCGGGGCAACCGTGTCGTTACCACCATGATCGAGCATGAATCCGTCCTTAAAACGATGGAGGCGCTGGAGGAGGAGGGCTTTGAGGTCGTTTTCGTCCCCCCGGAGGCGGACGGCAGCATCTCCCCCGGGCGCTTTGCCGAGGCCTGCAACGAAAAGACCGTTCTCGCCTCCTGCATGATGGTCAACAGCGAGACCGGCGCCGTCAACAATATTAAAGCCATTGCTGAAGCCGCCCACCGCAAAAACCCGAAGCTCCTGTTCCACACCGACTGCGTACAGGCGTTCTGCCGGCTGGAGACCCTTCCCCGCCGGCTGGGGGTGGAGCTTATGAGCGTAAGCGGCCACAAGATCCACGCCCCCAAGGGCACCGGCGCCCTCTATGTGAAAAAGGGCGTCCGGCTGCTTCCCCCGCTCCACGGCTCAGGGCAGGAGCAGGGACTGCGTCCCGGCACCGAAAATGTCCCCGGCTATGCGGGACTGGGGCTGGCAGCGGAGCTTTTATATGGCAGGAGAAAAGAGAATCTCGCCCATTTTGAGGCGCTTCGGGAACGACTTCTTACAAATTTGAAACAATGCGATGACATCTGCATCAATTCCGCCCCCGGAGCAGCACCCTATATTGTGAATCTTTCGGTCAAAGGCGTCCGGAGCGAGATCATGATCCACTTCCTGGAGGAATATGAGGTCTACGTTTCCAGCGGCTCCGCCTGCTCCAAGGGCGCCCGGAGCCACGTTCTTACCGCCATGGGACTTCCTCCCGAGCGGCTCGACAGTGCCATCCGCGTCAGCATGACCGACACCACCACCGAGGAGGACATTGACGCGTTCTGTCAGGGGCTCCTCGAAGGAACCCGGAAAATCACAAAAATACGTTGAGGAGTACCCACCGTCCTATGAAAGAAATTATTCTGCTTAAAAGCGGAGAGATCGCCCTCAAAGGGCTCAACAAGCATCGCTTCGAGGAGGCGATGATGAAAAACGCGCGCTTCCGCCTACAGTCCCTTGGGGACTTTAAGCTCTGGAGTGCCCAGTCCACCACCTATGTCGAGCCTCTCTCGGAGGACATCGACATGGACGAGGCGGTCCGTCGGCTCGGCACCGTATTCGGCATTGCCGCCCTCACCCGCAGCGCCGTTGTCGAAAAGGACTTTGAAGCCATCAAGGAGGCTTCCGTCCCCTATTTTTATGACATCCTGCACGACGCCCGCACCTTTAAGGTCTGCGCCAAGCGCAGCGACAAGGCCTTCCCCATGAAAAGCCCTGAGATCTGTCGGGAGCTGGGTGCGCACCTCCTTTCCCATTTCCATCACCTCCGCGTCAAGGTGGAGGACCCCGACGTCACCATCACCGTGGAAATCCGAGAGCAGAACGCCTACCTCCACGCCGACCAGCTCCCCGGAGCGGGCGGCATCCCGGTAGGGACCGGCGGGCGGGCCATGCTGCTGCTTTCCGGCGGCATCGACAGCCCCGTCGCGGGCTACATGATGGCGAAGCGCGGTCTGGAGATCGCGGCGGTCCACTTCGCGAGTCCTCCCTATACCAGCGACCGCGCCCGTCAGAAGGTTCTGGACCTGGCCCGGGAGATCACCCCCTATACCGGCCGCGTCCGGCTCTTTGTGGTGCCCTTCACGGAGCTGCAGGAGGTGCTGCGGGAGCGCTGCCCCGAGGACTTCTTCACCATCCTCATGCGCCGCTATATGATGCGGGTCGCGGAAATCCTGGCCGGCCGCACCGGCTGCGGCGCCCTCATCACCGGGGAAAGCCTCGGGCAGGTCGCCAGCCAGACCATGCAGGCAATCGGCTGCACCGATATCGTCACCCGGCTCCCGGTCTTCCGGCCCATGATCGGCATGGACAAGGAGGAGATCATTACCCTGAGCCGCAGGATCGGCACCTTTGAGACCTCCATCCTGCCCTATGAGGACTGCTGCACCGTCTTTACCCCCCGCCACCCCAAAACCAAGCCCACGGTGGAAGCGGTGGAGGAGATCGAGCGGGAAATGGCCATCGACGATGCTTTGGTGCAGAAGGCCGCGGAGGAAGCCGAGGAGCTTCTCATCCGTTTCACTTCTCCTCTATAATTTTTACAGGAATTTTACTGGGAATTCATAATTTTACGATATAGTTTTTTAGGGCGGGTTTTCCCGCACTGAGGAGGGATCTTCCGACATGAAAATGGATATGATCGCGGTCGGCAGCGAAGCCAAGTACCGCAATCATTTTGACGCCGCATATCAGTATCTCAAAAAAGAGGCCGCTTCGGTCGGCGCCTCGGTGGAAAACTACCACATTCTCCGTGCTGAGCCCACCGCGCTCTTTAAGGCGGTGCGGGACAGCATGCAGAAAAACGAGGTCGTCTGCCTGCTCGCCGCGCCGGAGCCGGAGGTCGCCGGCACCATTCTGAAGATCGTCTGCTCCGGTTTGGAGCTGGATAACACCATCGATCCCACTCTGGAAAAGCAGGTGGAGCTCCGTGCCTCTCTGCTGGGGCGGAAATTCACCTTTGAGGAGCTGGCCTCCTTCGCCAGCTTCCCCGTCGGCGCACGGGTCATCAAAAACCCCGCGGGGCTGGTGCAGGGCTATGCCATCACCGCCAAAAAGCAGGTCCTTCTGGTGCTGCCCGCCGTTCCCAGCGAGCTTTCCACCCTCTATTCTTCCGAGGTGCGCCCCATTCTGGCGGGGTATTCCGGTATGGCGGCCAGCTACGGCATGGTGCGCGTTCTGGAGATCGACAGCTTTTCCGTTCCGGAGGAGCTGCGCCGTCTCGCCGCGGAGCAAAAGGACCTTCATCTTTCCTGCCAGCAGAGCGGCGGCGACTATGAAATTTACATCGAAGCCGTCGGCGCCACGCAGGAGGCGGCCGACAGCCTCAAAAACAGCGCGATCCAGAAGATGCACGAACGCTTCGGCATCTATCTTTACTGCATCGGCAACCAGCCCCTGCCCGCCATCGTTTCGGAGGGGCTCACCAAGAATAATCTCACCCTTGCGGCAGCGGAGCTGGGCGTAAACGGCGCCCTGCAGGAGCTGCTCTCCTCCACCTGGGGGGCGCGTACCTTCTTCCGGGGCGGCTTCCGGGATGAGGAGGTCCGTCAGGAGATGCACCTCCCCCACAAGCTGCTATCCGAAGGGGACGGCAGCAGCGCGGCGCTGGCCGCCGCGATGGCGGTGCAGGCCCGCAAGATGAACCACTCCTCGCTCGGCGTCGGCATCTGCTGCCGCTGTCCCGAGGAGGCGTCCGGCGGAGAGCGCGTCCGTCTGGTGGTCGCTCTCGCCGACAAGAGAAAAATCTGGACCAAGCGTCTGGAGGTCACAAAGGCCCGCGGTCAAAAGGAGATCTGCGAGCTGGCGGCGTGGCAGGCGCTCAATATGGTGCGGCTCTATGCCGCGCAGTACCCCTCTCTCCTGCCCGGCGGTGTGGACGTTTCCAAGGCAGAGAAGCGCCTGCTCGGTCTGCCCGCACTCTTCAGTCATAAGAAATCTGCTTCCGGGACAACCCCCTCCTCCTTTGCAGAGGAGACGGAGGCGGGAAATATAAAAGAAAAGGAAACTGGAACCATGAAGCTCTCATCCAAAAAAACCTCCAAGGTGAAAAAGTCTCCCGTCAGGGCGAACAGCTCCACCGCGGAGGCCGTAAAGGGGACCAACCTGATTCAGCGCCTCAAGATGCGCCGACTGACCAAGGGCGATAAGACCCGGCTCGGCGTGCTGGCACTCTGTCTCGTGGTATTCCTCGCCTGCATCATCTACATCATTTCGGTCAAGATGGAATCCATCACCAACGAAAAGCTCTCCGAGGAGCTGGCCGGAATGTTCGGCAGCGACGTCAAGGTGGAAAACTACCCCAAGGACTACATTCCCGGCTTTGAGGCGCTCTACGCCCAGAACCCGGATATCGCCGGGTGGATCACCATGCCGGACAGCAAGCTCAACTATGCCGTCATGCAGGCGGCCGACAACAAAAAGTACGACCGTACCGATTTCTATCTCAAGAGCAATCAGCACGGCATCCCCTTCGCGGATTTCCGCGTAGACCTCAAGAAGCCTTCCTTTAATACCATCCTCTATTCCCACAACATGGACGACGGACAGATGTTCGGGGAGCTGACCAACTTCAAGCGTCTCGCCTACTATCAGTCCCACCCCCTCATCAACTTCAAGAGCGTCTACCGGGACGATCAGTACAAGATCTTCGCCGTTGTGGTCTGCAAGGCCAACGATCCCGATTTCGATTACCATAACTTCGTTGACAGCAACAGTCCCGCCGCCATTGACGATTATCTGCACCGGATCCTGGAGCGTTCCCTCATCAAGACCACCGTGGACGTCAAGAACACCGACCGTCTCCTGACGCTCTCCACCTGCGACTACTCCTTCCGCGATCCCGATACCAACAAGCAGATCGCACGTCTCGTGGTCTTTGCCCGCGCCGTCCGCCCGGGTGAAAAGGCCACCGTCAACACCGACGCCGCCATCCTCAATCCCAATCCCAAGATGCCCAAGGAATGGTTCGATTATATTCAGAAGCTGCAGGAGAAGAAGGCCGCCGAAGCGCTGGAGAAGGAGCAGAAGGCGTATATCGATCTCTGGCTCACCGAGGCCGAGAAGGTCGGCACCGTGCAGGAGCAGTATGAGCTGGCCCAGCAGCGTGCCGCCGACGCGGAAACCCACCTGACCCCCACCGAGCTCGCTTCCGGCATGACCCCCGATGAAATCCTGCAGTCCATCAATTACCGCAAGAAGCTCTTTAACCTGCTCATTTCCGGTCAGGAGAGCGCTCTTGCCGTAGAAAACAAACTGAGTCTCTGCACCGAGCGTTCCTCTGTCCTCGGCAAATACTTCACCGATGAAGAGCTGTGGGCCATCAACAGCTGGGGCGTTCTGGAGCACCGCTACAAAGTCATCAGTGATCCCGCCTCCGGCAAGTTCCTGACCAATGCGGAGATAAAAGATACCTCCAAGACCTCCGGTGAGCAGCTCGACCTCATGAGACAGCGGCAGGCCGAAGTTCAGAAATACCTGACCCCCGATCAGATCGACGCCTGCAAGAACTGGGATGAGCTTTCCGCCAAGACTGCCGAAGCAAAGGCGAACCGCGCCAATCTGGAAAAGAAGGCACTGGAGCTTGGCTTTAAGCAGGAAGAAATCGATAAGATGTCGGTAGCGGAACTCAAGGCCGCCATCGATAAGAAGCTCAATCAGGGCAAGATCGACGAGATCATTTCCAAGATCAAGGCGCTCGCGCCCGATGCGACTGGTGCCAACGGCAAGCAGTTTACCGAAATGAGTCTGGATGAGCTCAGTTCTTTCCTCGGTACGCTCCAGAATGAGCGCGCCAGTCTGGAGGAGCAGGCAAAGAAATACGGAATCCCGCAGGATAAACTGGCGAGCTACCCAAGCAACGCCGCACTTTCTGAGGCTGTCAAGGCTCAGAAAGGTACATACGACAAGCTGCTGAGCGACCTTATTTCCAAGTACCCTGACAAGAAAACGGAGCTGGAAAAGCTGAGCTACAATGAACTTCTCAACTATGATTCCAACGCGAAAGCGGAGATGGAACAGCTGAAGAAGGAAGCGGAATCCATCGGCATGACCAAAGAGGAGATTGCCAAGTATCCGGACGCGGCCGCTCTCCGGGCCGCCATTGAATCCAAGAAGAAAGCCAATCAGGACGCCGCCCTCAAGGCGGAAATGGATAAGCTCAAGGCGGAGGCCCTCTCGGTTGGCATGACGGAAGAGGAGATCGCGAAGCATAAGGATCCGGCCGCTCTCCGAGCCGCCATTGAGGAAAAGAA
>JAHHSN010000009.1 GCA_020025195.1 Angelakisella sp.
GCCCCCCATGCCCCCTTCCGCCAAGACGGAGGACGAAGGCTTTTCCACCGAGGAGATCGCCTCTCCCGGGAAGGACGATTCCGACCGGGCGGATTTATAAACAGAATCGGAAAAGGACGGATGGTGTGCATCCGCCCTTTTTCTTTTCGGCGCCAAGCACCTTGTTTCGCGGGGGATGAATCCGGCGCCGTGACGGCAAGAAAGCCGTTCATTTTAAGGGAGGCTTTCCCCGGGGGAGAGGAGAGAACGCACGCACAAACGTTCCCTTTCGCGCCCTTTCGCTTGACCTCAAAAGCAATAATTGGTACAATAATCAGGTAAAATGAAACCTTAAAACAGGGACGCCCCGTGCAAAAGAGACTTCTTTTCTGCGGGGACTTTATCTGTCGTCCCACAAGAAGCAATAACCGGAGGGGTAAGAATGGCAGCAGCAAAAAGCAAAAAGGAATACGGCAACGAGAGTATTTCCACCTTAAAGGGCGCCGACCGCGTCCGCAAACGCCCGGGCGTCATCTTCGGCTCGGACGGCTTGGAGGGCTGCGAACATTCCGTTTTTGAAATTCTCTCCAACGCCATCGACGAGGCGCGGCAGGGCTTCGGCACCCGCATCATCACCACCCGCTTTCTGGATGGCTCGGTGGAGGTGCAGGACTTCGGGCGCGGCTGCCCCGTGGATTTTAACCAGAAGGAGCAGCGCTACAACTGGGAGCTGGTGTTCTGCGAGCTTTACGCCGGCGGCAAGTATGACAGCAACGCCGGCGGCAGCTATGAATATGCCCTCGGTCTCAATGGCCTCGGCTCCTGCGCCACCCAGTATTCCTCGGAATATATGGACGTGGAGGTGCTCCGGGACGGCAAGCGCTATAATCTCCACTTTGAAAAGGGCGAGAACATAGGCGGCCTTTCCACAGAGGACCACAAGGGCCGCCAGACCGGCACCCGCATCCGCTGGAAGCCTGACCTGGAGGTCTTTACCGACATCGCCATCCCCCCGGAATACTACACCGACGTCATCAAGCGGCAGGCGGTGGTCAATCCCGGCGTGGAGTTCCTCTTTAGGAACGAGACCGCCCGAGGCCACTTTGAGGATCAGGTCTTTTTCTATCAGAACGGAATCCGGGACTATGCCGAGGAGCTGGCGGGGGAGGACCCCCTCACCCCGGTGCAGTACTGGACGGCGGAGCGGACGGGACGCGACCGCGAGGACAAGGACGATTACAACGTCCTGCTGGGGGTGGCGCTCTGCTTCTCCAACCGCGTGGCCGTGACGGAGTATTATCATAACTCCAGCTTTCTGGAGCACGGCGGTTCCCCGGAGCGCGCTGTCAAGATCGCTCTGGTCAACCAGATCGACAACTGGCTCCGCACCAATAACAAATACCTCAAGAACGAGAGCAAGATCAACTTTCAGGATGTGCAGGACTGTCTGGTGCTGGTCTCCTCCAGCTTTTCCACCCAGACCTCCTATGAAAACCAGACCAAGAAATCCATCACCAACCAGTTCATCTATGAGTGCATGACCGATTTCTTAAAGCACCAGCTGGAGGTCTACTTCATCGAAAATCCCGATGATGCAACAAAGATCGGCGAGCAGGTGCTGCTCAACAAGCGGAGCCGGGAAAGCGCCGAAAAGACCCGCCTCAACCTCAAAAAGAAGCTGGCCGGCAGCATCGACCTCAGCAACCGCGTGGAAAAATTCGTGGACTGCCGCAGCCGGGAGCCGGAAAAGCGGGAAATCTATATCGTGGAGGGCGATTCCGCCCTCGGCGCCTGCAAGCTGGGACGTGACAGCGAATATCAGGCGATCATGCCGGTCAGGGGCAAGATCTTAAACTGCCTCAAGGCGGACTACAACCGCATCTTCAGGAGCGACATCATCGTGGACGTGCTCAAGGTGCTCGGCTGCGGGGTGGAGGTCTCCGCCAAGGCGAACCGGGAGCTCAATTCCTTCTCGCTGGAGAACCTCCGCTGGAGCAAGATCGTCATCTGCACCGATGCCGATGTGGACGGCTTCCAGATCCGGACGCTTATTCTGACCATGCTTTACCGCCTCACTCCCACCCTCATTCAGGAGGGGTATGTCTATATCGCGGAGTCTCCGCTTTATGAGGTCACGGCGAAGAACGACACCTATTTTGCGTACAGCGACAGCGAAAAGGCCGAGCTTTGCCGGAAGCTGGACGCCGCTGGCACGAAATACAGCCTGCAGCGCAGCAAGGGACTGGGTGAAAACGAGCCGGAAATGATGTGGCTCACCACCATGAACCCCGAGACCCGCCGGCTCATTCAGGTGACGCCGGAGGACATGAAGGAGACCGAGCGGATGTTCGATCTGTTCCTCGGGGACGATCTGGCGGGACGCAAGGAGTATATCGCCAAAAACGGCGGCGCTTATCTGGAGATGGCGGACATCTCCTGATCCACAGGGAAGAAGAAGGGATTCGATGAAAGAGAGAATTGCGGAAATCATCTGCGTCGGGACGGAGCTCCTCATGGGGGAGACCGTCAATACCAATGCCACCGAAATCGCGCGGGAGCTTTCCCGGCTTGGCATCCCGCTTTATCATTCGGTGGTGGTGGGGGATAACCCCGCCCGGCTGAAGGCGGCCTTAAAGTCGGCGTATGAGCGGGCGGAGATCGTTCTCCTCACCGGGGGCCTCGGGCCCACCTATGATGACCTCACCATGGAGACGGTGGCGGACTTCTTCGGAAGAAAGCTGGTGCTCCATGAGGAAAGTCTGGCCGCCATCCGGCAGTATTTTGAGAAGGCCGGACGGATGATGGCTCCCAGCAATGAGAAGCAGGCGCTCCTCCCCGAGGGGGGCATCGTGCTCCCGAACCCGAACGGCACCGCCCCGGGCTGCATCCTGGAGGACGGAGAGCGGGTGGCGGTGGTGCTGCCGGGGCCTCCCCGGGAGATGCGCCCCATGCTGCGGGATCAGGTGGCACCGTATCTCGGCCGAGGGAACGGGGTCATCCGGAGCCATGAGCTTCATTTTTACGGCATTGGGGAGTCGGAGCTGGAATATAAGCTCGGGGACCTTATGAAGAATGCCCTGAACCCCACCGTGGCCCCCTATGCAAAGCCCGGGGATGTCATGCTGCGGGTCACCGCCTCGGCGGGGACCGCGGAGGAAGCGGAGCGGCAGATGGCGCCCGTGATGAATAAGCTGCGGGACAAGCTGAAGGATTACTACTACGCGACCGACCTGCCCGATCTGCAGACCGCGGTGGTGCGGGCGCTTCATGAAAAGGGACTCACCGCGGCGACGGCGGAAAGCTGCACCGGAGGACTGGTGGCCGAGCTCCTCACCGAGGTGCCGGGCGCTTCCGGGGTCTTTGGCTGCGGGATGGTCGCTTACCAAAACGAAATCAAGGAACAACTCCTCGGCGTACCGGGAGAGCTCCTTAAGGCATACGGAGCGGTTTCCGCGGAGACCGCCGCCCGGATGGCGGAGGCGATCCGGGAGAAAAGCGGCGCCGATATCGGCGTGGGGGTGACCGGGAACGCCGGTCCCGCCGCCTCGGAGGGCAAGCCCGTGGGTCTTGTCTATGTGGCCGTTTCCAGCAGCGCCTATACCCATGTGAGCCGCCTTAATATAAGGAGACAGGACGAGGACAGCCGTGCGCTCATCCGAAGGCTTGCCGCCCTCAAGGCACTGAACCTCATTCTGCGTGCTGCTCAAGCGGCGCCGCCTACCGAACACTGACTGGAGGAACAAAGAGTGTCACCCAAAAAGAAACAAGAGCCTAAAAAACACCCCCGCACCGTCGCGGGCGGTCATATTGAGGGCGCGGGACAGGTTGTGCGTCAGCCGATCACCGAAACGCTCCGGGAAAACTATATGCCCTATGCCATGAGCGTCATCGTTTCCCGTGCCATCCCGGAGATCGACGGCTTCAAGCCCGCCCACCGCAAGATCCTCTACACCATGTATAAGATGGGACTGCTCACCGGCGGGCGCGTCAAGTCCGCCAATATCGTGGGACAGACCATGAAACTCAATCCCCACGGCGACGCCGCCATCTATGAGACGATGGTGCGGCTTTCCCGGGGCTATGACGCCCTGCTGGTGCCCTTTGTGGACAGCAAGGGAAACTTTGGTAAGGCGTATTCCCGGGATATGGCGTATGCCGCCTCCCGTTATACCGAGGCCAAGCTGGAAAAGATCTGTGGGGAACTGTTTCGGGATATTGATAAGGATACCGTAGACTTTGTGGATAACTACGACAGCACCACCAAGGAACCGATACTGCTGCCCGTCACCTTCCCCTCTGTTCTCGTTAATTCCAATACCGGCATCGCGGTCGGCATGGCAAGCAATATCTGCTCTTTCAATCTCGCGGAAGTCTGTGAAACGACCGCAGCCCTTATAAGAAACCCGAACCACGACATTCTGGACACCCTTCTGGCTCCCGACTTTTCCGGGGGCGGCATCCTCCTCTATGACCGCGCGGGGATGGAACACATCTATAAGACGGGGCGCGGCTCCTTCCGGGTTCGCTGCCGTTATGAGATTGACCAAAAAAATAACTGCATCGAGATCACCGAGATCCCGCCCACCACCACGGTGGAGGCGATCATGGATAAGATCGTGGACCTCATCAAGCAGGGAAAGATCCGGGAGATCAGCTATATGCGTGATGAGACGGACCTCGGGGGACTCAAGCTCGCCATCGACTGCAAGCGCGGCGTGGATCACGAAAAGCTGATGCAGAAGCTCTGGCGCATGACTCCTCTGGAGGATTCCTTCTCCTGCAACTTTAACGTCCTTATCGCCGGTTCTCCGCGCGTTATGGGCGCGCGGGAGCTTCTCGGTGAGTGGATTGCCTTCCGGCGGGAGTGTGTCCGCCGCGGAATCTATTTTGAGCTTTCCCGCAAGAAAGAGAAGCTGCATCTCCTCAAGGGCCTTCAGAAGATCCTGCTCGATATCGACAAGGCGGTGAAGATCGTTCGCGAGACCGAGGAGGAGGCGGAGGTCGTCCCGAACCTCATGATCGGCTTCGGTATCGATGAACAGCAGGCGGAATATGTGGCGGAAATCAAGCTCCGGCATCTGAACCGCGCCTACATCCTGAACCGCACCGCCGAGATCGAGGCGCTCCTTTCGGAGATCGCTGACATGGAGGATACCCTCCAAAACCCGAAGAAGGTGGACGCCCTCATCATCGCCCAGCTCAAAAAGGTGGCGAAGGATTACGGCAGGCCCCGCCGTACCGAGGTGCTCTATGAGCATGAGGCGGCGGAGCCGGAGCCGGAGGAGGAGCTGCCGGATTACCCGGTGACCCTGTTCTATACCAGGGAGGGCTACTTCAAGAAGATCACCCCCCAGTCGCTCCGCATGAGCGGGGAGCAGAAGCTCAAGGAGGGGGACGAGATCCAGATGGAGCTGGAGTCCCACAACACCGCGAACCTTCTCTTTTTCACCAACCTCGGTCAGGTCTATAAGAGCCGGGTCGGGGAATTTGAGGACGGCAAGGCCAGCGTCCTCGGAGACTATGTGGCAAGCCGTCTCGGCATGGATTCGGGGGAGGTCCCCATCGGCATGGCGGTGACGGATGACTTTAAGGGCTATATGCTCTTCGTCTTTGAAAACGGAAAGGTCGCCAAGGTGGAGCTTGCCTGCTATGAGACCAAGACGCGCCGCAAAAAGCTGCTGGGCGCTTTCAGTCTCAAGTCTCCTCTGGTCGCGCTTTACTGCATCCCGGAGGACAGGGAGTTTATCCTCTCCTCCTCTGCGTCCCGGAAGCTCATCTTTCATACCGCGATGATCGCTCCGAAGACCACCCGCAGCACGCAGGGCGTGCAGGTGATGACCCTCTCCAAGAAGGGCGCGCGGGTCTCGGAGGCCGAACCCTATACCGAGGGCATGGCGGAAAGCGAGCATCGCCTTCGCAGCAAGAGCCTCCCCGCCGCGGGCGGCATCGTCCGCGTGACGGACGTGGGGGAGCAGCTTAAGCTGTAAGGCGGCCCTGAATAATTCCCCGGAAGCGGACCATA
The DNA here is from genome assembly GCA_020025195.1 of Angelakisella sp. GTDB lineage: Bacteria > Bacillota > Clostridia > Oscillospirales > Ruminococcaceae > Angelakisella. The sequence continues at coordinate 6,002 of JAHHSN010000009.1, forward strand.
CTAGGGATGGTTCGTTCCGGTTTCGGCGTTTGCAGCCGGTGGGGACCATTCTGAGCCCACCGGCAAATGCTGATGGGCTCTCTTTTTTGGGGAAAACACTTGCATCTCGGGGAAGATTGTGCTATCATTTTATAGTCGAATTATGCCCTGCACCGGACAGGGATTTAGAATTTTGGAGGTAACCAAGATGACTCTCAGCACTCTTATGCTTATTGGCGCTATTTTGATGATTGTTGTCAGCATTCTGCTGATCGTGATCGTTTCCATGCAGCAGGGCAAGGGCGATGGCATCACCGCGCTCGCCGGCATGAATGCTTTCCTGAATGAGGATAATGACCGCTCCGCCAACGCGAAGCTCAGCAAGCTGACCAAGATCCTGACGGTAGTATTTGTTGCCGTCACCCTTCTGGTCTACATCCTCCAGTAACGGAAATCATCGGATGAAACGCTGTCTGCGGGATGCAGATGGCGTTTTTTTTATCGTCTCTTTCAAAAAACTTATAGAAATATTCATAACTCATCGTGTATAATAGGCGTAAAAGGAGGTGGCATGGATGTCAAAATGCTTCAAAGCGATAACAGCAGCTTTTCTGTCCGCTTTTATTGTGGCGGGCTGCGGTAGCGCTGCGCCGTCTCTGCCGCCTCCGCCGGCAGAGCCTTCCGCCGAGAGCACGCGGAAGGACTCTCTTCTGGTGGTAAAACGGGATGAGGGATCTCCCGCGCCCAATCTGGCGGGAAACGTTTCCGATGGCCCGACCGAGGATCTGGTGACCCTCACCACCGAGGAGGAAATGAGCTTTGCGCTCTTTTGCCCCATGCTGAGCGAGACCCAGTTCCGGGATATGCTCCTTAAAGACGGCGCGGACTTTGTACCGAACCGCCTGGCCCATTTTGAGAATCGGTATTTTGCCTATTATAACAGCGGACGCCAGGAACTGGTGGTCTGTGATGCCGCTCTGCGCTGGTTCCGCAATATTGTGACGAGCGAACGCCCGGAGGACCGGGTGCAGGACGCCCGCTGGCTCAATGAAAACGAACTGCTGGTGCTGACCGGCTCCGAGCATGGGCAGAAGCTCTATACCTACCTTATGACCGAGCAGGAACTGCGCCCGGTGTATGAGCCGCCGCAAAACAAGGTGATCCTTTCTCTCCGGGTGACCGAAACGGGAGAGGTGGAGTGCGTGATCGGGGAGCTGCCCGAGCCGCCCGATGGGGAGGCAGAGCCGCTTTCGGAGCCTGCCGCGTCCCTGGAAACAAAGGAGGATCCGGCCGACCGGCAGCCCGTGGAGGAAAGCCCCATAAAGCACAAGAATCCTTTCTTCTCAGCAGGGAAGCTGGGCGCCGCGGAGGACCGCACTTGGGAGTCCCTTTTCCCGGAGGATTGGCCCCGTGAGACCATTCGGGTAGACTTTGCGAAATAATAAAGCATAAAAAGCCCGGGAAACCGGGCTTTTTTATCGAAGCGGAGAGCCGAAGGCTCCCCCGGAAAAGGAGGAAACCCCTATGCATTTCTTGGCAAGAGCCTCGGTGCTGCTGCGAAAGCCGGTGGTGCGTCTGGTGCAGAAGCCGACCCCGCTCACCCTCATCGGCCGGGGAAAGAGGCGAGAGATCCCCGCGCTCCTGAAAACGGCGGGGAAAACCAAAACGCTCTTTCTGGTGAGCCGCACCCTGCACCGCTCCGGGATGCTGGAGGAGCTTTTTGAGGCGGTGCGCGCGGCGGGCGGGGAGACGGTCATCTATGACGGCGTCACCCCCGACCCCACCTTTCGGGAGGTGGAGGAGGCCGCCAAGCTGACGGCGGGCTGTGATTCGGTGGTTGCCATCGGCGGCGGCTCGGTTCTCGATACCGCCAAGCTGGTCGCGGCGGCGGGCGCCGACCCCGGGCGTCCGCTGGAGCGCTTTGCCGGCATCCTCAAGGTGAAAAAACAGCCGCTCTTTCTCATCATGGCGCCGACCACGGCGGGAACCGGTTCTGAAACCACGCTGGCTTCGGTCATCTCGGAGAGCGATACCCACCGCAAAAAGCAGCTCCTCGACCCGAAGCTCGTTCCCTTTGCGGCGGTGCTTGACCCGGAGCTTACTGTGAGTCTCCCGCAGCACATCACCGTCCACACCACGATGGACGCCCTCACCCACGCGCTGGAGGCCTACACCTCCACCTACCGGACCGAAGAAACCGACCGTATGGCAGAGATGGCGGTCGCCCTCATCTATGAGAATCTTCCCCTCGTGCGGAAGGAACCGCAGGACCTCCATGCCCGGGAACAGCTGCTCCTTGCCTCTTTCCTCGCGGGGATGGCATTTACCCGGGTCTATGTGGGGTATGTTCATGCCTTTGCCCATGCCATCGGCGGGATGTTTGGAGTCTCCCACGGCCTTGCGAACGCGGTGCTGCTGCCGCATGTGATGGAATTTTACCGCCCCGTCTGCGGGGAGCGCTTTGCCCGGCTCGGAACGATGCTGCATCTCCCCGGAGAGGGAAGCGAAGAAAAAGCCGATGCGTTCCTCGAAAGTCTCCGGAAGCTCGGGGAGGAGAGCGGCGTCCCCCGGCGGCTGAAAGCCTTCCCTCAGGAGGCGGTTCCCGACGTCTGCCGCGCGGGGCTCCGGGAGTGCCACGGCACCTATCCCGTCCCGCGCTATCTGAAGAAAAAAGAGGCGGAAGCCCTCCTTCACCGTGTCGCGAGCGGGGCGTGAGGAGCCGAAGGCGTCGGCTCCCATTCCTTTTCCCCCATTTTCTGCGCGTCGGCGGAGCCTTTTCGGCTCTAAAAAAGAGACGCCCGAAGGCGTCTCTTTTTTTGGAGCTACTGGCCGGACTTGAACCGGCGGCCTGCTGATTACGAATCAGCTGCTCTACCGACTGAGCCACAGTAGCATTTTTCCGAGGTACAAACGTTATAATAACATACTTTGCGGGAAAAATCAATTATACTATAACGAAACAAAGTTTACTTCGCCCCCTTTTTTTCGTATAATAGGGAAAGTGAATTTCTATAGATGGAGACAATATGAAAAAAATACTTTCTCTGCTTTTAGCAGTTGCTATACTTCTTTCGGGGAGCATTCCGGCTTTTGCGGATGAGACCAAGCCGCCGAACCTTCCTGCCGCTTCGGAAAGCTACATCGTGATCGACGCCAAGACCGGGCAGGTGCTCCTGGAAAAGAACAGTCACAAAAAAGAATACCCCGCCAGTATCACCAAGATCATGACCACGGCGCTGGGGGTGCAGAACGGAAAGCCTGACGACAGCATCACCATTTCCAAGGAGGTCGTGAGTGATATTTGGCGTTGGGGCGAGACCACGCACCTTGCTCTGGAGCCCGGGGAGGTCATCACCCTTCGTGACGCTTTCTATGGTACCATGGTGGAATCCGCCAACGACTGCGCCAATGCCATCGCCCAGTCGGTCAGCGGCAATCTGGAGGACTTCACCGCCCTTATGAATCAGCAGGTGACGGCGCTCGGCCTTACCAATACTCACTTCACCAATGCCCACGGTCTTTATGACAAGGAGCACTACACCACCGCCTATGATATGGCGATGATCACCCGGTGGGCGCTTTCGGTGGATGGCTTTGAGGAATATTTCTGTGCCAAAAGCTACACCATCCCCAAGACCAACAAAAAGAAGGTGGAGCGCAACATCGGCACCCACCACCATATGATCGTCAATTCCAAATACAGCTATGAGTACGCCATCGGCGGCAAGCTCGGCTGGACGTCGGAGTCGAGGCACACCATCGTCACCTGGGCCAAGAAGGGCGACCTTTCGCTCATCTGCGTCGCCATGAACTGCCAGAACAAGTGGGATAAATACACCGACACCGCCCGGCTCTTTGACTACTGCTTTGACACCTACGACATGGTGAGCGTTACCGCCGACGATATGGCGTCCTTCGATGTGCCGGTCGGCTCGCTGCAGAACCCCTCCGGCATGGTGCATATCTCGGCCTCCAAGGATCTTGACCTCCTTGTGGAAAAGGGGACCCCGACCGAATCGGTGGCGTTCATCTATGATATTCCCTCCCGCTACCGTGCCGGGGAGACGATAGCCCCTCAGGTGGATGTTTACAGCGGCGGCGTGCTGGTGGCAAGCGTCCCGATGGACTTTACGGTGGAGACCTACCGCACGGAAACCGAAATGGAAAAGCCGGAAAAGGAGCCCGGCGCCTTCACGGCGGTGCTGCTCGCCATTCTTAAGTGGATGGGGATCATTCTGGCGGCCATCGTTGTCGTGCTCTTTGGACTGAGGGCCTACTTTATGGCGCGTCGCAGGAAGCGGAGAGCGGCACGGCGGAAAAGCGCCTCCCAAGGCGGGAACCGCCCCCACTGAGGCTTAAGAAAACCGTTTAACTTATGAAAAATGACCGCGGATTTCATTGCGATTTCCGCGGTCTTACTATATAATAAGAGAAGAACCGCCCCCGCTCGGGGCGAAAAAACGGAAAGCGGCCGGAGGGCCGTCGGAAAAAGGGGAAAAGCGCATGACCTTTGAGGAACTGAAAAAACGGGATAATATCCGCACCTATATCACCAAGGCGGATGAATCGCTGACCGCCCTCGGCTATACCGAGCACAGCTTTGCTCATGTTACCTGCGTGGCGGAAACGGCGGGCTATATCCTCTCGGAGCTGGGCTATCCCCCGCGGGAGGTGGAGCTTGCCAAGATTGCAGGCTACCTCCATGATATCGGCAATCTGGTGAACCGGGTGGACCACTCCCAGAGCGGCGCGGTGATGGCGTTCCGCCTTCTGGATGAGATGGGCTTTCCGCCCGAGGAGATCGCCACGGTGACCACCGCCATCGGCAACCACGATGAGGGCACCGGGGTGGCGGTCAATGCCGTAGCGGCGGCGCTCATTCTGGCGGACAAGTCGGACGTCCGGAGAAGCCGGGTGAGAAACGCTGATTTTGCAAGCTTTGACATTCACGACCGGGTCAACTATTCGGTGGAGCAGGCGCACCTTGAAATCAGCGAGGATAAAAAGCAGATCCGGCTCCGGCTCACCATTGATTCCAAGGTCAGCACCGTGATGGACTACTTTGAGATCTTTCTGGGACGGATGGTGATGTGCCGCAAGGCGGCGGAAAAGCTGGGACTCCGGTTCAAACTCATCATCAATGAGCAGCAACTCATGTAATGGAATGAAATCCGTGCGCCCTGTCTTTCAGAGCGTTCAAAATGAAAACTAGGATAATCATGGGGTGGGTTTTTATATTATGGATATTTTTTCTGTCCTCAAGCTGATTCTCGGCCTTTCATTCTTCCTCTTTGGTATGAACGTCATGTCCGCTAATCTGGAAAAGATGTCGGGCGGCAAGCTGGAGCAGCTGCTCCAAAGAGTGACCTCCAAGCCGCTGGCCAGTCTGGCACTGGGCATTGTTATCACGATTGCGGTGCAGTCTTCCTCGGCGGTTACCGTTATGCTGGTCGGCCTTGTCAATTCCGGCATCATGACTTTTTCCCAGACCATTTACGTCATCTTCGGCGCCAAGATCGGTACCACCCTTACGGCGTGGATCCTCAGCCTTTCCGGCATTGAGAGCGACAATATGATGCTGCAGATGCTGAAACCGGAGAACTTTTCGCCCATTCTGGCGCTCATCGGTATTTTGCTCCTCATGATCTGCAAAAATGACCGGCGCAAGAGCGTGGGCAATATTCTGGTCGGCTTTACCGTCCTCATGTACGGCATGGAGTTCATGAAGATCGCCGTCAGCCCTCTGGCCAATATGCCGGAGTTTACCCAGCTTCTGGTGAAATTCCGTCATCCGCTGGTGGGCCTTCTGGTCGGAACGCTCTTCACGGCACTGATCCAGAGCTCCGCGGCGTCCATCAGCATCCTGCAGGCGCTTTCCTTTACCGGCGGCATCACCTATTGGATGGCCATTCCCATCATCATGGGTCAGAACATCGGCACCTGCGCCACTTCCATGATCTCCAGTATCGGTACCAATACCAATGCGAAGCGCGTGGCGGTCATGCACCTTTCCATCAATGTGATCGGTACGGTGATCTGCCTTTCCCTCTATACGGGACTTGACGCAATATTCCACTTCTCCTTCTCACAGACCGCCGTCCGCCCCGTCACCATTGCGCTCATCCATACCGTGTTCAACCTGCTCCTCACCGCGATTCTCATGCCTTTCTCCCGTCTCGTCGTTCGTCTGGTGCAGTGGATGGTTCCCGCGAAGGACACCCTTGCCCCCACCGCCGGGGAAACCTCGTACGCGCCCGACCTGCGCCTTCTGCGCGCCCCTTCCGTGGCGCTGCGGGAGTGCGACAGCTGTACCGTCCGCATGGCGGAGATTGCGGAGGAATCCCTTTTGCCCGCGCTGGAGCTGTTCCACCACTATGATGACGAAAAAGCAGAGGTCATCCTCCAGAAGGAGGACATCCTCGATAAATTTGAAGATCAGCTGGATACCTACCTTGTCTATCTTTCCGCACAGGCACTTTCCGATTCGGACAGCCGCCGTGTGGCCCGGATGCAGCATGCCATTGGGGACTTTGAGCGTCTGGGCGACCACGCTGTCAATCTGCAGCGCGCCGCCCATGAAATGCACATCAAGGCGGTCAGCTTCTCGGAGCCGGCCAAGAAGGAGCTTAAGGTGCTGACCGATGCCGTGGTGAGGATTCTCCATCTCACGGTGCTCTGCTATACCCAGAACAGCCCCGAGCAGGCGCATCTTGTTGAGCCGCTGGAGCAGGTGATCGACGGGCTGACCAAGCAGATCAAGGAAAACCACTTCCGGCGTCTGGCGGACAAGACCTGTTCCATCGAAATGGGCTTCATTCTCTCCGACCTTCTCGGTAATTTTGAGCGGATCTCTGACCACTGCTCCAACATCGCCGTGGCGGTCATAGAAGGCAAGAGCGACGGTTTTGACGCCCATAACTACCTGAGCGACTTCAAGGAGAACAGCGAGGATTATCGCCGTCTCTTTGAGGAATACAGCGCGGAGTATCAGATCAAGACCGCAAAATAAGTTTTTTCATCCATAAAAAAGAGAGCGGAAGCCCACCGGGGACTCCGCTCTTTTCCTTTATGTATTTTCCTCTTCCTCCGGTACCTCATAGAAGACGTCGGTTTCCGGAATGTGGGGGAGCAGCTCGCAGATGCAGTTGTCAAATTCTTCCGAGACCGCGGTGAGCAGCTCATCGGTGGCACGCCGCAGCGCCCGGATGGAGATAAGATCCTGCCGTGCGTCAAAATAGATGTCGATCCAGAGCCGCCGCCCGGTGCGGGTGATATCATAAAAGACCGGCTCCAGTCGGTGCGCCGCAAGGACCGGGGCGCTCAGCTCCTTGATGCGCTCCACGGTGCTTTCCTCGGGAGAAAAGAGGAAGACGTCCTGTATGGCGCGCCAGAGCATCCGCACGTTTTCCGGAAGCATAAAGAGAACGATGACAATGGCGATGATCTGGTCAAAATAGGGGGCAATAAAGGCAAGCGGAGTCTTTCCGAGGAACATGGAGCAGAAAAAGGCGATGGCAAGCCCGCCGCTGTAGGCCACGTCCAGCCTCCAGCCGAGGATCTCCGCGTCCACGGTGGGGGAGGAGAGCGGCTCGTTCCAGTGCCTCATAATGAGCAGTACCACAAGGCTCACGGCGCCCAGCGCCAGCTGGAAGAGAGAAATGAGTCCGCCGTTCACCATATGACCGCCGGAGAGAGCGACCTGCACACTGCTGACCGAAAGCCCCAGCGAGACCGAGAGCATCATAAAGCCCTTGATGATGATAAAGACAGACTCCAGCTGGCTGTACCCGTAGGGTCGCTCCTCGGTGAGCGGCTTGTGGAACAGCGGCGTGAGGAACAGCGTGAGAATGATGACGATCAGCTCGGTGGAGTCGTAGGCGGCATCCATCAGCACCGACTGCGAGTGGGTGTAGAGGGAAAAAACAAACTCCACGATGGCAAAAGCGACGCCGGCGCCGAAGGAGAGCCATAGGATTCGCTTCTCGCCGCGTTCGTTCTGGGGTGATTCCATAAATACCTTCCTTTTCGGGATTTTTGCCCCGCCCGGCGGAAAAACCGCTTCCGGGGCAGGGCCCCCTCTCTATCATAGCAGGAAAAGGCCGAAATGCAAAAGAAATTCCTGCTTTTTGGCCTCTGTTCCGCGAAAAAAAGAGGGCCCGCGGCCGAAACCGGGCCCGAAAGGCGGCGGTCCCGTTTCCCGCGGCGCCTCTTGCCAAGGAAAGGCGCCATCTGCTATACTGAAAAGGAAATCAGGAGAGGAGGATCCCTATGCCGCAAACGACCAAAAGACTGTTGGCAGATACCCTGATCGAGCTGCTGAGTCAAAAGCCGCTTGATAAGATCACAGTCAAGGAGCTGGTGGAAAAATGCCATGTCAACCGCCAGACCTTCTATTATAACTTTCAGGACATTTATGATCTGGTTGGGTGGATCTTCACCGAGAAGGCGTCCGCACTGCTCCCCAAAACCGAGGAGGATTGGCGCGGCAGTCTCGGCGAGGTGATGAAGATGATGCAGGAGAATAAAAAGCTCATTCTCAATGCTTATCACGCCCTTGACTACCTGCTGACCGAGCGCTATCTTGCCGAATGGCTGCGTCCCACTATGGCACACATCGTGGAACAGCAATCCCGTGGACATAACATCAGTGCGGAGGACCGCGAGTTCATCGTGGAGGTTTATGTTTTCGGGATGATCGGGATTGTAATGAACTGGGTGGAGCACGGAATGGATGAGCTGGTGCCCCGCAATTTTGATAAATTTTTGAGACTGCTGGAGGGAAGCCTGGAAAGCTGCGTCAAAAAATTTGAAAAGCCTTGAACTTTTATACAAAGCCGCCGCCGTGTCGAAATTCCCGACACGGCCTTCTTTTTGTCTATTGGGTGTGGCGAAAAAAACGCTATAATAAAGCAAAAAGGAAAAGGAGTGTTCTTTATGGGTTTCAAGGACGGAATGCAGAAGATGGCCCTTAAAAAGGCCTGCGAGTATCTGGAAAAGGATCCCGTGGAAAATCTTCCGAAGCTCTGGGAGCTGGCGGTCAAACTGGATCAGGATCACGCGCTGGAAAAGCAGCTGGCCGGGGTGGGCTCCTATCTCACCGACCCCGAATGCAACTGGTTCCGATATATCACCCGCATTTTTAGGGATATTGATACCGACGTGGTACAAACGCTTTTCACCAACTTTGTGGTCAATTCCAATATGTTGAGGAAGCCGCTTATGGAGGCAGCGGAGCAAAAGCTGGGCTGCAAAGTTCCGTGGGCGATCCTGATGGATCCGACCTCTGCCTGCAATCTGCACTGTACCGGCTGCTGGGCAGCAGAGTACGGCAATCGTCTCAATATGACCTTTGAGGAGCTGGACTCCATCATTGAGCAGGGAAAAGAGCTGGGCATCTTTTTCTATATCTATTCCGGCGGGGAGCCGCTGGTGCGCAAGGATGATATCATCGCCCTCTGCAATAAGCACCCCGACTGCGAATTTCTCGCCTTTACGAACGGTACCCTTATCGATGAGAAGTTTGCTGACGATATGCTGCGGGTCAAGAATTTCATTCCGGCCATCAGCGTGGAGGGCTTTGAGGAGGAGACCGACTTCCGCCGCGGTGCAGGTACTTACCAAAAGGTCACCGAGGCCATGGCACTGCTCAAACAGAAAAGACTGCCCTTCGGTGTCTCCTGCTGCTATACCTCCAAGAATGTGGAGACCATCGGAAGTGAGGAATACTATGATTGGATGATCGAATCGGGAGCCAAGTTCTGCTGGTTCTTCACCTATATGCCGGTCGGCAACGAAGCCGTGCCGGAGTTGATGGCGTCGGCAGAACAGCGCCGCTTTATGTACCAGCAGGTGAGAGCCTTCCGCAAGACGAAGGAGATTTTCACCCTCGATTTCTGGAACGACGGAGAATATGTGGATGGGTGCATCGCGGGCGGCCGCAACTACCTCCATATCAATGCAAACGGCGACGTGGAGCCCTGCGCTTTCATTCATTACAGCGACAGTAACATCCGGGAAAAGACCCTTGCTGAGGCGCTTTGCTCGCCGCTCTTCAAGGCGTATCAGGCCGGTCAGCCCTTCAATGACAATCACCTGCGGCCCTGTCCCCTTTTGGATAACGCAGGACGGCTGGCGGAGCTGGTAAAGGAGTCCGGCGCGCATTCCACCGACCTGGAATCCCCGGAGGACGTCTCGGCCCTCTGCGAGAAGTGCCGGAAAAAGTCCGAACAGTGGGCACCCGTGGCGGATGAGCTTTGGGAGGCTTCCGGACACGGCAAAAAATCTTCCGGGAACGGCTAACCGAGGAAATATCAGTCTATACTAACGGGCGGAGCGGCGGCTTCGCCCGTTGACGCATTGGTGTTTGCAGGAGCTTCCGAGCAAACAGAAGAAAAGCGTTCCCTAGATGTTGCTAAATATTTAACAGATGATATAGATGTTGATTAGCAACACATAATATGATATATTAGGATAAAGACTTTTTCTTCCCGAAAAGGAGAGGAAAAAACGGAACAAAGGGGGAACTGTTTTTAAGATGAAGGTTTGTTTTTACGGGGATTCCATCGGGCGCGGGGTGCTTCTTGATAATGAGAAGCATCGCTATGGGTATTCCCGCAATTCATTCGCGAAGCTTCTGGAGGAGGAGGGCATCCTCACCGTCAACAACCGCTGTAAATTCGGCTGCACCTCCACCAAAGGGCTGGAGGTCATGCGGGCCGAGGCGGATAAGATGCGGGATTACGATTACATCGTCATCATGTACGGCGGCAACGACAGTGATTACGACTGGCCGGCGGTGGCGCAGGACCCGGAGCACGGCGCCGACTATGTACGCACCTCCATCCCGCTCTACAAGCAGAACATCCGTGATATGGTGGAGTTGGTTGAGGCTTCCGGCAGCACGCCGGTTCTCCTCAGCATGATCCCGCTCGACCCGATGCGCTATTTTAACTGGATCACCCAGAAGGTGAGCGCGGAGGGCGTCCTGCGGTATATCGGCAGTCCTCTGGCACTTTATTTCGGCAACGAGGTTTATAACCTTGCCCTCTTTGACGTTGCGGCGGAGCTTTCCGTGCCGCTCATTGACATCTGCTCTCCCTTCCTGCGGGAGCTTAACTTTTCGGATTTCCTCTGCGAGGACGGCATCCATCCCTCCGAGGCGGGACACATGCTCATTTTCCGGGAGGTGAAGGCCTTCCTCGGCGAGCATCAGCTCTTGCAGAACGGCGCCTAAAAGTGTAATATAGAGCTTGTAAAGCGTTATACTTTCACAAGATATGGGGAAAGGGAGTCGTTCTATGACCATAGAGGTTCAAATCGCCATCATCATCGCGGTGCTCATCATCATTGCTGTGACGCTGCACTTCGCGCGCGCAGTGGGGATGCAGATGCTCCTTTCGGTGCTGGTGATCGCAGGACTCGGCATTCTGGCGCACATCGTCGGAGAGGCGCTGCCCCGCCGGTGGTTTGACCCCGAAAAATTTCCCTACCGTGCCTATCCTTGGGAAAAGAACGGCAAATTCTATGAAAAGCTCGGCGTTCGCCGCTGGAAGGATCGGATGCCGGACAAGAGCCGCTGGGTGAAGGGAACCTACACCAAGACGCTTACGAACCAAAGCAATCCCGAGAGCCTCCGTCATCTGTTGAAGGAGACCTGCGTGGCGGAGTGCATCCACTGGATCCTGCTTCTCCTTTCGCCGGTGGTGCTCCTCTTTACCCGGGGAACGGCGGCCATCATGATTACGGTGGTCTACGCCCTCTCCAATTTCCCCTTTATCATCATCCAGCGGTATAATCGCCCGCGGCTGAGAATTTTGCTGGAGCGTCGTCTCCGCGCCAAACGGAAGGAGGAATCCGTGTGAAGGTGCTTATCCTCAGCTGTAATACCGGCGGCGGGCACAATTCCGCCGCCCGCGCCATCCGGACCGAGCTTTTGGCACGCGGGATCGAATGTGAGATCGCAGACGCCCTCGCCTTTGGTCCCCAGTATTTTTCCGAGACGGTGAGCGGGCTTCATACCCTCGCTTACCGCTATTTCCCCACCATCTATGGTATTGGCTACCGCAAGAAAGAAAAATTCGACCCGAGCGAGCGGGTCTCTTTTGAATACAAGGTCAATTCCATCTGTGTGCCGCGTCTTTACCGCTATCTCTGCCGCAATCACTTCAATACCGTCATCACCCCGCACGTTTTCCCCGGCGAGATGATGACCCGCCTCCATGAAAAATACCCCGCCCGTTTTAAGACCTATTTTATTGCGACGGACTACACCTGCAGTCCCTGCGTCAATGAGATCCGTCCCGACTGGTGGATCATCCCCGATGAGCGGCTCCGCCCCGAATTTGTGGGGAAGGGCATCCCCTCGGAAAAAATAAAGGCGTTCGGCATTCCGACGGCCGCCCATTTTGAACACTCCATCCCGAAGGCGGCGGCGCGCCATGCCCTGCACCTTCCCGCCGAAGGTCCCCTTGTCCTCATCATGAGCGGGAGCATCGGCTGCGGCCCGCTGGAGTCTCTCTCCCGGCGCATCCTGCGCCATCTGCCGGAGGACGCCACGGCGGTCACCCTCTGCGGCAACAACCAGAAGCTCTATCACGAGCTTTCCTCCCTAGCCAAAAAGCGCCCGGGGCTCTGCCCGGTGCAGTTCACCGACCGCATGGATCTCTATCTCTCGGCGGCGGACGTCGTGGTGACCAAGCCCGGCGGGCTTTCCTCCACCGAGATCGCCCTCAAGGGGGTGCCGACGGTGCTGCTTTTAGCGGTGCCGGGCTGTGAGAGCCGCAACCTTGTTTTTCTCTGCCAAAACGGGATGGCGCTTGCGGCGGATACCGTCCGGGATGCGATCCGCGCGGTGCAGAAGCTGATCGGGAGCGAAGCCGCCCGAAACGCCATGCTAAAAGCGCAGGAAAGCCTTCCGCGAGGCGCGGCAAAGGCCATCTGTGATTTGGTGATTGAGGAGGCAAAACAGGACAAGGAGCCCTGCCTTCTCTCCTAAAACAGAATAAAACCGGAACCCCCGGACAGAGCGCTTTCTGCCCGGGGGATTTTTATAGCCTTGCGGGGGGAACCTCCCGGAAGGGGAAGCTCCCGCATCATTCGAAATCAGCAGCCGCAGTCACAGTCACAGCCGCAGCCGCAGCGGTTGGAGTTCTGCATCGGAGAGGGATTGCCGCCGCCTCCGCCGTTGCAGCCACAGCCGCAGCCGCAGGAGCGATAAGCGGAAATGTTGGTGGCACAGCCGCCGGTCCACCACATCCAGAAGATGAGCAGGAGAATGATCCACCACCAGTCGTTGGTCTGGCAGCAGGGATTGTAGTCACAGCCGTAGTTTCTCTGATTACCACAGTTACAGCCCATTATAAAAGTACCTCCTTTTAAGGTCGTTGCCGCCTTGGGACGGCTTCCTGTATTGGTTTACGCGCTCAGTCGCAGCAGCAGCCCTTACTGCTCAGCAGCCAGATGGCGATCAGGATGATGATCAGGGTGCAGTCATTGAGACAAAGCCCGAACAGTCCTCTGTTGCAGCAGCAGGAATTGTTATTGCAATTCTGAAACATACTGAAAACCTCCTTTTCTTGGGGATCACCCCATCCTATGCCGGAGAGGACTTTTTGGTTCTGACGATTAAGGCACGCGGCGCGGTCCATATTAAAAATGAGAACGACCGGGTAAAGGAGAAGGGTTTTTATGTATAAATTCAGTGGATTCACCACCCGCGCGGCTTCCGCGCTCAACCACGCGGTGCTGTCGGCGGAGGAGATGGGACATACCTATATCGGCAGCGAGCATCTCCTTCTGGGACTGCTCCGAGAGGGGGGCGGCGCGGCCTACACCCTCCTCAGCCGGCGGCAGATCACCCATCGGAGAGCGGCCGAGGAGGTGGGCCTTCTGGTAGGGAGAGGCGAGCGGACGCTCCTTTCACCCGAGGATATTTCCCCCCGCTGCCGCCGGATTATGGAGCAGGCGGTGCGCTTTGCCGCCGAGGGGGAATTTTTGCAGGCGGGAACGGAGCATCTCCTTTTAGCCATGGTGTGCGAGGGGGACTCCTACGCGGTGCGCTGTCTTAAAAAGCTGGGAGCGGATCCCCGGGACCTGGAGACCGAGATCCGGGAGACCATCCGCCGGGAGGAGAGCCTTCCCGCGCAGACGGAAAAGCAGTTTCCCCGGGGCGGCGGCAAGACCCAGAGAAGCGGAAAAAGCGTCCTTCTGGATCGCTTCGGGCGGGACCTCACCGAGCAGGCGCGCCTTGGAAAGCTGGACCCGGTCATTGGGCGGGATCGGGAGACAGAGCGGCTTTTGCAGGTGCTCACCCGCCGCACCAAAAACAACCCCTGCCTCATCGGAGAGGCTGGCGTCGGCAAGACCGCCATCGTGGAGGGGCTGGCGCGGCGCATCACCGAGGGAAAGGTACCCCAGCTTCTGAAGGAAAAGCGGGTGATCGCCCTGGATATGACGGCGATGGTGGCGGGAACCAAATACCGCGGCGACTTTGAGGAGCGCATCCGGGGCCTTCTGGAGGAGGTCAGCGCCCTTGGAGACGTCATCCTCTTTATTGATGAGCTTCACACCATCATGGGCATCGGCGCGGCGGAGGGGGCGGTGGACGCCGCCAACATCATGAAGCCCCGGCTGGCCCGGGGAGATCTTCAGGTGATTGGCGCGACCACCATTGCCGAGTACCGGCGCACCATCGAAAAGGACGCGGCACTGGCCAGACGGTTTCAGAGTGTATTGGTGGAGGAGCCGACCGAGGAGGAGACCTTTTCCATTTTGGAGGGACTGCGTCCCCACTACGAGCGCCATCACGGCATCCGCATCGGGGAGGACGCGCTGGATGCTGCGGTGCGGCTTTCGGTGCGCTATTTCCCCACGCGCTTCCTTCCCGATAAGGCAATCGACCTTCTTGACGAGGCGGCGGCACGGCTTCATATTACGGCGGGCGGGAGAAGCGGTGTGCGGCGTCCCGTCCTCTCCCGGGAGGACATCCGCCACACGGTGACGGCGATGACCGGTATCCGTTTGGGAGAGGCCGGCGACCGGGAGGACGACCTTGCCGAGCGGCTGGAGCGGGGGGTTGCCGAGCGGGTGGTCGGGCAGAAGGAGGCGGTGGAAAAGGTAAAGCACGCCATTCTCCGCGGACGGGTGGGGCTTCGGGACCCCCGTCGCCCCATCGGGAGCTTCCTCTTTATGGGGCCATCCGGCGTCGGAAAGACCGAGCTCTGCTTTGCCCTTTCGGAGACGCTGTTCGGCAGCCGGGAAGCCCTCATCAAGCTCGATATGAGCGAATATCAGGAGCCGCACAGCATCTCCCGGCTCATCGGCGCCCCTCCCGGCTATGTCGGCTGTGAGGAGGGAGGGCTTCTCACCGAGGCGGTGCGGCGGCGCCCTATGAGCGTAGTGGTGTTTGATGAAATTGAAAAGGCGCACCCCGACCTGCACAACATCCTCCTGCAAATTTTGGAGGAGGGCAAGCTGACCGATACCTCGGGGCGGGTCTCGGTGTTCCGCAATTCCATCATTATCCTCACCTCCAATGTGGGGGCGGAGCAGCTCCTTGGCGTCCCGCACCTCGGCTTTGGAGAAAACCTCCGCGAGGAGGGGGAGGGCGCGGCAAAGGGCGCCCTCAGAAAGCTGCTGCGTCCCGAGATCCTGGGGAGAATCGACGAAACGGTGGTCTTTCACCCCCTGGGGGAGGAGGAGCTTTTAGAGATCGCGAAGCGGCTTCTCGGAGAGGTGGGAAAGCGCCTTGCAGAGCAGGAAATCGAGGCGGAATTTTCCGAGGAGGCGGCGCGCCGTGTGGCAGAGACCTGCAAAGAACCGCGGGAGGGTGCCCGCCCCATGCGCCGCGCGGTGCGGGAGCTGATCGAAGATCCCCTCACCGAGCTGCTCCTTTCCGGGGAGCTTACCCCAGGGGAAAGTGTCCTCTGCACACTCGAGGAAGGAAAACTCCGGCTTACCCGGCGCAGCACCCCCTTTCTTTTCCCGGCGTAATGTGTCATAATAGGACAGAAATATGCTGACGAAATGAGGAATTTCCCATGAATAAAAAATACACTGTGACCCAGGCCGTTTCCGAGAAGATGACCGCGAAGGCGGTCAAGAGCGGTTCGCTCAGAGTTCTTGCCACCCCGGTGCTGACGGCGCTTCTGGAGGAGGCGGCGTGCGGCTGTCTGGAGGGACTCCTGGAGGAGGGCATGACCTCGGTCGGGACCGAGATCAGCGTTAAGCACCTTGCAGCGACCCCGGTCGGAATGACCGTTACCGCGACGGCGGAGCTTCTCTCTCTGGAGGGAAGAAAGGCAGAATTTGCCCTCCGGGCCGAGGATGAGCAGGGACTCATTGGGGAGGGAACGCATACCCGCGTGGCCGTGGCGGCGGAGCGCTTCCAGCAAAAGGCCGACGCGAAAGGAAGGGCGGTATGACGGTCAAGGTCATCAATCTGGAGGCGGGGATGCCTTCTCTGGAATTTGCTAAGATCCAGCTGCGGCAGTCACTCACGGCGGCGCGCGCCAACCGGGTGGAGGTCATTAAATTCATCCACGGCTACGGCTCCTCCGGGAGGGGCGGCGTCATCCGCGGGGAGGTGCGGCGGGAGCTTCGCAAAAGACAGGAGCAGGGCGAAATCCTCGCGGTCATCCCGGGGGAGGAGTTTTCTCCCTTTGAGGAAGTGACCCAGAAAATGCTCCTCCGGTACCCGTCGCTTTCCCGGGATAGCGATTATCTTAAGACAAACCACGGCGTCACCCTCGCCGTTCTCCGCTGACAAGGGGTTCCTATGAATGAGATAAACCAAAACAAACCGCAAAGGCCCTGCCGGGTGATGGGATGGGGCGGCATCCTTACCTGCACGCTTTTCACCCTCCTCATCCCCGCGGGGCTTCTTTTTCTCCGCTACGCGCGGCTCCATCCCGACTGGACTGAGACGCATTACAGCCTTGGCTGGTACCGGGGCGCCGAGCGCTTCCTTACATCCCTCACCGGTCCCGCTCCCTTTTCGTGGATGGAGTGCTTTCTTCTGGCCTGCGGCGTGATAGCCATCCTCTTTCTCATCGGCTGGGTACGGGAAACGATTCGCCGTCGGAAGGACTGGTGGAAGATTGCCCTCAAGCGGCTCCTTATCCTCACCGCCGTCGGTTCCGGCATCTTTTTCTGGTTCGTCCTCACCGGAGAGGCCAATTACTACCGTCACCCTCTTGCCGTTCCCTTAAAGCTCACGGTGGAGCCGACCGGGAAGGAGACCCTCACCGAGCTTTGTCTGGTCCTCACCGACGAGCTGAACGCCGCCCGCGAGGGGAGAGCGGAGGACGAGAACGGTGTTTTTGTCCTCCGGGATGACTTTAATACCCTCTCAAAGAAAGCCTCCGAGGCGGTGGCGAACCTTGATACCCTCTATGGAACGGGGCTTTTCATGGCGGCGCGGGACACAAGTCCCAAACCTATGTTTTTTTCAGAGGCCATGTCCTACCTCCGGCTGACCGGCGTCATCTTTCCCTATCTCATGGAGCCCAACATCAATGTGAACCAGCCGCCCCACGGAATCCCCTCCACCATGTGCCATGAGCTTGCACACATCTGCGGCTATATGCGGGAGGACGAGGCCAACTTCATCGGCTATCTTGCCGCGGTGGAAAGCGGCGACCCCGATTTTGTTTACAGCGGACTGCTCCATGCCGTCCTTCATGCCACCAACCGTCTCTACCGGGTGAGCCCGGAGGACTGGAAAACGGTGAGGGTGCGGTTTTCTCCCGCGGTGGAGCGGGACCTTGCGGCGCACAGCCTCTACTGGAAAAAGTACGACACAGCGGTGGGGGAGACCTCACAAAAAATGAGCGACGCCTACCTCAAGGCGAACGACCAGCACGACGGCGTCATGAGCTACGGGCGGATGGTGGATCTCCTCATCGCCCACTACCGCGCCGGGGGGCTTATCGCCTGAGGAAAGGTTTGACAAGCTCTCCCGATTGGACTATAATTTTAGCCAGTTTTACTTGTTTAGGAGGATTTTCCCATGAGCCATGTGATTATTCCGGAAGGCTATCGCTCCTGCCTCAGTCTTTATGATACCCAGAAGGCGATCAGCCTGATCAAGCGCCTCTTTGAGGATACCCTTTGCGGCAACCTCAATTTAAGCCGTGTTTCGGCTCCTCTCTTTGTAGAGGAGTCCACCGGTCTCAATGACGACCTCTCCGGCGTGGAGCGCGCTGTTTCCTTTGACGTTCCCGACATCGGCCGGAACGCGCAGGTGGTTCATTCCCTTGCCAAATGGAAACGCATGGCTCTTTACGAATATGACTTTCACCCCGGCCAGGGGCTTTATACCGATATGAACGCTATCCGTCGGGATGAAACCCTCGACAATCTCCATTCCATTTATGTGGATCAGTGGGATTGGGAAAAGGCGATCACCCGGGAGGAGCGAAACGTCGAGTACTTAAAGGAGACGGTGCGCCGGATCATTGCGGCGGTCGCCTCCACCCAGCGCACCCTCCGCGCCATCTACCCGCAGCTCACCACCGTTCCCGACCTTGATGAGGAGGTCGCCTTTGTGACCACGCAGGAGCTGGAGGATCTCTACCCCGACCTCTCCGGGAAGGAGCGGGAGAACGCCTTTGTGCGGGAGCACCACACCACCTTCCTCATGCAGATCGGCGGCAAGCTGCGCTCCGGGCGTCCCCATGACGGCCGTGCCCCCGACTATGACGACTGGACGCTCAACGGCGATATCCTCCTCTGGAACGAGGTCCTCGGCTGTGCCTTTGAGATATCCTCCATGGGTATCCGTGTCGATTCCGAAGCACTGGATCGTCAGCTCACCCTGGCGGGCTGTGATGACCGCCGAAATTTCCCGTTCCACCGGATGCTGCTTGCGGGGAAACTCCCTCTTGCCATCGGCGGCGGTATCGGACAGTCCCGGCTCTGCATGTTCCTCATGGGCTGTGCCCATATCGGGGAGGTGCAGGCATCGGTCTGGGATGATGAGACCAGAGAAAAATGCGCTGCGGCAGGCATCAAGCTGCTCTGATGCCGCGAAATAGCCTTACATAAAAAAAGAGCCTTCCGGCCGGCGCTGACGCTGACCGGGGGCTTTTTTGCTTTCTTCCGGCCGCTTGACCGCACATAAAAACACCCGCCCTTTCTTATACTAGGGGTAGCACCTTGTGTTTATTTTAAGGAGGAACCCCGATGAAGAAAGCCTGCGCCCTCATTTTGATGGTCCTTTTGCCGCTTTCCCTTTCCGCCTGCGGAAAGGGAAAGGCAGCGGTGCCCCAGCCGCGCCTCCGGGAGGATGTGACCATGGAAAATCTGGTGGCAGAGTGCGCCGAGCGCTATGGGATGGGGGAGTATCTGGAGCTGGAGGAGGAACTTCTCGCGGAGCTTCTGGGCCTCAAAGCGGGGGATATCCTGGCGGGGTACGGCCGGGTATCCCTTCGGGAGGATTCCCCCGACCACCTTATTCTTCTTGAGGCTGCCGAGGGAAAGCGGGACAAAATCGAAAAAGCCCTCCAAAAGCGGCTCCTCTTTGAGCAGCGGGCCTATGCCGACCATCTTTCCGGGGCGGGGCCCAAAACCACGGCGGGGCGGTGCTTCCTGATGGGGGATACCGGCGTGCTCTTCATTCTGGGGCGGGAGGGGCAGGATCCCGAGGAGGAAGCGAAACGCATTGAGGAGGAGCTTCGCGCCGCTTTTTGGGAGCCGCCGGCGGAGAAGGAAACGCCCGAATGAGAGTTTCCCGCAAAAGGTGGTTGCACTTCGGGGAGTTTTCGTGTATAATATTCTGGTAACGATGACAGACACGAGAGGTATCCTCTGTCATGCGGAAATCTGGTCCTGTGCGACGCAGTACTGTGAACCATGTCAGGCGGGGAACCGAGCAGCATTAAGCAGTATATGCGGGTGCCGCAGCCAACCGGTTTTCCGTATGACAGGCGATATCTCTCATTTTATAAGAAAGGGGGTCCTTCCATGTATCAGGCGCTCTACCGCAAATGGCGGCCTCGCACCTTTGACGAGGTGGTAGGGCAGGAGCACATCACCACTACCCTCAAAAATGAAATCCTGACGGGACGACCCTCCCATGCCTATCTCCTGATGGGAAGCCGGGGTACCGGAAAGACCACCTGTGCCAAGCTCATCGCGAAGGCCGTCAACTGTCTTTCCCCCAAGGATGGCAGTCCCTGCGGGGAGTGCGAGATCTGCCGTGCCGCGGACAACGGCACTCTGCCGGACGTCGCGGAGATCGACGCCGCGAGCAATAACGGCGTGGACAATATCCGCGATCTCCGGGAGGAAGCGGTTTTTCTCCCCAATGCGGCAAAATACCGTGTCTACATCATTGATGAGGCGCACATGCTCTCTCAGGGCGCGGTCAACGCCCTCCTCAAAATCATGGAGGAGCCGCCCGAGCACGTCATCTTCATCTTAGCGACCACCGAGGTGCATAAAATTCCCGCGACCATTCAGTCCCGCTGTCAGCGCTTTGACTTTAAGCGCATCAGCGCCGGGGTGATAAGAGACCGTCTCCTCACCATCGCCGCGGCGGAGGGCTTCACCCTTAAGGAGGACGCCGCTCTGCTCATCGCCCGTGTGGCGGACGGCGGTATGCGTGACGCCCTCTCTCTGCTGGACCTTTGCTGGGCGCACAGCCCCGAGGTCACGCTGGAAACGGTGAGCGAGGTCGCCGGCCTTGTGGGGCAGGACGCCCTGTTCGGGGTCGCGGAGGCGATCCGGGAGGGAGACTTTTCCAAAGCCCTTTCCCGGCTGGACGAAGCGGGTGGACAGTCGGTGGAGTATGACCGCCTCTGCGGTCAGCTCATCACCCACTACCGGAACCTTCTGGTGGCGGCATCCGCCAAACACCCCGAGGAGCTGATTGTCACGCTCCCCGAAACGCTGGAAAAATATAAGGAGCAGAGCCGCGGCTATACCGTTGCGACGCTTGTGGATACCATCCGCACCCTGCAGGATACCGAGGCGGCGATGACAAAGACCGCCTCCCGCCGGGCCGAAATGGAGCTGGGACTCATCAAGCTCTGCGACCGCCGCATGAGCCGTTCTCCGGAAGCGCTGCTTGCCCGGGTGGACGAGCTGGAGGCCAAGCTCAACCGGCTGCTGGCGGAGGGCTGCCATCCCGCGGCAGAGCCGCCTGCGCAGCAGAGTACGCTGGAGGAAGCCGACCCCGCGCAGGTCACCTTCCCGGAAACGGTGCAGAAGGCGCCGCCTCAGGCTCCCACTCTGAAAGCCCCTGCGGCGCCCGCTCCCACGGCACCGGCCCCCATGCCGGCCCCTGCCTTAAAGCAGGAGGTCCGGCCCATGGAGGAGGAGGTCTGGCAGCGTGTGCTGGAGCGGCTTCTCCGCAAAAATGCCATGCTGGCCTCTGCCTTGCATGACTCCCATGCGCACATCCGGGGGCAGACGGTGCTGGTGGAGTGCAGGAATCCCGTTTTCATCGAGATGATGCGTTCCAACGATTACACCCGCCAGTCGCTCAAGGAAGCGATCGCGGAGGTGACCGGCATCCTTTACGGCGTGGGGCCCTATGATCCCGCCAAATACGGAAAAACCGCGGAGAAAAAGGCCCCCTCCCCGCTGGAGCAGCTTCTGGCGGATGCCCGCGAAAAGGGCGTGGAGATTACCTGAGACCCAAGACAACTTTAGAATAAAAGGAGAAATACCCATGAAAGCAAGACTTCCGCAGGGCGCAGCCCCCAACCGCAACCAGATGATGCAGCAGTTCCAGAAGCTGCAGGAGGATATGGCGACGGCACAGGCCGAGCTGGAGGAAAAGACCTACCGTGTTTCCGCGGGCGGCGGCACCATTGAGGTGGAGATCAACGGCAAAAAGGAAGTGACCGATGTCATCCTGAAGCCCGAGGTGGTCGATCCCGATGACATCGAGTTCCTGCAGGACCTCATCAAGGAGGGGGTCAACGAAGCCATCCGCACCTGCAATGAGGACGCCGAAAAGACTATGAATGCCCTGACCGGCGGCCTGAATCTCGGCATCTGAGTAAAAGCATCACGAAAAGAAAAGGAGACCCCTGATGGATTCCACCGCACTGCCCCTGCAAAAGCTCATTGAGCAGTTTGCAAGGATGCCGGGCGTTGGCCGCAAGATGGCACAGCGCCTTGCCTTTTATATTCTGGATCTTCCCGAGGAGAAGGCCAAAGAGCTGGCCTCCGCCATTCTGGAGGCCAAGGAGAAAATTAAACGCTGCGCGGTCTGTGGCAACCTGACCGAGGGGGAGCTTTGTCCCATCTGCAGCGCCAAGGGAAGGGACACCTCCCTTGTCTGCGTGGTGGAGGACCCCCGTGACGTGCTGGCCTTTGAGCGAACGCGGGAGTATAACGGCGTCTACCATGTCCTGCACGGGCTGATTTCCCCCATGGAGGGCGTGGGCCCCGACCAGCTCACCGTGAAGGAGCTTCTCGCGCGCATCGCCAAGGGCGGGATCGAGGAGGTCATCATGGCGACCAACCCCACCGTGGAGGGAGAAGCCACTGCGATGTACATCGCGAAGCTCTTAAAGCCTCTCGGTGTGCGGGTGAGCCGCCTTGCTTACGGCATCCCGGTGGGCGGAAATCTGGAGTACGCTGATGAGGTGACACTTTACAGGGCTCTGGAGGGAAGAAGCGAGCTGTGACAAAATACCCGTTGACAAAACAGAAAATTGTGGTATAGTTAAGTATCCACCACAGGAAGGGAGTGACCGGGCATGGCGGAGACCGCCGGAATTAAACAGATCGCCGTAAACCGTCAGGCACGGCATGAATATTTTGTGGAGGAGACCTTGGAGGCGGGCATTGAGCTTTTCGGAACGGAGGTCAAATCCCTTCGCGCGGGGGGCCTGAATCTCAAGGACTCCTGGTGTGACTTCGAGAAGGGCGAGCTTTTTGTGCGTCAGATGCACATCAGCCCTTATGAGAAGGGGAATATCTTTAATAAAGACCCCATCCGTCCCAGAAAGCTGCTGCTTCACCGCAGAGAGCTCAATCGGCTCTATGGACTGGTGAAACAGCAGGGCCTCACCATCATCCCGCTGCGGGTCTATTTTAAGAGGAGCCTTGTCAAGGTGGAGCTGGGTCTTTGCCGGGGCAAAAAGCTCTATGACAAGCGCGCCGACGCCGCCAAGCGGGACGCCAAGCGGGACATTGAGCGCGCCATGAGGAACCGCGGCTGAGCCGCAGATGAAAAAGTTAATATGGGGGCGTACCGGTTTCGACGGGGATCATGAAACAGGGTAAGCGAGTAGAGGCGCACGACCTCTATAAAACGGGCAATCTTAAAAATAAACGCTAACGATAATTACGCGTACGCAGCCTAATTAAAGGCTGCCGTCTGCCCACGGAGTACCACGGCCGTGGAGCGGGCGTCGATGAGTGGTGAACGATCATAAGTTTTGCTTCCGGCTTATGATTGTATGGGAAGCTACCAAGGTCCTGAGCCTGCTGTCCGGCGCTGGACTGAGGGAATCTTAAAGGAACAGCTACACTCGTAGAAAGCCGTGCGGATCGGTTTTCGGACAGGAGTTCGACTCTCCTCGCCTCCACCATCTTCAGCCACAAAAGAGCCGCTTTGACTCCTTTGTGGCTATTTTCTTTGTGCAAAAAGGGGGGCTGCCCACTGGGCAGACCCCCTTTCAAGGTTTTGAGCGTTTCAGGAGCATCCTTAAAAATCCTCCCGTGAACGCAGCAGACCTTCGCAAAGCTTCAGCAAGGCTTCCTTGCCTTCCATGCCGGAGCTTACTTTGTAGTATACACCGTCATATTCAAAGGCGGCTTTTTCAATATAACTGGAATCGATGAAATGATGCTGATAGTAATACACCGGTGTATCAAGAACGGTTACCGATTCTATTATGGCATCATCCGCCGCATAGAGATAATCCTCCAGGGTTTGCCCCTCAATATGGCGCAATCGAGCTTCAACATATACAGTAACCGGATCCTTGTCCCCCTTGTGGATCCCCCGATAATACACATGCAGATCGGTCGCCTGCTCCGGAGAGCCTTGGGGGTAGGTGAGACAGTATTGGGACGAATGCATCCACCCGAGGGACGGATCGTTTTCGAGATTCAGGATGACATCTTTGCCGGTCTTTTTGAGCACGGTCTTAACGGAGTGATACCCTCTGCCGATCAGCTCCTCCTTCGGATACAGTTCGTTGTGAGAGGGATCACAGAAATAGAAACTTATGTAGCGGACCGCACCATAGCAGGCGGCAATGATAAGAACGCAAAGTAAAACACGAACCCATTTCTTCATAAAGGACTCCTTACCAAATTCTGGTCACTACATCAGCAGGAATATCTGCTGCGAACCGTTCCCTGTAACGGACTGTTTTATGTAGCGTGCCAGACAATTCTGACTGCTTCGAACAATACAGCGAGAATACATATGCCCCCAAATGAAGGCTTCAGCAAACCCTTTGGGATCACCGGCCCTTGATATTGTTCGGTTACTTACCAAAACGAACGAAAAGCAGGCAATGATCGCAACACAAATGACGGAGGCTCCCTGATTTAGGGCAGGGAAAATTTTGCTGCGCCTCGCGCACTTTGCTCTAAAATGGTTACACGATCATTTGAATGACGTAAAGATAATGAAATACTGCCTGTGGAATTTTATCTTGCTGCAAGAAAGAAAACGGCGAAAATTATTAACACCACATGGGAAACACCTTGCTTTCCAACGAATTGATGATGAACGTGCTGCTGTGCTTTTGGGGTGGTATGGAAACGGCTTTTAATAATGGTAACAAATAAAAAGGACAAAGTGTTGCAAAAAATATAAAAATCTACCTACTACATAAAACCCGGAACTTTTTCTTGGATAAATTGTCCAAAAAATGGGTGTAAAAAAGCGAAGCTGAGCCAATGCGACCGGGCATTCCGCCGGAGATGGCGTATGGAGGGCCGGGGAGGGAACGAGCAGTTTGCTGATTCACGAGAGGAACGGCAACCTCAAGTACAAGTATGGAAACCGCAGTTTCTGGTGCAGAGGGTATTACATGGACACAGTGGGAAAGAACAAGAAAAAGATGGAAGAATGCATCAGAAACCAACTCAAAGAGGATGAAATGAGAGACCAGATAACAATGAAAGAATACCTTGACCCGTTCACGGGTGGCAAGTAACAATCTCTTCGCAAGTGCCAGACCGCAAAAAGCGCCTGCAGGCGCTGCTGGTAACAGAGCCTTTCAGGCGTTTTCTGCAAAACCCCCGGCTATGCCGGGGGATATTTATTGGCTTTTGCTGACCATCGGGTGAAAGCGCTGTTCCTTTTTCCCATATCCTCATAAAATGTTCTTTTCATCGGAAGCGTTTTGTGCTAATATAATCTAAATTGCTGCCGGTGCTGCTTGCATTTCAATGAGGCAGGCAGTGGAGCCTTTATTCTAAACTAAGTAAAGAAGGGGACAATCTATGATCGTAGGTACTACTAAAGAATTAAAAAATCACGAATATCGTGTGGGACTCACCCCTGACAATGTGGCGGATTACGTCGCACATGGTCATACGGTTTATGTGGAGACAGAGGCCGGAAAGGGCGCCGGGTTTACCGACGACGAGTACAGAAAAGCCGGCGCCACTGTTGTCGGGACCTCCAAGGAGGTTTTTGACAAAGCGGATATGATCGTCAAGGTCAAGGAGCCGGAGTCCTGTGAGTACGATCTTTTCCGCGAGGGCCAGATCCTCTTCACCTACCTGCATCTCGCTCCCAACCCGGAGCTTGCCGCGATGCTGATGGAAAAGCGTATTAAGGCGGTAGCCTATGAGACCATTACCGACCGGCTGGGGAATCTGCCCTGCCTGCGCCCCATGAGCCAGATTGCCGGCCGACTCAGCATTCAGGAGGGCGCCAAGTATCTGGAGAAGGCTTATGGTGGACGCGGCATCCTGCTGGGCGGCGTTCCCGGTGTGGAACGGGGTGAGATCGTCATCATCGGCGGCGGTATTGCCGGCACCTATGCGGCCAAGGCCGCTGTGGGTGTGGATGCTCAGGTCACCCTGCTGGACATTAACCCCGACCGTCTGGCCTATCTGGAGGATATTTTCGGCGCTTCTGTCACCACTCTCTACAGCACCGAGGCCAACATTCGCAAGGCTCTGGCGGCCGCTGATCTTGTCATCGGTTCGGTCCTCATCCCCGGCGGCAAGACCCCGAAGCTCATCCGGAAAGAGCATCTGCCCCTTATGAAGAAGGGCGCTGTTATTGTAGATATCGCCATCGATCAGGGCGGCTGCTGTGAGACCTCTCATGTGACCACCCACGACGATCCTGTCTATATTGAGCAGGGCGTGGTTCATTACTGCGTGGGCAATATGCCCGGCGCGGTGCCCTATACCTCCACCGTCGCGCTCACCAATTCCACCCTGCGCTACGGCCTGACGATCGCCGATAATGGCCTTGAGAAGGCGGCTCAGGCAGACGCCGGGATTACAAACGGAGTCAATATGTACGGCGGGAAGTGCACCAATGCGAACGTTGCGAGCGCACTGGGCCTGGAGTTTCATTCCCTTTCGGAGCTTATTTAATTAACCGACCGAAACAAGCCGGCCGCTGCAGGAAAAACTGCGGCGGCCGGCTGTGCTTTTCTGATTGAAAAACCACTTTGTACGGGCGGCAAAACTTCATCCGGCGGCAAGAACGACCTCCTCCGGACATTTTAGTCGCTGGGCTCTGCCGAAACATCCCCAAAGAAAAACCGGGCTCATTTCCCCCAAAAGGGTGTTGAGTCCGGTTTGGGTTATTCTGTTCTATTTCCTTTAGTCCGAAAGGGAGAGATCGCCTTCCCGGATCCAGCCGATTTTACGCATCCAGAGTCCAAGCGCCCAGCAGATAAGGGCGGGTAGCACGATGCAGATGAGCGCCATGCCGATCCAGTCGAAGGCGGTAATGGCCGCCTTGGCGCCCGATGCAACATCTGCGATCCAGCCGCTGTAAACGCCGATTGGCCCCACCATACCGCAGGTCCCCATGCCGGAGGACACCGCCGCGCCGTTCATCTCCAGATGGAATACGCAGGTCGCGATGGGACCGGTGATGGCACTGGTGAGGATGGCAGGGAGCCAGATGCGGGGATTTCGTACAATGTTGCCCATCTGCAGCATCGAGGTGCCGAGCCCCTGACTCACAAGGCCGCTCCAGCGGTTTTCCCGGAAGGACATGACGGCAAAGCCCACCATCTGGGCACAGCAGCCGGCCACCGCCGCGCCGCCCGCCAGCCCTGTGAGGGAAAACGCCGAGCAGATGGCGGCAGAAGAGATCGGCAGGGTGAGCGCGACGCCGATGACAACGCTTACCACGATCCCCATCAGGAACGGCTGCAGCTCGGTGGCCCACATGATGACGCGCCCCACACTGGAGGCTGCACTGCCGATGGCAGGCGCCCACCAGATGGAAAGTCCCACGCCGGTCAGAATGGTCACAAAGGGAGTGACCAGCAGGTCGATCTTGGTTTCCTTGGAGACCAGCTTTCCGATTTCGCAGGCAATGACGGTGACGATGAGGACCGCCAGAGGGCCTCCTGCGCCGCCGAGGACCGCCAGAGGGTCTCCTTCGCCGCCGAGGGTGTTGGCTGCCTGGCCTACCGAGATGAGGGAAAACAGCACGAGGGGAGGCGCCCCCAGCGCAAAGCCGATGCTGACCGCCATCGCGGGGCCGGCGACGCTGCTGGCAAAGCCGCCCAGCTCATTAAAGAACGGCAGCCCGAACTGCGTCCCAATGGTATTGAGGATGGTCCCCATGAGCAGGGAAGCGAACAGGCCCTGTGCCATAGCGCCCAGCGCGTCGATGCCATAGCGTTTCGCGCTGATCTCTACATTTTTCTTTTTTAAGAATGCTTTTATTTTCTCCATGTCCTCGCCCTTCCTTTCAGTGCTCGACTGAAACAAACACTGCTCTCTATTCTACCCCCTAAAACGGGTTTGTCAATGGCCGAAAAGACCTCTGGTGAGGAAAATGAATTGACTGCGGGGGAGCGGGGCGCGTTGAAATGCAGGCACGGCAAGAGCCTTTGCAAACGGAAATTTAATTTATGCGGTTATAGATTCCCGCGGGAGCCTCATAAAGCCGGCCGTAAAATAAAGGATTCAGCACTTTCCTTTTCGCCTCCGCTAGCGGCTCATAAGGGCAAAAACAAGGGAAAACACCCAAAGGTGAACATGGAAACGGCAAAAGTCGCCCCAATACTGAGTATATGGAGAGCAAGGCGGATAAACGGGAATGTCAATCGGCCTTACTCCTCTCGAATCATCCGATAGCCGACGCCCACATGCGTTTGAATGTACTGCGGGGAAACCGGCAGGGGCTCCGGCTTTTTTCGCAAAGTCTCCATAAATACCCGCAGGAATGCGACGTCATTTTCCCAGCTGCGGCCCCACACGTGCTGTGTGATGTCGGTGTGGGTCAGGACCCGGCCGATATTTTGGGAAAGGAGGCAGAGAATTTTATATTCGATAGGGGTGAGGTGCAATTCCTCCTCCCGCAGCCACGCGCATCCGGCGTCCGGCGCTTCGATTTTGTCTGTGTCTTCACTGCGGGCACTGATTACAATGATGGGCATATTGGACCGGTTTCGGATCTTTTTAATGACCTCGATTCCGTTCACATCCGGCAGTCCCAGATCCAGAAGAACGATATCGGGATTGTGGGAGGAGGCTTCCGGAATAGCGGTTTGGGCATTCCTCCGGGTCATCGGAATGAGGCAGCTATAAGAAAAAGATCGGAGCCCCAATAGGAAAGCTCCGATCGAAGAGACTCTCCGCACAGCGGCGCAGGCAATGGAAATTATGCCGCGGGGAACGAGTCTTTCCACGGTTCTGCCGGGGCGTTCGGCCCCTTTCTTGACACCCCGCGAGGGGGTTTAGTATAATGATTCTGCAAAACCTAAGGGAAATGAGGGATCGTTATCAGTAACATCAAGGGCGAATCCAAGCTCACCTTTTTTGAGGCCACCAGCATCATCGTGGGGCACGGCGTCGGCTCCGGGATTCTGTCGGTGCCGTTTCTGGCGGCGCACAACAGCCTGCGGGAGATCCTTCTCATCATCGGCTTCTGCTATCTCTTTAACGTGGTGATGCACCTCATCATCGCGGAGCTTTCCTATAATAACGGCGGGCGTCAGTTCGTCAGCTGCCTTGACGCCGAGCTCTTTTCCGGCAGGCTCAAAAAGATCCTCACCTGGACGGCGTTCATTGCGCTCGGCGTTTCGGTCATCGTCAATGTCAGCGCCTTCCTGACCGGCGCGGCGGCGGTGTTTCGCTCCTGGTTCGGGCTTCCCGACTTCGCCGGCATGCTCCTTTTCTACGGAATCGGCGCGGGTGTTGTCTTTATCGGCATGAAGCTGGTCGGCATCTGCGAAAAGATTGCCGTCAGCTCGATGATCGCCGTGGTCGGCATCCTTCTGGTCGCGACACTTCTTTCCGAAACCAGTCCCTTGCCCTCCGGGTGGCACGGCTTCGGCAATGCGCTTGCCCTTTTCAGCATGATCTCCTTCTCTCTTTCGGCGGTCATGTCCACGCCGCAGGTGGTGAAGGGGCTGGAGGGCGACACCCAAAAGATCCGCGGCGCCATCGCGGCGGGGCTTGCCATCAACGCGGGGCTCATCCTCATCATCACCATCATGACGCTTCTGGGCACCGGGAAAAACATCACCGAGGACGGCGCTCTGGTGGATCTCGCAGCGCACCTCGGCGGCTGGGTGAGTGTCATCGGCTATATCTTCACCCTGCTTGCGCTTGCCACCTCCTTCTGGGCCAACACCCTGAACCTCCGGGACATCGTCCGGGAGCAGACCCACTGGGACGTCCGCACCAGCTGGCTGGCGGCTTCGCTGCCCTGTCTGGTCATTGCCTTTTTCGGCGCGGCCACCTTTGTGGGCTTTACCCGCTTCGCAAGCATCATTCAGGTGGTGACCGGCGTCGGCATCATCATCGCCTACCACCTCTCCCGCAAGCGCTGCGGAAGGTCGGAGCTGGTGGGCGCTTTCGGCACCCTGCCGTTCCAGCTTTTGGTGGTGGTCTGCACCCTGCTGGCGAGCGTCGGCGCCATGATCCCGGTCAAATAAATCCGAAAAAAGTGTACCGTGCGGTGCACTTTTTTTGTGGGCGAAACTGTGCTATAATATTATGGAATTTTAATCTTGACGATATAAAGGAGGAAATCCGATGAAATTAGCAGAAGCCCTGGTCATCCGGGCAGATCTTCAGAACAAGATCAATGAGCTGGAAAACCGTCTTCTGAACAATGCCACCGTACAGTCGGGGGAGGAGCCTGCGGAGAATCCCGACGTTCTCATGGAGACGCTGGACCGTACCATGCAGGAGCTGGAGCGCCTCATCGCCGCCATCAATCTCACCAATGCCAAGGTGACCGCGGAGGGCGTTACCATGACGGAGCTTCTCGCGAAGCGGGACTGCATGAAGCGCAGAAACGGCATCCTGCGGGGGGTACTGGATTCCGCCTCCATTCCGCAGCACCGCACCCGCGCGAGTGAGATCATCATTAAGAGCACCATCCCCGTGCCGGAGCTGCAGAAGCGCTGTGACCGGGAATCCGCGGAGCTGAGAAAGCTGGAGCTCAAGATTCAGGAGCTGAACTGGCTCTCTGAACTGATCGAGTGATCCTGATACCGGATGGAGTCGGTAGCTGAAGGGAAGCGAATGCAAAAAAGAAATTATTGGCTGGAGTGCCCGGGGCGCGCTTAGGGGGTTCGAATCCCTCACTGCACCTTTATGCCCCAGCAAGGATAGAACCGCACCGGAATCCATTACTTTTATTACCGCGCATTGGTCTTTTCGGCAAGGGTGGGAACGGGGTTTCCGTCCGGAATTAAATAAGCGTTCGGCGTAAGGCCCAAAAGGGAGAGCGCCGGGCGCTTTTTCTTTTTGGGAGGGCGATAAAACCCTATTGTAGGAACAGGCTTTTTCCGCTATACTCATTGGTAAGAGAGCACAAGAAAGAAAGGGGAAATTTGGAGGATGATCGACCTTCGGAATCTCGATGTCCGGCACATGACCATCGGGGAAATGGCGCGTCTCAACGGCGTCTCGGAGCAGACGCTCCGGCTCTACGAGCGGGAGGGCCTTTTTCTGCCGCTGGGGCGGGATGAGAAGAACGGCTACCGCTATTATGACATCCGGCAGAGCGCTCAGCTGGACATCATCCGCTATATGAAGGAGCTGGGAATGCCGCTCCGGGAGATCCGTCACCATATGACGGACTGGAATCCGGCCCGCCTCAAGGAGCTGCTCCTCAAAAACCGGGACGCCATCGAACGCCGAATGAAAGAACTCAGTCTCCAGAAGCGGGCAATCGAGCGCGCCATCGACAGCTGTGAGCGCTATGAGAACGCCCCGCCGGACGGCGCCCTCCTGCTGGAGTACATTCCCCGGCGGCAGATGTACATCAAGAAGAACGTGATCAACTTCTACGACTACGAGATCAGCGAATATGAGAAGATCCTCCGCGCGCTCAAGGAGGATATGACGGCGCGGAACATCCCGCCCATCTATTATGCCAACGCGGGCTCCCTCATCCGCAGGGAGGACTTTCTCCACCGCAATATTTTCTCCGATGAGGTGTTTGTTTTTGTGGATCGGGACTATGTGGACGAGGAGCTCATCACCGTTGTGCCGCCCGGCTTTTACCTCTGCATCTACTGTGACCGTTTCGATAAGGAAAAGGAATATATCGACCGCCTTCTGGAAAGGATAAAGGAGATGAACTATGTCGTGACGGGGGATTATATCTGCGAGGTCATCATGGAAATGCCGATGGACTATCAGGAGCGGGGGATGTTCCTGCGCCTGCAGGTCCCGGTGCGGGTGGAGCAGACGTAAGGCGGGCGCCGCCGTGATGCTGTCAAAAGAAGCACTTCACTTTTGTAAGTTTTTGCATTGACCTTTTGCTTAGTATAACCTTTATAATAAAGCTGCAAGAGAATACTTCCCCAATGAAACGAATTTGTTCACGGAGAAAGGACGGCTGCATTATGATGAATTATGAAAAGATTCGGGTCGTACAGTACGGCTGCGGCAAAATGGCAAAGTATATCATCCGCTATCTTTATGAAAAGGGCGCGGAGATTGTCGGCGCGATTGACGTCAACCCTGCGGTTGTCGGAATGGACGTCGGCGAGTTCGCGGGGCTTGGCTTCAAGCTGGGCGTGCCCATTCGCAGCGATGCGGACGCGGTGCTGGATGAGTGCGATGCGGACATCGCGGTAGTGACGCTCTTCAGCTTTATGGACGACTGCTATCCTCACTTTGAAAAGTGCGTTTCCCGCGGCATCAGCGTTGTGACCACCTGTGAGGAAGCCATCTATCCCTGGACCACTGCTTCGGCGATCACCAACAAGCTGGATCTTCTGGCCAAGGAGAACGGCTGTACCATCGTCGGTGCCGGAATGCAGGATATTTACTGGATCAACATGATCGGCGCTGTCGCGGGCGGCGTGGACCGCATCGACCGCATTGAGGGCGCGGTAAGCTATAACGTGGAGGACTACGGCCTCGCGCTCGCAGAGGCGCACGGCGCGGGCATGACCCCCGAGGAATTCGAGGAGAAGATCGCCCATCCCACCACGCTGGAACCCAGCTATGTCTGGAACTCCAATGAGGCCCTCTGCAACAAGATGGGCTGGACCATCAAGTCCCAGACCCAGAAGTGCGTGCCCTATTTCTATGATGAGGATCTCTATTCCGCAACGCTGGGACGCACCATCCCCAAGGGT
The DNA here is from genome assembly GCA_020025195.1 of Angelakisella sp. Classification (GTDB taxonomy): domain Bacteria; phylum Bacillota; class Clostridia; order Oscillospirales; family Ruminococcaceae; genus Angelakisella. The sequence goes on from JAHHSN010000009.1 coordinate 38,716, forward strand.
CACTGCATCGGCATGAGCGCGGTGGTCACCACCGAGACCTATCAGGGCCCCGTGATTGAGACCCAGTGCATCGGCAAGGTCTATGGCCCGGATGACGGCGATATGTGCGACTGGAAGATCATCGGCGAGCCGGATACCACCTTCTTTGTGAAAAAGCCCGCCACCGTGGAGCACACCTGTGCCACCATCGTGAACCGCATTCCGACCATCCTGAATGCCGCTCCCGGCTATGTGACGGTCGAGAAGCTGGAGCCGCTTCAGTATCTTTCCTATCCTATGCATCTCTATCTGGACTGAGATAGAAGCCATTAAGCGGCTTTAACAAAAACAGAAAGCGCCCCCCGGATCTTAAGCATGAGGTTTTTGGGGGGCTCCCCCTTTTTATAGAGAGCAAAAAGACCCCGCCGGAGAAGGTGACTTCACGGCGGGGTGTGTTTTTATTATGCAAGAAGGGAGCGGCGGGGTTCTTTCGGCAGGGTGACGCCATAGAGCACGGTGTCGATGGCATCTTCATCCCGGGGCAGGAGAAGAGCACGTCCGGAGAGGGTGAGCGGAACCTCCCGCACCTTCCGGAGCAGCTCCTCGGGGGAAAAAATCTGCAGTCGGTCAATGCCGAGCCGTGCGGCGCGGTGTTCGATGAGGGCCAGAAGCAGCTCATCATAGCCGGCGGACTTGGGGAGCTTGCACTCCGAGGCCAGGGAGGGGAGGATCTCCTCAAAGAGGGCCCGCCGGGGCGGATAGGCGGGGGAAATGCGGAGCGCGGAGGCGGCCGCCGCGATATATTCCGGGGTGAGGGACAGGAAGGCCTCAAAGCCGTCCGCCGTGCGGTCAAAATAGTAGCGCTCGCCGGGGAGACGCTTCATGGCGCGCAGGGTGTCGTAGTAGCCGAGCTTGATATTTTTTATGGAGGTTTCCGGATCAAAGTTCATCACCGAACCGAGGCCTTCGCTCGGCAGGATGTTGGTCAGCCCCTCCTTTTTGCGCGGCGGGCGGATGATTCCGAAGCCATAGAGCCGAATGGCAATCACCTCGTCACAGCCGCGGTCAAAGAGCATATTGTAGGGGCAGGCGTCATAAAATCCGCCGTCCACATACTTCTTGTCGCCGATGGGGGTCATCTGAAAGCCTGCGAAGGTGGCGCTTGCGAGAATGTGGGAGATCATGTTGTCGGGGGTCATCTCGTCCTTAAAGGCAAGGAGCGGCTTCATCTCCGGGAAGGAGACCGCCGCGACGCCGAAGTCCATTGGGCTCTTAAAAATCCGATCAACGTCGATATTTTCCTCGAGGAACTCTCGGATTTTAGTGGTGTCGATGCCGCCTTTTTTGCGGGCGGTCTTGATGTTTTCCCGCAGGATGGAAAGGGTGTCGAGGTCAAATTGCAGGTTGATGAGCTCCAGAAAGCCCTGGTCCTTTTCGTCAAAGAGCCGTTCATTCGTCATGGTGCTCCAGAATTCCAGAGCGCGGTCGATGTCTCCCGCGGCAATGAGCGCCGCGTTGATGGCGCCGATGGAGCTTCCTGCTACCGCGTCAAAGTGGAAGCCCAGCTCCTCCAGGGCCTTATAGGCGCCGATCTGATAAGCGCCCTTGGCGCCGCCGCCTTCCAAAGCGAGTCCCAGCATGGCGTTTCTCCTTTCCCGGTCAAAAATAACTGACGATTTCGGGGATATTATAGCATACTTCCAAAGCGTTCCGCAATGAAAAAACGCCGCTTACACGGAACGCCGGGTTCGTTCTTCTGGCTTTGGCAAAGAGAAAACCGCGTGTCCTCTTGCCATCTGTGCCTTGATTTGGTATATTATTCCTGTCGAAGAATGTCGAAAACGGGGGAACACCATGCGAAAAACAAGAATATGGCGGGTCGTTTTGGTGCTGTCCCTGCTTCTGCTCCTTTCGGCCTGCCGAAAAGAGGCATCCGCCCTGCAGCGTCAGGAGGCGGTAACCGATTGGAACGAAACGGCGGCGCTATATAATGAGACGGCGGCCCTCGCCGGGGAGAACGGCTGGGGCGGGGAGGAGACGGTTTATGCACTCTTTGGCACCTACCGTGAGCGCATTGGCGATTGCCGGCGCGCTATTTTGACGGCCGGGAGCGAGGAGGAGCTTTTGACCGAGCGGGAACGGCTGGAAACCCTGCGGGAGGAAATAAACAGCATCCGGGGAGAGGTTTCCGTTCCCCGCTCCGACCCGATGGCGGAGCTCAGGACCACCGCCCGGCAAGCTGCCGCCCTCTATGAGGAGCTCTCGGTACTCATCCGGCAAAACGAATGGGACAGGGACCCCGAGACCTGCCGCCGGATGGAGGAGACCGCGGAGCAGATCAACCGCGCCGCGGAGATTCTGACGGCGGGGGAGGAGACTTCCGCCTCGGGAGAACTGCTTCCGGCACTGCGGGGATTTCTTTCCCAGGGGGATTCCCTCCGTGCGCTTTTTGGCGGGCACTGCAAGCTGGGAGAGGACGGTCTTGTGATTCCGGTGGAGTGAGAACAGCCCAAACGGACTCCGAAATTGGAAAAATCCACAAGAAACCGCTGAATTTTAGGAACTTATATTGACAAATACGTTAAACCATGCTTTAATTTTTATATAAATTATGGAAGTTTCCTTCCCCGCGGGTGTGCAAAACCTCTCCTGACCGCTGATAATCTCTGCGATGCGGACCCGCAGGCGTCATCGGCTTTTTTACGGCCTTTTGGAGGGGATTTCCCAAAAGGGGGCGCTTTTTGTGGCGGCAAAGATCATTACGCTGGTGAGCGAGATTGCGCTTATTTTGCTGGTGGTTTTGACTGCCGTTCTGGGGGACTCATGCGACCGGGCCAAGGTGCATAAGAGTTTTGGCGCCGCAAATCTTTCGGTCCCCGCCGCGAAATTTGATCCCGACGACGTCATCCCCGAGCGGGAGGAGCTCATCGAGCAGCTCCGTGAAAAGGATTATCTCATCACAGAATATAAGGAAGCCGCCGGCGTCCCTGCCAGACGTGTGGTTGCGTGCAAGGGCCGGCAGATGATTGACATCTGCTATGAGCTTTCCGAGAAGGACGCGCCCGCCGTGTTCCGGGACTATGAAGAGCGCTGGGAGGATTACTATCTTTTGGCGCGAAACGGCTCCTATGTCTATGCAATAAGCAGTCAGACCGCCTTCCGGGATTCCGGGATCGAGGGGCTTGCCAATCTCGGCGTGCAGTATCTCAGAGAATAATAGGGGAGAAGCCTTCCCTCTCATTTCCGCCCTCTATCTTTGGGGGCGGTTTTTTGCTATAATGGCGAAGACGGGCCGCCGGTAGAAAAGGCGGAGCCGGAAAGGAAGTAAGCACCATGAAAACCATCCGAAAAGCGGGGATCACCTGCTGCTCCAACGGACAGCCCCCCGCGGTAAAAGAAGAACTGGAACAGCTGGGGAGAGTCCTTCGGGAGGGCGGGATCGAGCCTGTCTTCGGGGAGCATCTTTTTGCCGGGGAGACCGTTTTTCCCGGGACGCGGCAGGAGCGTGCCCGGGAGCTCATGGACTTTTACCGGGACCCCTCGGTGGATGCCGTCTTTGATATTTCCGGAGGGAATCTCGCGAATGAGATATTGGATGAGCTGGATTACAGAGTCATCCGGGCGGCGGGAAAGCCCTTCTTCGGGTACAGCGATCTCACCTCGGTCATCAATACCCTCCTCACCATGGCGGGGCAGCAGTCGGTGCTCTATCAGGTGCGGAATCTGGTGGGAGAGGACGGCGAAACCCAGCGGAAAAACTTTTTCTCTTTCCTTAAGGGGGAGAGCCGCGCGCTTTTGGAGTTCCCCTATACCTTCCTGCAGGGAAGCCGTGCCGAGGGGGTGCTGGTCGGCGGCAATATGCGCTGCCTCTTAAAGCTCGCCGGGACGCCCTATTTCCCCGAGACAGAGGGGCGCCTCCTCTTTCTGGAGGGGCTTCGCGGCAATGTCCCCGCCATGACCGCCCTCCTCAGCCAGCTTCGGCAGATGGGCGTCTTTGACCGCGCGGCGGGGGTCATCCTCGGCACCTTCACCCAGATGGAGGAGGAGAAAAGCCGTCCCTCGGTGGAAGAACTGCTCCTCGGCATGGCACCGCAGAGCCTCCCCATCCTCAAGACCTCCTCGGTGGGGCACGCCCCCGATTCCAAGGCCCTCCTTATCGGGGACTATTACTGTTTCTGACCTTTCCTTTGACCTGCCGCTTTGCCGGCGGGTCAAAATTTTTTCTCCCACAAATGAAAGATTTTTGTCCGCTCGGTCGTTTTATAGTCAGAGCGCTCAAAAAAGGAGTGATGCCACATGAACCGTGACAAGGAAATCGAACGCCTTGTCCAAAGCTATTCCGACGCCATCCTGCGTCTCAGCTACAGCTACCTTGGGAATACCGCTGACGCCGCGGATGTCTGCCAGACGGTGTTTTTGCGGCTGCTTTCCAAAGAGCCGGAATTTGAGAACGCCCGACAGGAAAAGGCTTGGGTGCTGGCCACCGCCGCCAATGCCTGTAAGGACCTCTTAAAAAGCCCTTGGCGCCGCCGCACCTGCCCGCTGGAAAACTGCGGAGAGCTGACCGCACCGCCTCCTCCCACGGGAGAGGTGATGGAATCGGTACAGCGCCTGCCCGCCAAATACCGGGCCGTCATCGAGCTTTACTATTACGAGGGCTATGACGCCGCGGAGATCGGAATGATCCTGGGGGTCTCGCCCAATACCGTCTACACCCGCCTCAAACGCGGGCGGGAAAAACTGAAATGGATCTTGGAGGGAGAATACCATGAACAACCCGTTTGACTATAAAAATGAGATGGAGTCCCTGCGTTTTACCGAGGGACAGAAGGAGATGCTGGCCCGCCGCATCGCGGAAGCCGCCGAGGAGCGGGCCCCCCGCCGCCGGCCCCGCATGAGGACCGCTCTCGCGGTGGCGATGGCGGCCGTCGTCCTCACCGTGGCGGCCGGGGCGACCGGCCTGCTTCGGGACGTCGGAGAGGTCTTTTCCGGTATTTTGGGGGGCGTGTGCGAGACCGAGATCGTGGATCAGATCGGTCAGCCCGTCGGCGCCTCCCAAAGCGACGGCGGCTATACCGTCACGGCGGAAGCCGTTCTGGGCGACCGCTATCACCTTGCCATCGTGTTTACCCTGAGCCGGGACGACGGAAAGGAGCTTTCCTTTGAGGAAAACGAAAACGGCTATCTTCCGGTGATGTTCCAGGAGGGGTACATCGACCTCGGGGATTTCGGCGGTTCCCACAGCTCGTCCTACTTCAAGGATCCTGTCCCCGGGGACAACTCCGTGCAGTATGTGGAGCTGATCTCCACCGACCGCCCCATCGCCGGTCATACGGTACACGCGCACTTTAAGGATTTCCGCCGCTGGGGCGCAGACGGAGAGACCCTTGCCGAAGGAACGTGGGATCTTAAATTCCGGCTCCACTACGAGGACCTTTCGGTCACCGTCCCCTCCGGTGAGGAGTTTACCCATAACGGTGTCCCCTTTACCCTGGATACCGTGACCGTCTCTCCACTGGGACTGCGGGTGGAATACACGTCGGGGGAGCGCGTGCCTTGGGAAAAGGAGGACGGCCCCACCGTGGGCTTCTCCACCGGAGAAACGGAGGATGGCCGCATGACCGGCGAGATGAACGAGGCGCTTGAAACCTATCTGAGCGGGATTGAGACGCTTGTTAAATTTAAGGACGGCTCCACCCTCGACTGCACCAACATAGGCGGCAGGATCTCCGACGACACCCGGTGCGTCAAGAACGGGATGTTCCCGGAGATTATCGACCTTGAGACGGTGGAAAGTGTCGTCTTCGGCGGGGTGGAGGTCCCCCTCGGTTAAACCTGCCCGGAAAAGCATCGCTTCGGCGGTGCTTTTTCTTTGCTTTTTCGGGGCATCCTCATTATAATAACAGATAAGAAACCCAAAAAAGAAAGGAGTCCTTTTATCGTGAATAAAGCCATGCAGGAGCTTCGCCGACTGGAAAAGAAGCTCTATGCCCTGCAATATGCCCAGAATGTCATTGAATACGACGACGCCACCGTGGCACCCCCGGAGAGCTATGAGGGACGGGGAGAGGCGGTCGCGGAGCTTTCCGCCTTTGAGCACGCCCTGATGACCGGGGAGACACTGCCCCGGCTTCTGGAGGAAGTCAAAAAGGAGCCGCTGAGCGAGCAGGAAGCCGCCGAGGTGGAGGAGCTTTCCCGCCGCTATCGCCGCATTTCCTGCGTCCCGGCGGAGGAGTACGCCGAGTTTTCCCGCCTGACCACCCGCGCCATGAGCGCTTGGGAGAAGGCCAAGGCCGCGAGCGACTTTTCCCTCTATCAGCCCTATCTTGAAAAGATCGTAGCGGCGCGCCGCCGCTTTGCGGCCCTGCTGGACCCGGACAAGGCGCCCTATGACGTTCTCCTTGACCAGTTTGAGCCGGGTCTCACCATGGAGACCTGCGACCGCTTCTTTGGGGAGCTGCGGGAGGTCATCACCCCGCTCATCCGGCGCATCACCGAGGAGGGCAAAAAGCCCGATACCTCCTTCCTCCGGGGGCCGTGGAGCCTCGCGGGGCAGCGGAAGCTCTCCGACCGCGTGATGGAGGTGATGGGCATCGACCGCGCCCACTGCACCATCGGGGAGAGCGAGCACCCCTTCACCACCGAATTTTATAAGGGAGACGTCCGCATCACCACCCATTACTTTGAGGAGGATATGGCGAGCAGCTTCTATTCCGTGGTGCATGAGGGCGGACACGCGCTCTACGAGCTGCACATTGCCGACCGCCTGATGGGCACCTGCCTCGCGGGCGGGGTCTCCATGGGCCTCCATGAGAGCCAGAGCCGCCTCTATGAAAACAACATCGGGCGGAGCCTTCCCTTTGTCCGCGCGGTGTTCCCGTCCATTCAGGAGATCTTCCCGGAGCAGCTTTCCGGGGTGACCGCGGAGGAGTTTTACAAGGCGGTCAATGTGGCGGAGCCGAGCCTCATCCGCACCGAAGCGGACGAGGTGACCTACTGCCTCCACATCATGGTGCGGTATGAGCTGGAAAAGCAGCTCATCGCCGGCACGCTCGCGGTGGGGGACATCCCCGCCGAGTGGAACCGCCTGATGAAGGAATATCTGGGGGTGGAGGTGCCCTGTGACCGGGTGGGCTGCCTGCAGGACGTCCACTGGTGCTCCGGGGACTTCGGCTACTTCCCGAGCTATGCTCTCGGCACCGCCTATGCCGCCCAGATTGCCGACGCGATGCGGCGGGACTTTGACCTTGACGCCGCCGTGGAGCGGGGTGAGCTTTCCGCTGTGTCCTCCTGGCTTGCCGAAAAGATCTGGCAGTACGGCAAGGAAAAATCCCCGGCGTGGCTCATTAAAAACGCCTGCGGCGCGCCCTTTGACCCGCATTATTATACCGACTATCTGGTGAAAAAATATTCCGAGATCTACGAGCTTGACTGAAAGAACTTCGATGACCGCCGCGGGGGGTTCCCCCGGCGGTTTTTCTTTTTGGGAGCTTCCCCCTTGGAATATGCGGGGATTGTGTTATACTAAAGACAGTGAAAAAAGGAGGCAGCAATATGTACGGAGCGATTTTGGGCGATATCATCGGCAGTCCCTATGAAGCGGACGGCGGAAATAAGAAAAAAGACTTTCCGCTTTTGGGGGAGGCTTCGCATTATACAGACGATTCGGTCATGACGGCAGCGGTGGGGGAAGCGCTTATGCGCATCGGCCCCGATGCCGACCTGGACACCGTTCATTCCGCGGTGGTAACCTCCATGAAGAAGTGGGCGAGAAAGCACCCGGGAGCGGGCTATGGCGCGCGCTTTTCCCAGTGGCTCACCGAGGACTACCCCGCCCCCTACGGAAGCTACGGCAACGGAGCCGCGATGCGGGTCTCCGCGGCGGGCTGGCTCTATCCCACTTTGGAACGGACCCGGGAGATCGCCCGCGCGACCGCGGAGGTCTCCCATGACCACCCGGAGGGCATCAAGGGCGCGGAGGCGGTGGCGTCTGCCATCTTCCTCGCGCGAAACGGGAACGACAAGGCAAAAATCAAGGACTACATCATAAAGGAATTCGGCTATGATCTCAGCCGCACCTGCGATGAGATCCGTCCCGACTACCGCCACGATCCCAGCTGTCAGAAAACGGTGCCGGAGGCGTTCACCGCCTTTATGGAGGGGAACGACTTCGAGGACGTCATCCGGACGGCCGTTTCCCTTGGCGGCGATACCGACACCCTCTCCGCCATCGCGGGCAGCATAGCAGAGGCATTCTACGGCGTGCCGGAGGAGCTTAAAAAGGAGTGCGTCAAGCGCCTCCCCTCCGACCTCTGCTCGGTGCTCCTCTCCTTCTGGAAGGTCATCAGCGTGGTGGATGCGAATGTCGGCCAGACCTCCGAAACCCCCGAGGACATCCGTAAGGCTATCCGCTATTTCTATCAAAACTCCTCCCAGCGCACCCTCGCGCGGCTGCTCAACGTTATTCTGGGCGTCATGAACCACGATGGCAAATTTCTTGTCGCAGTGCGGGGGCCCGCTGCCGCCAAGATAAAGGAGGGCGTCCTCACCGAGGAACTGATCCGCAGCTTCCAGACGCTGGAGCGCCGGGACCGCACCTCCTGGCTCGTTGCCTTTACCGATGAGCGGGAGCTGAAGCTGGGGGCGCCGACCGGCTTTGTCCGGCTGCCCATCCGTACCCTCCTGCAGTCGGTGATGATGATGGACAACATCGAGGGCGTTGCCATCAACCCGTGGGACAAGGGCTTTTTCCTCGGAAAGAACCTGATTCCCTCGCTGTTCAGCTCAAAAAATGCCCCCGAGGAGCAGGGGAAATAACCCACTGTGTCTGAAAACAGTTATGGAGTGTACCGTGATCGGATAGGCTCCGTAACTGTTTTTTGTTTTGGCGGAAAGTCGCCGGGAGACTGCAAGACCCGGGGAGGGAAGGAAACGGGAGCGGAAAGCTCCCCGAACCCCAAAAAACGGAAGAAATATCTCCGCTTTTTCCGGCAGCTCGTTGACCTTATCATTCATTTGAGTTATGATATAGTTGAGAAAAAATTATTAATCGGGAAAATCCGGTCGGAAAGGGCGCCGTTCAGAGGAAACGCTTTCTGATGGGAGCCGCCGGGCCATACGCGGCGGCCGAAGCGGACGGCGTCTCTCCCGGCGGAGGCGTGACGCCGGACCGGGCCGCAGAAAAAAAGAAAACCTCCGGACGGGGAAACCGAAAAGAGAGAGAAACAGGAAGGCGAAAGGGGCAACACCATGGAGCTTAGGAACATCACCACGTTTTTGCGGGTCGCGGAGCTGCAGAATTTCACGCACGCCGCGGAGGAACTGGGCTATTCGCAGTCCGCCGTCACGGTGCAGATCAAGCAGCTGGAGACCGAACTGGGTGTCCCTCTTTTTGAGCGCATTGGCCGGTCGGTGCGGCTCACCCAGCCGGGACAGTCCTTCCTGCTTTACGCCAACGAGATCCTGCGGGCGGCGGAGCGTGCCAAAAACGCCGTGCGGGAGGCGCCGGAACCGGAGGGGCTTCTCCGGGTCGGCTCGATGGAATCCCTGAGCGCCTCGGTGGTCTCGCGGCTCGTGCCGCTCTTTCATGAAAAATTCCCCCGGGTCAAGATCGTCGTTTCCACGGCGCGCGCGGAGGGCCTTCTTGACATGATGCGCCGCAATGACGTGGACTTCATCTATCTGGTGGATGATACGCATTACAGCCCCGATTGGGAGATCCCGCTTTGTCGGCGGGAGGAGATCTATCTGGTCGCGGCGCCCGGTCACCCGCTGGCGAAGCGCCGCGGACTCACCCTGGCGGACATCGTGGAGGAGAAATTCGTCCTCACCGAGGAACGGGAGGGCTACCGCAAGCCTTTTGACCAGCAGCTTGCGGAACGGGGTCTCATGGTGAACCCCATTCTGGAGATCGGCAGCACCGAGGTCGTCCGCCGGATGGTGGAGGAGGGCTTTGGCATCTCGCTCCTGCCGATGTACGTCATTTCCCGCTCCCTTGCGGAGGGGCGGCTGGTGCGTCTGGACGTGCCGGAATTCCATGCCGCGATGTACCGCCAGATCATTCGTCATAAAAACAAATGGGTCACGCCGCAGATGCAGGGCTTCATAGACCTCATCCGCGAGGAAGCGCTGACCTGACAGAAATAGAGCGGGGACAGAGGGATGACCTCCGCCCACGCCCCGAGCACAAAGGAGGATCACTATGAAACCATGGGAACTCATCGAAGAACAGCTGAAGGCCATGAAGGCCGGCAAGGACATGACCGTGGCGACCATCGTCTCGGCAGAGGGCAGCACCACCCGAACGAACGGCAAAATGCTGGTGTTTGAGGATGGCAGCATCTGCGGAACGGTGGGCGGCGGCGCGGTGGAGCGCCAGGTCATCGAGGATGCGAAGGAGATCCTCCAAACCGGACAGAACGCCGTCAAGATCTATGACTATAACATTCCTGCCGCGAACAAGGGACTTTCCTGCGGCGGAAAGCTCACCGTTTTTCTGGAGTGCGTCCGCAACGAACAACCCCAGCTCATCATGGTGGGCGGCGGGCATGTCGGCACCGCGCTGATGCGGGTGGCCCGGCTTTCCGGCTTCACGGTGACCCTGCTGGATACCCGGGACGAGACCCAGATCGGGGAGGGCATCTCGCTGGCGGACCGCTTTGTGCCGCTCACCGACTTTCGGGAGGGCGTCAGGGAGTTTCACGCCCCCAAGGGCGCCTTCTATGTGGTGGCGACCTTTGGACACACCGCGGACGGTGATGCGCTGGGCGGGGTGCTTTCCCACGCGCAGGACGCCGCCTATATCGGTATGATCGGCTCCCGCCGCAAGATCAAGGCGCTCTTTGAGCGGCTGGAGGGCGAGGGCTATTCGAGGGAGCTTCTGGATAAGGTCCATTCTCCCATTGGGCTGGACCTCGGAGGAGAAACCCCGGAGGAGATCGCCATTGCCATTTTGGCAGAGCTCCTCAAGGTGAAGAATTACGGCGACGACCGGTAATTCGGGGAAAAATAAGCAGTCGGAGGCAAAGAGAGAAGCCCCCGACTGCTTATTTCTTTTGTGCCGCTTTAGAGGAAAGGACCATCGGCTTCGCCGCTAAAAAAGAAGCGCGGCTCCTGTCCCCCCCGTGGGGAGGCGGAAACTGCGCCTCTCGGAATGATAGCTTTTCCGCTCTGAAAGGCTTAGGCGGAAGCTTCGGCTTTTGCCGCCGGGACGGTCTTCAGGTAGCCTGCCTTACAGAGTCGATCCCGTACCGGCTTTCCGATTAGGACGGCAAGCACGATCTTGAGGGCATCCCCCAAAAGGAACGGAACCACGCACACGGTGAGCGCATAGAGAAGCTCGCATTTCATCATCACCACAAACCAAACCGTCCCGATGGCATACAACACTGCCGTACCAAGCACCATGCCGAGAACGGAGGGGAGCAGCCGGTTCCCTGAACGCTCAATGATGAGCCCGCAGAGAAACGCCATAGGGAGATAGCCGATGAGATAGCCGCCGGTGGGACCGACGATTTTGGCAACGCCGCCCGCATAGCCGGAAAAGACCGGCAAGCCCACCGCCCCGAGCACAAGGTAGATGAGACAGCTGAGCGTTCCCAGTCGGCTGCCGAGGAGATATGAGCCGAGATAAATGATGAGGGTCGCCAAAGTGATAGGCACGGGCCCGATGGGGAGCGAGAGAGGGCTAAGGATGCAGAGCAGCGCCGCGACGAGCGCGGTGACCGCCATTTGATAGGTTGAGAGTTTTTTCTTGGTCATAGTCATTTCTTTCACCTTCCTGAGGATGATTATAACCGCTCGGTGCCTAATTGTCAACCTATAAATATTATTTTGGTGACAATTAGGCAAATC